>JAETPP010000159.1 GCA_021771115.1 Bacillota bacterium | reverse complement strand
TATTGCCTTACGGCAGTTATGGAGCGAATAAAATAAAACTGAAACACACCGTGTTTCAATAACACTTCCCGAAAAGGGAAATATCACTTCATACGAAGTATGAAATAAAACTTATGTCCTTGAATTTAGCGAGCAGAGGATTTTGATACCCAAAATCCGCTTTCTATTTTCGGACAGAAAAAAGGAAGTAGAAAGCATAATTTCCACTTCTTTATGCAGCCTCCCCTTTGGGCTCCGCTTTTTATGTTGTTAGTCGTTAGAGAAAGGACATTAGTAATGAGCAATTAGCAATTAGCAATTAGCCATGAAAGAGCACTTGCTCATTACTCTGGGCCCTTCTTTTCCTGTCATCCTCGCCCTTCTCCTGTCATCCTGAGTCTCCTACCTGTCATCCTGAGGGCAGCGCCCGAAGGATCTCGCCCTTTTCCCTTCTCCACAAGCTCCAAAGGTGAGATCCTTCGTCAAGAAGGCGCGAAGCGCCTTTTTTCCTCAGGATGACAGGGGGAAGAAAATGAGTGCGGTAAATTGAAAATTAGCGGGCTAGCCAAATAGCAAAAAACCCTTGCCTCCCCTGAAGAGGGGAAACAGTCTGCTTCGCAGCCTGCGGGGACCATGCTTTGCATGGTGGAAGGGTTCTAGCTCGCTTAAAGGCCGCATAAATCCTGTGGTTTGCCCCTTTGCCGCACGGAACCCTCCAGTCACGGCTTTGCCGTGACAGCGGAAGCTGCTCAAAGAGCAGATTTTTCCCTTCTCAGGGGGGCCAAGGGTGAGCGCTAAACCATAATTTACCGCTTGCTTCCGCAGCAAATAGCTTCACGAGTGCCCGTGGTGTAACTGCCCGCCAAGCCATACGCTAATCTCTGTCTTTCCCCTTGTAATTCGGCGGGAATACGGATATAATAGGAAAATACGTCAGGTGGGCGTGGATCGTGCTCTTTATCGTGTATGCGCAAATACCCTCTGAAGGAAAAGAGGTCGAAGAATACAGAATGGATTATTTTTACGCGACGATGTGGTTCATTGTAGGCTTGATCCTCATCTTTTCTATTTCAAAAGAAAATAAGGTTTTTTACATTGCAGGCGGCTTTTTTCTCCTCCTGGGGGCCTGGTGGCTGGCAAACGCTCTTTTGCCGGAGCAGGATCTGTTTGCCGGGGGCTGGGGGATCGCCCTGCGGTGTATCGCCGCCGCGGCCCTTGTGGTGTTGACCGTTTTCTTTTTGCGGGAACGCAAGCGGAATATCCGGCGTGAGGAACAGGAAAGCCCTCCGGGCAAAAAGGACAGCGCAAATAAGGGAAGCGGTCGAAAATAGGGTTAGGGGAAAGAGGGGTCCAATGGAAGCCATCGGTACGGTAGTAAGTAAGGTAGCCGTCATGCTCCTGCTGATCATAGTGGGCTACATCATTACGAAAACGGGAATGCTTACGGAAAAGGGCGCGGCGGAGATCACTTCGCTGCTGATCAAGATCGTTACGCCCTGTCTGATCATCAATTCCCTGATCAGCGCGGGGAAGAATCTGGAGCTGGGCTCGCTGCTGCTGGCGGCGGTGGTTTCCACCCTCTCCATGGTGATCGGGGTCCTGGTCAGCCTGGTCTTTTTTAAGAAGGAACCGCCGGAGCGCAAGAAGGTCCTGCGCTTTTCCGTGATCTTCAGCAACGCCGGGTTTATGGGCCTGCCGCTGATCCAGGGCATTGTGGGAGATACCGGCGTGGTATACGGCTCCTTCTTTGTGGTAGTGTTTAATTTGATCTGCTGGACCTATGGCTATGCCATGATGAGCGGCGGCAGGCTGAACCTGAAAACCGCTCTTTTGAATCCCGGGATCATCGGGCTTGCCGTCGGCTTGCCCGTGTATTTCCTGGGGCTGGATCTTCCCGCCGTGATCCGGGAGCCTATCGGCTTTCTTTCCGGTTTGAATACGCCGTTAGCCATGCTGGTGATCGGCAGCTTTGTGGCAAGGGTGGATCTGAAATCCTTCCTGACGGACTGGAACGTATACAAAACGGCCTTTTTGCGCCTGATCCTCTGCCCCGCGCTCTACCTTGTCCTTCTGCTTTTGATCCGCCCGGAGCCGGAGATCTTTGTGAGCACCGTGATCCAGGCAAGCGCCCCCGTAGCGGCCAATACAGTCCTTTTTGCGGTGGAATACCATCAGGATTCTCAGCTCGCCTCCAAAACAGTGGCGGCCACCACTGTGCTTTCCATTCTCACCATTCCCGTCTTCACCGTCCTGGCCCAGCTTGCCTGCGGGTTTTAGATTCTGGATGCTGGACAGTGGCGGCGCCTTCGGCACAAGAAAAGGAAGGGCGGAGTTCAGTAAATTATTGTTTAGCACGCACCTCTTGGCCCCCCTGAAAGGGGGGCTGTCGCCCGATAGGGCGACTGGAGGGTTCCGTGCGGCAAGCAAGAACCCCTCCGACGGCCTTACGGCCGCCACCGAAATCTGCTCGAAGAGCAGATTTTCCCCTTCTCAGGGGAGGCGAGGGTTTGCGCTATTCGTCAGCCCGCTAAATTCCAATTTGGCGCACGAGCTACCCTACCCACTGTCATCCTGAGGAACGAAGTGACGAAGGATCTCGCCCTTCACGCCTGAGGAAAAGGGAAAAGGATGACAGAATGTGATTGCGCCCTTTCCCTTCATTGCTCATTGCTCATTGCTCATTTTTCTTATCGCGCCCCCATCCACCTTCTCTCTGAGAAAAAAGCTCTACCCGCTTTTCATATATAATATAGAAACTCTCGCACCCTTTTCTGCCGGCGGCATAGTATAAAAAAGCGGCGGTCCGCGCGGGCCCTGCTTTTTATAGATCCCGTCCGGCTTGAAAAAGCCGGGCGGATTGCTTTATCTGCGGAAAAAGAAAGCTCTTCCCCTGTGGGAAACAGGCAAATCGTTAAAATCTGATGGACTGAAGGAGTGTATCATATGGTAAAAGCCGAGCCGCTGAAAATTTCACCTTCCCTGCTGGCGGCGGATTTTTCCGCCCTGGGGCAGGAGGTGCAGCGCGTTGCCGCCGCGGACATGCTTCATATCGATGTGATGGACGGCAGATTTGTTCCGAACCTTTCCATTGGCCCTCAGGTAGTGGCCTCTCTGCGGGATAAAACCTCCCTGTTTTTTGATGTTCATTTGATGCTGGAGCACCCCCTGCCCTATATCGAAGCCTTCCGCCGGGCCGGGGCGGACAGCATTACCTTTCATATCGAATGCGCGGATGATTCCGCCGCCGTGCTTGCCGCCATCCGGGAAAGCGGCGCAAAGCCCGGTATGGCCCTGTCCCCCGCTACGCCGCCCCAGGCCCTGGAGCCCTTTGGCGACGGACTGTATCTGATCACCGTGATGACGGTGGAGCCAGGCTTTGGCGGCCAAAAGCTGATGGAGCCCTGCCTGGAAAAGCTTTCCCCCCTGAAAAAAGCCTTTCCCCATGTGCTGCTGGAGGTGGACGGCGGAGTCAATGAAGAGACCGCCCCCCTCTGCCGCCGGGCCGGAGCGGATATTTTAGTGGCCGGTACCGCCGTTTTTCGCGCGGAAGACCCCGCCGCGGCCATTGAAAAGCTGAGATACTAGATGCTGGATGCTAGATGCTGGATGCTAGATTCTGGATGCTGGATTCTGGATGCTGGAGAAAGGGCAGATAAATTATTGTTTAGCGAACTAGTTGTTAGTTGTGAGTAGTTAGTCGTTAGAAAAGAGGTAAGCGCGTCCCGGTGGGGGGAAGGTCTCCAGTGGAGACCTTTCTGACCCGACCGAGCCGACAGGCGAGACCGCTGGTGCGAACTGGTCTACGCTTCGCTTCGGTCGTTGCTGAACGTGCCCCACCGGGGCACAGCAACCGAGCCGACAGGCGAGACAGGCCCCCTATCTGTCATCCTGAGGAACGAAGTGACGAAGGATCTCGTCCTAACCTGGGTAAAAGGACAAAAGGACGAGATCCTTCACTGAAAGCAAAGCTTGCTTTGCTTTTGTTCAGAGATGACAGGCCGGAGACCTTGTTCTTCTCTAACAACTAACTACTAATAGCTAATTACTAACATGCTAAATTCCAATTTATCGCACTGACCGCCGCAGAAAAGGCGTTTCGCCCCTTCACCAACCTCTTGCCTTGGGCATAGAATGGCAGTGACCGGGAAAAGAGGTGCTGCCCTTGAGATTGAAGCATCCCGTGCAGCCCCTTGTGTTTTGTTTTTCGGGGGTTTCCGCCCTGTGCGGCGCGATCATGCGGCTGTACGGCTCTGTACCGGACGCGCGGGCGTCCCTTTGCGTATATCGGGGCCAGTATTATTTAGCGGTTTACGCCGGATTGCGGGAAAGGCGGCAGGTGGTCCTTGCCGCCGGAGAATTCGGCGCGTATCTTGGGCCGGCCTGCGTTCTGTATGCCTTTTACGCGGAGCATGGCCGGGAGCTGAGCGACAATGCTGTAGCTGAGCTGGGCGCCGCCCTGTGCCGGGGCGGAGGGTGAAAAAAAGCCTCGGAGGTGCTCCGGGGCTTTTTAGATGCTGGATACTAGATTCTAGATTCTAGATACTAGATACTGGAGAAGGGCAAGGGCGATGGGGAATTAGCAATTAGTAATTAGTAATTAACAGTGAGCAATGAAGGGCGAAGGAGAAGCGGCAAATGATAGGCCCCTTGGCTCCCCTTGTTTACAAGGGGAGCTGTCAGCCGAAGGCTGACTGAGGGGATTAGAATCTGGCGATTCTATGTTGTTTCCTGTGTATGCCGGTCTTTTCCGTCATGCTGACGCATGGGTCTCACCCGTCATCCTGCCGCTCTTCTGTCATCCAGAGCCCCCACCTGTCATCCTATCCCTCCTTCCTGTCATCCTGAGGAACGAAGTGACGAAGGATCTCGTCCTTTAGTAATTAGCTGTTAGTCGTTAGAAAAAAGAAACAAGCCCCCACCTGTCATCCTATCCCTCCTTCCTGTCATCCTGAGGAACGAAGTGACGAAGGATCTCGTCCTTTAGTAATTAGTCGTTAGTCGT
>JAETPP010000158.1 GCA_021771115.1 Bacillota bacterium | reverse complement strand
TGCCGCACGGCGGACGTGATCGTGGCCCCCATCGGCGTGGTCATCGCGGACGCCATGCTGGGGGAGATCACCCCGGCCATGGCACTGGCGGCGGGGCAGAGCCCCGCCAAGCGCATCCTGCTGCCCATTGCCCACTGCGACAATGTGGTGGTGGGGACCAGGGAGCTGGGCCTGAGCCAGCTGGTGCAGGAGGCGGTGGAGCGCCTGCGGGGGATAAAAGAAGGCTGTAAGCAATAAAGCAAACCAGCTTTATATATGATAAAAGGAGAGATGAGCAATGAGCAAGCCTGTTCTGGTCATCATGGCCGCGGGCATGGGCAGCCGGTACGGCGGCCTGAAGCAGATCGACCCGATCGGCGCGCACGGGGAGAAAATTATTGACTATTCCCTGTATGATGCGCGGATGGCCGGCTTTAAAAAAGCGCTGTTTGTCATTAAAGAGGAACTGCTTCCGGCATTTGAGGAAACGGTATTTCCCAATGTGGGAAGGTTCATGGAGATAAGCTATGTGTTTCAGAAGCTTCAGGATATTCCGGCCGGCTTTTCCATTCCGGAGGGGCGCGAAAAGCCCTGGGGAACCTCCCATGCCACTCTGGTAGCGGCCCGCACCTTGAAGGATTCCCCTTATGCCGTGATCAATTCCGATGATTTCTACGGCCGGGAAGCCTTTGAAAAGATCTATCATTACCTGAAAAACGCAAGGACCGGGGAACCCCTTGACTGTGCCATGGTGGGCTATTATCTGAAAAATACAGTCACAGAACACGGCACGGTCTCCCGGGGCGTGTGCGAAGTGGAAAACGGAAAGCTTACCGGGATCACGGAGCGCCTTCGCATCGCAAAGCGGGAAAAGGACATTGCCTATACGGAGGACGAGGGCAATACCTGGGTGCCGCTGCCGGAGGATACCATTGTTTCCATGAATCTTTTCGGTTTTCCCGCCGGCTTTACGGCTGGCCTGGAGCAGGATTTCCTGCGGTTTTTCCGGGAGGACGTCCCGAAAAACCCCTTAAAGGCGGAATTTTTGCTTCCCTTTACCGTTGGGAGCATGCTGCACGCCGGTTCCGCCGGGGTGAGTGTGCTTTCCTCTGCGGATAAGTGGTATGGCGTGACCTATAAGGAGGATAAAGAGCAGGTAGTGGCCGGCATTCGTGCGTTGACAGAGCAGGGAGTATACCCCTCTCCTTTGTGGAGCCGGTAACAGTTCCGGAAAAAAGGGCAAAAACTGGCCCTTTGGCTGAAGTCCGGTTTTGATCCGGTCAGCGCCAAAGGGCGAGCAACCGAGGCCCGGCCCGCCCGGAAATATTACGCAAGGCCATGGGCCCCGGTCCTGATGGACGATAGTTCCGTTTGGTTCGGACATGCAAACGCAGCTTGGTTGCTTGCTAGTATTTTTGCCGGAAGGGTTTCGCATATACGCGGAAAACAGAAAAATTTTTGAAAAGGCCGCTTCCGCTCTTGCAAAGTCCGGGAGAATATGGTATAGTTATAAGCACTGTTTTGAAGTTTATTTCAGGAGGAATTATAAATGACCGCACTTAAAATCGTTTTTGGCATCGTATTGCTGCTGTTTTCCCTGGCTATCATCATCGTTGTTCTGCTGCAGGAGGGCAGCCAGAAGAATGTGGGCGTAGTCACCGGCGGCGCGGATACGTTTCTCTCTAAGAATAAGGCGCGTTCCATCGACGCGTTTTTGTCCCGCTGGACAAAGGTGATCGCTATCGGCTTCTTCCTTTTTGTTCTGGTGGTAAATATCGTAATGTATTTCGTAGGCTAAAACTCCCTGCGCGGTTTCCGGGCTTCGGCGAGAGCCGTCCGGCTTTTAAAACTTGATTTGCTTTAAAAAAGAACTGCCCCGATTCGGGGCGGTTTCTTTATGCGGCCGTCTGGCGGAAGTCAGTTTTGAAACAGGCTCTAAAGGAAAGGAAAACTCATGCTCTCATTGGTAGAACGGGAAAAGGAACAGCAGCAGATGCTGCGCCTTTGTGAAAAAACGCCCTTTGGCTGTAAAATAGCGGGGATCGCTTTGTCCTATGGCTTTGAGAAAGGCTTCTCCTGCTTTTGGGTGGATCGTGAATCGGACACGGTGTTCTGCCTGGCCGATGGCGTAATGATGATCTCCGGCACGGTGCTGCACACGGAGGAAACAAAGGAATTTTTGCGGGCTGTAGGCCCCCAGGCGGTTTTATGCGCGGTCCGCAATGCGGAAGCCCTTTCTCTGCCGGTTTCCGATTCCGGCGATGTGCTGAAAAAGCAGCTGAAGCCGGGGAAAGAGGCCCTTTTGGATCCTTACGCCGTGAACATCCGGGAGATCTTTGGGCTGTTGGAGGAAGCGGGCATGGTAGAGGAATTCGAACCCTTCTATCTGGATCTTTCCCACAAGCTGCGGCATGAAGCCGCCTTGGCGCTGACGGAATATTCCGGCAGTGAGCTTTCCGGCTGCGCGCTGGTATCTTCCATCAGCAAAAAGGCGGCGGTGTTATCGGCATTGGCCGTGGCTCCCGAATTTCGCCGCAGGGGGATCGGGACAAACCTGGTCCGCAGGGTAGAGGCGTGTTTTCCCGGAAAGACACTTTATGTATTCCGAGAAAAGGAAAAAAATCGGGAATTTTATCAAAAGCTGGGATATGTGAAGGCGGATACCTGGGTGTATTCTCAGGGCCTGGAAAAAAGGGGAAGAGGATAAATGATATATTCTTATTTTGAGATCGATGAAAAGCTTCAGGAAGTATCGAGCCGGGTAGAAGAAAAAATCGGGCCCCGCTTGCGGGAAATCGAGGAAATACAGCGCTATAACCAGCAGAAAATGCTGGCCGCCTTTCATCAGGCCGGCGTCAGTGAAAGCCATTTTGCCGGCAGTACGGGCTACGGCTATGGAGACCGGGGCCGGGAGGTGCTGGATGAGGTTTACGCCCGCGCCCTGGGCGCGGAAGACGCCTTGGTGCGCTGGAACTTTGTCAGCGGCACCCATACTTTGACGGTGGCGCTGTTCGGCCTGCTGCGCCCGGGAGATAAAATGCTCTGTGTGACAGGCACCCCCTATGATACCATCCAGGGCGTGATCGGGATAAACGGCAGGGAAGAGCCGGGCTCCTTAAAGGAGTTTGGAATTTCCTATGAGCAGATAGAGCTTCTGCCGGACGGTACGCCGGATCATGCTGAAATGGAACGCAGGATTTCCCCGGATCATAAGCTGATTTATATCCAGCGTTCCCGGGGCTACAGCCTGCGCCCCTCGCTCACGGTGGAGGAAATCGGCAGGATAGCCGAAATTGCCAAGAGAAAAGCTCCCGGCTGCATTGTTATGGTGGATAACTGCTATGGAGAATTTACCCAGCGGGAAGAGCCTGCCGCCTTTGGTGCGGATCTTATGGCGGGCTCTCTCATCAAAAACCCCGGCGGAGGGATAGCCCCCACCGGCGGCTATATCGCGGGAAAAAAGGAATTGGTGGAGCTTTGCGCCTACCGCCTGACCACCCCCGGCACAGGCCGGGAACTGGGCTGCACCCTGGGGCAGAGCCGCGAGCTTTTCCTGGGCGCCTTCCACGCGCCGCACGCAGCGGGAGAAGCGGTGAAAACAGCGGTGTACGCGTCCGCTCTCTTTTCTGAGCTGGGCTATGATGTGTCTCCCGCGCCGGAGGAAAAGCGGGGCGATATCGTTCAGGTCATCAAGCTTGGCGGCAGGGAACAGCTGATCGCCTTTTGCCGGGGCGTGCAGAAGGGCGCGCCGGTAGATTCCTTTGTCACGCCGGAGCCCAGCCCCATGCCCGGCTACGACAGCGACGTGATCATGGCCGCGGGCGCTTTTACGCTGGGCTCTTCCATTGAGCTTTCCGCCGACGCGCCTCTGCGGGAGCCCTACGCAGTGTGGATGCAGGGGGGCTTAAATTACCACAGCGGACAGCTTGGGATTTTGCTGGCCGCCCAGGAAATGCTGAACGAAAAGCTCTTGTCCTTATAGCAATGCTGCCCGGAGGAAAAACCTCCGGGCTTTTCTGTCGAAAAAATTTTTCCCGTCCTATTGACTCGAACACGATGTCGTACTTTACAATAAAGATCAGGAAAGGAGAGAAGCCACATGGAAAACTTAAAAACAGTGACAGAGGTATCCAGGGAATACGGCGTATCCGCCCGAATGCTTCGCCATTATGAGAAGACCGGGCTGATTTCCAGCGTGAGGAAGGAGGGCTATGCCTATCGTGTGTACAGCGAAAGGGATATCGCCCGCCTTCGGCAGATCCTGGTGCTGCGAAAGCTGCGGATCTCCCTAAAAGAGATCGGCCAGATCCTGGAGGACCCGGGCGCTTCTGCCGCCATCGCCGTGTTGGAACGAAACCTCGCTTCGCTGGACGAAGAGGCAAAGGCCCTCTCCGCTGTGCGGGAGCTTCTGGCTCAATTTCTTGCCGCCTTGAAGGTACGGGCGCAGCTTCCCGCCGGAGAGGTTCTGCTATCCGATCATAAGCTTTTGGAACTGGCAAATTCTCTTTCTCTTTCCAAGGCGCAGCTGCAAAATGAAAGAAAACAAATCATGCAGGAGGAACTTACTATGGTTGAACAGACCAGAAATACCATGAACGATGTGCGTATCGTACATTTACCCGCCGCCACCGTGGCGGCAGCCCATTTTATCGGAGAGAACCCGGAGGACAGGGCAGGGAAGATGATCGCGGATTTTGTCCGGGAAAACCGGGTGTGGGAAAAGCTCCCCGGCTTGCGGCTGTCCGGCTTTAACCACCCGAACCCCAAGGACGAGACAGGCGTTTACGGGTACGAATTCTGGGTGACGATCCCGGAGGATATGGAGGTAAAGCCGCCTTTTCAAAAAAAATATTTTCCCGGCGGCACCTATGCTGCCCACATGATCCAGATGGGAAATTTCCATGAATGGGCCTGGCTGGACGAGTGGGTGCGGACAAGCAGCGAATATGATTATTGTGGAAATGGCGACCCGGAGGTGATGTACGGTTCTCTGGAGGAGCATCT
>JAETPP010000157.1 GCA_021771115.1 Bacillota bacterium | reverse complement strand
CGAGATTCTTCACCGCTGTCTCACCTGTCGGTTCGGTCGGTTCGCACCAGCGTTCCACCGGAACGCGCTCACCGGTTCAGAATGACAATGAGAGGAAGAGGCTGGGTCGGGCCGCATACTTACAAATACCGCCTGCTATCTTCACGAGTGGGTGCAGCGGTACGCTGCCGGCGGCACGCCGCCCGCTATCGAAAAAGCAGCGAAAACGAAGAAGCATCGTTTTCGCCGCCCTTAGGCCGAATATTGCTATCTTATCACGGACGATCGGGGTTTGCAATACCCTTTCCCAAGGTTTTTCAGAATTTACAAAGTCTCTCCGTACTTTTCCAGAAAAGCGGAAATCTTCTCCTCACAGCCCGGGGTATCCATGGCAAAGCTTTGGGCGTGGCCCGCTCCCGCTATTAAAAACACGTCCTTTTCCCCTGCACAGGCGGAAAAATTTTCCCTGGTCATGGAAAGGGGGACAAAATCATCCGCCTCTCCGTGGAGAAACAGTACGGGCAGCTTTGTTTCCGCCAGGGCTTTTCTGGCATCCGCCCCTTTCAGGGAAAAGCCTGCCTGGGCTCTTGTGACCAGGTCCAAAATCGGAAGCAAAGGAAAGCTTGGCAACTTGTAGTCTTTTTTGGCAACGTGAGCCATTATGGCCCAGGGAGAGGTAAAGCCGCAGTCCGCGATGATCCCCCGCACACATTCCGGCAGCTCCAAGGAGGAGGCCATCAGCACGGTGGCGGAGCCCATGGAGATCCCCGCGAGAAAGAGGTTTTCCGGGCCAAAGCGATTTTCAAGATACCGGGCCCAATCCCGGCAATCGAACCGTTCCTTTACGCCATAGGTGATGTACTTTCCCTCACTGAGCCCGTGAGACCGCTGGTAGGGCAACACCACCCGGTAGCCCAGGTCGTGGAAAAATTCTGCCTCCAGCGCAAAATCGACGGTGGCAAGGGAACGGTAGCCGTGAAAGGCCAGCACAGTCCCCTTGGGCTTTTCCAGCTCCGCGGGTATGTACAGCGCCTTAAGCTTCAGGCCGTCACAGGAAGTGATCTCCAGGGTTTCCGCGGTATGCTCTTCGATCCATTTTTGGGCTTCCTTCATCCGCTCCCGGAAGGGGTTCCAGATGGAATCCTCTTTTTCATAGTCCTCATTTGTCCCCTCCTGAGGCTGCCGGAGAACGGCAACCCGGAAAAAGTACTGCGCCGCTCCCAACAGGGCCAAAAGCAGCAGTACGATGACGCCCAGTAAAATCCAGATCCACATAGAAAATCCCCCTTCAAAAGGCTTTGTGCGGTATTGCCTTTACAGCTGAAATGCTTCCTTTACGCGGTCGTAATCGTTTTGGAACCTGTGAGCCTGTATTCCAAGAGCCCTGGCGCCCTCCACATTTTCCCGCATATCGTCAAGAAACAGGCATTCCTCCGCCTTCAGCCCGTACTTTTTGAGCAAATATTCATAGATCTCCCTGTTTGGCTTGATCAGGTGGAGATCGGCGGAAACAACGATGCCTTCAAAATACTCCACCGGCACCGCCCGCGGAAAATACTGATAAAATAAGTCGCTGGCATTGGACAGCACAAACAGCCGGTACCCCCGCCGCTTCAGGTATTCACAAAAGGAAAGGGCTCCCTCCACAGGCCGCATGTCGAAATGCCATTTCTCACAGCAATTTTTCAGCGCTTCCCAGTGCTCCTTCGGAACACGCTCTTTCACCAGCCCGAATTTGTCCGCTTCCTTGATGAGCCCCAGGTCTCCCCGCACCCATTCCGGCCCCTGAAACAATTCCCTTCGGATCAGCTCCTTTTCCGCCTCCGAGCCGCAGAACGCGTTCAGCGTAAGCTCCGGGTCATAGCGCAGAAGCACATTTCCCATGTCAAACACTACATTTTTAATCACAGCGGGCTCCCCTTTCCTTCCATTTCCTTTCTCTTACGCCGATGCTTCTTAGAACCTGTATTCACAACCTGTAAGCACCATCTGAGCGGTCTTTTGGAAGCCGTCCTGCGTTAAATTTTCTTGCAATACGTCAGTATTCCTGCGAAAATTTGCCTGGAACGCCTCCCAAAATCCTCGCTCATCTGGCACTTTCGGTTATGAATACAGGTTCTTACCTTCCGGCCTGCCGTTTTTCTGGGTGAATAAATAGGTCCCCACCGCCACGGAAACCGCTAGGTTCAGGGAATCCACCGCGGCGGTCTGGTCGATAAACAGGCTTTGCCCATAGCCCTGAAACTCCGGGGGCAGGCCGCTGGCCTCGTTGCCGAATACCAGGGTATACCGCTCTGTTTTCGGGCAGCTTTCCGGGGTCAGCACCGTGCCGCCGTCCAGCATAAAGGGGAAAATATCCCTTCCCTCTCCATATTTTTCCAGGTATGCCGGGAAATCGGGGAACCATTCCAGCTCCAGCTGGAACAGCGCCCCCATGGAGGCCCGCACCGCTTTGGGGTTCCACACATCGGCGGCGGAATTTCCGATCACGGCCAGGTCCCGGATGCCGAACCCCAGCAGCGTGCGCTCTATGGTGCCCAGGTTTCCCATATCGGAGGGCTCCCAGAGCGCCACATGGGGACGCTCCTTTCGCAAGGCTCCGGTGTATTTTTCAAACTCCCCTGCCGCGTAGCAGATCTCCTTTTGAGAAAGCCGCTCCAGCGCCTTTTTCCAGCAGAGGCAGGGGATGTTCCTTTCTTCACACAGGGCGATCAGCTTTTCCTTCTCCCGAAAGCCCTCTTCGTAATAAACGGCCCTGGCCCGCTCCGGGCGGTGCAGAAGCAGCTCAAAGGTGGGAAATGGCCCCAGAGTATAGGAATGGTCAAATTCCTTCTTGTATTTTTTCGGCAGCTCCCGATTACCTTCCATTTCCCCTTCCCCTTTGCCGTGTATTTTCTTCATTCTAGCCTGTTTCCCCGGAAAAAGCAAGGGCGCTGCCCCTCTCGTCCTTTTAGACAATCGTAAGGCGGCAAAAATGCCCTTTTTTCTCAGCCTTCCCGCAGCTTCAAAAACAGCGCGTTGAATACCAGAAAGCCCTCCGGGGTAAAGGAGATCCTGTTTTCGTCCGCCTGCAGCAGCTGGGGCGGGCATTTTTTCGCGTTTCGCAGAAGCGCCCCGAAGGCCTTTTCTCCCTCTGCCCCAAAGCGATTTTTACAGCTTTCCCGGCTCAGGCCCTCTGTGAGACGAAGGTTCAGCATGGCATATTCCTCCATATCGCCGCCCTCTCCGTCCGGGCAGGGAGGCCTTCCGGCCAGAAAATCCTCCAGGCTGCGGGGATAAAAGAACCGCTTTCTCCCGTAAAAGTAATGGGCGCCGGGGCCGAAGCCCAGGTATTCCTCCCCGTGCCAGTAAACCAGGTTGTGCCTGCTTTCCCGGCCCGGCTTTGCAAAATTGCTGATCTCGTACTGCCCATAGCCGTATTTTTTCAATTCCTCCACGCAGAAGAGATACTGGTCGGCAACGTCGTCCTCCTCCGGCAGCATAAGCTTTCTCATCGCGAAGGGGGTGCCGGGCTCAATTTTTAAAATGTAAGAGGAAATGTGCTCCGGCTCCAGCCCGGCGGCAAAGGCGATGGAGCTTCCCAGCTTTTCCGATGCGCCGCCCGGCAGGCCCAGCATGAGGTCCAGGGAAAGGTTCCCAAAGCCCCCGCCCCTGGCAGCTTCCACCGCTTTTTCCACATCCTCCGGGCTGTGCTTTCTCCCTAGGAAGGCAAGCTCCTCCCGGTCGGCGGACTGCAAGCCCATGGAAAGCCGGTTAAAGCCTGCCCGGCGCACTTCCTCAAAAAAAGCCCGATCCACGGAAACGGGGTTTGCCTCCAGGGTGATCTCCGCCTCTTTTCCGATGGAAAAACTGCGCTCCACCGCGGAAAGCAGCCGGGAAAGGCGGCCCGCCCCCAGCAAATTGGGGGTGCCGCCTCCAAAATAGACTGTTTCCGCCGGTTCCCTTCCGTGCTCCTGCGCCCACTGCTGTAAGGCGCGCTCCACCGCGGCGGTATACCTCTCCATCTGCTCTTCCCCGGCGGGAAGAGAATAAAAATCGCAATAAGGGCATTTCCCATTGCAAAAGGGAACGTGAATGTAAATTCCCGGCATACGGCTTAAATCTCGATCAGCGCCGTGTGAGGGCGGTGGTCGGAAGCTTCAATGGGCGGGATGCCCGCCTCCAGCGCCTTCGCTCCCCTGACAAAAATGTAATCGATCTTCTGCCCCGGCTCATCGGAAGGCCAGGTCTTCAGAGGGGAGGGAAGCAGCGAGGCCGTATCGGTCAGCTCTGTAAACAGGGGCTCTAAGATGGGGCTGTCCGGCTCCAGGTTGAAATCTCCCATAACCACCACCGGGCCTTTCTCCTCTCGAACCAGGGAAAGCACGGTTTCCACCGCGTTTTTTGCCTCCGCCCTTGCCAGGCCGAAATGGCTGATAAGCACGGTAAAGCCCTCTGCAAAGCGGGCCTGCAGCACACAGCGGGTCTCATAATAGGTGTCCTCGTCCTGCACCGGCGGGTCCGGAATGCCCACTGTTTTTGCTTCCAAGATAGGGAACCGGGACAAAATGGCGTTTCCGTAAGGGTTTCCCCCAAGCCGCAGGGCGCTGGCAAAATAGCAGTGATAGCCAAGCATAGCGGCAAGCTGCTCCGCCTGGGCGGCAAACGCCGGAGAGGGGCCGGCGCCGTAGATCTCGTTTAACCCCACGATATCCGGGTCCTGGCTGCGGATCGCTTCCGCCATGAGCTTTAGATCCACCGGCTCCTGCCATTCCCCGCCCTGCTGCTCCAGCTCCTTTTGTCTGTGATAATTGATCCCGTGCTGAATATTGTAAGTCATAAAACGAAGCTTCATATGTTTTCCTCCTGAAAATATTTGCGGCAGCAGCTGTGCTACCGTCCTTCTGAGGGAACGAAAGGCGAAGGGTTGCCCTTGTCCTTTCTAACAGCTAACATCTAAAGACTAAAGAACGAGATCCTTCGGGCGTTGCCCTCAGGATGACAAAATGATGTCATTCTGAGTCGCCGAAGG
>JAETPP010000156.1 GCA_021771115.1 Bacillota bacterium | reverse complement strand
GCGAGGAACGATACCACGCCGCCCCGCCCATGCTTGACGGCAAAGCCGGACTCCTCCATCAGCCGGAGGAACGCGGCAAAGTCGGCGGGCTTTTTTTCAAGGGCCGCGATAATCGCCAGCCGCACCCTCTGTTGAGCGGAGGGCGGCTTGTCGCCTATCCACTGGCCATAGTGGAGGAAACGGCCCTGGCTGTGTAGTTTGGGATGCTGGATGACAGACAGATGATTTTCCAGACATACCCGGTCAGAGAGCCGCCGCAGAGCCCGCGCCGATCTCCAGAAGTCCCGGAATTTCCGGGTGTAGTCTAAAGTGATTGGATTGTAATAAATGTGATTGTGAATGTGCTTTTTGTCTGTATGGGTGGCAACGAAAAAGGCGTGTTTCCCCTTTGTCCAGCGCATAGCCGTTTCATAGCCTACCCGGTTCGCCTCCTCCGGGGTAATCTCGCCGGGAGCAAAGGACTGGCGGATTTGATAGCAGAGCACGTCCGCCTCCCGTTTCTGTTCCCGGCCCGTGACGGCCCTATACTTTGCCTTGGAGAGCAGGAACTCCGCATCGGCGGTCTGGTAGTCGCACTCATAGGAAGAAATAAGCTCCCCGCCCTGGGTCTTGTCCGGGTTCTGCCCATAGTCAAACCTATCTTTCAGCGATTGAGCAACCGTTTCCCCTTTGCTGATATGGTGGGTAATAAGCCGGGTTACTGCCATAGATATTCCTCCTCTCCGAAAATGTCTTTCCCCGCCTTTGGGACAAAATGTCCCGAAGTACGAAAAGCCGGGGAGCGGCACAGCACCGCTCCTCCATCGTCTGGACGGCGCTCAGTCCTGCCGCCTGCTTGTAGGGCCGGATTGTAGGTCGTGGCCGTGGTAGCACCTCCTCTCGCCATGAAAAAAGACAGCAGGCAAAGCGCCCGCTGTCTTTGGTGATGTCAATATTTAGTACGATGAAAACTACTGGTTTTTCTTGCTTTCAATCGCTTGAATAGTACACGCGAAACCTGCAATCGGTGCAATTAGAGTTGCGCCACCCATAGCTTGGTTCATTCCGGTTCCCATGAAAAAGCCAACAACAGCAGCGATTATAATTATTACGATAGAAATAATTGTCCTCATACTTGAAACCTCCACAAATTGCGTTTTATTTTTTGCCGGGAAAACAAGTATAGCACATTCTTTTACTGTTGTCCATCCTCCACCTTTGGGACAAAATGTCCCGAAGTACGAAAAAAGCCGGGGAGCGGCACAGCACCGCTCCCCAGCAAGTCACAGCTCCACCAGCTCGGAAAGCTGTTTCAGCAAATCAGACAGAGGGCCCCACAAAGCGGAGTAGTCCCGCTGGAGGGCCGATATTTCCTCGGGGTAGATGCCCCCGTAGGTGTTGGCATGGACAGCCACTTGATTGAGGTTGTTTGAGCACCGCCGCTGGAGGGACACCAGCTCCCGGACGGGGGCAAGGTCAATCTGGAGCACATAGCCGCAGAGGGCCATCCTCCGCATATACGCGCCCATGTTGCGGATACCCGCCTGGGCCATGCGTTCCCGGATAAGCGCCTGCTCTTCCTCGGATACCATCACATGGAGATGGACGGGGCGGCGGCGCTTTTTTCCGGCCATGCCTACCTGCCGCCCCGGTCGGGCGCGTCCCGCTTGGGCGCAGAGGGGGCCTGCCGTTCCCCGGCCAGCCTTGCGGCCTCTTTCATCTGCTCGGCAATCGGGCGGGGCCTGCCCTCCCGCAGCAGGCCGGACACCTCCGGGGCGGGCCGGAGCTCATAGTCCGCCGCCTGCTTTTCCGTCAAGGGCTTTGTGTAGGTCAGATGCCCCCACGCAAGGAACGCGCCGCCCTCAACGGGAACGCGCTTGTCATAGTTTACGATCTCGTCCGGCGTGTTGCCCGCAGGCTTGGGGAACGTGCCGATGTCAACGGGCCGCTGGGTGGAGTAATACTTGTAAAGGCCGGGGGCCTCAATCTGCGCCACCTTGACGGAGAACTGCTGCTGGTAGTTCTCCACCCGCTCCAGCAAGTCCCGCTCCAGCGCGGCCCGGTCACTGCCATAATGCCCCCACTCATACTGCCTTACGCCGTGTTCGTCATCGTAGCAGGCCCACGTTACAAAGGGGGACGGGGCCGTGGGATGCTCCCCCAGCGCAAAGCCCCGGCCATTCTCCAGCATGACGGCCTTTAAGATTGCATAGCCTTGATTTTTGTCCATAGGAACCTCCTCTCGAAATGTTAGCATTATCCGGGGAAAACGGGGCAGGACGTGTAAAGGTATGCCCTACCCCAAAAGCGGCCCCGGAAAGCCTTGAAAACAGCGGGGTTTTATACCCCCAAATGCTCACGCATCACCCCCGGTATTTCCGCATATATCCCCGCTGTTTTTTCTGCCTTGCGGCCTTGGAGCAAGCCTCGGAGCAGTAGCGCCGCCGCCCGTCCGGGAGAAAGGGCCGCCCGCAGACAGGACAGGGCCGGGTTTCCGGGACGGGCCCCTCGGTATTGAGGGCGGCCTCCAGCACCGGGTTCAGCGGCAGGACGGCCTCCCGGAAGTATCTGCAATAGGCCCCCGTCCAGCACTTCCCCAGCATATAGCACTCGCAGTCCAAAGGCAAGCATCCCATTTCCCGGTCATAGTTGGCGCACCATTTTGTGACAAGGGAGCGGATGACCGCCTTTTCCTCACGGGTCAGCTCACGCAAAGCATCACCTCCCGCCCGGCCTGCCCAAGAGGGACTGAAAGCAGGAGCCGCAGGGGATGCCGCGCCAGTAGGGACAGCCACAGCACCGGGAGCCCTCGGGGGGCTTATCCGGGCGCGGGGGCTGGGGCCGCGGGCGGCGTTTCATTTCCCGTTCCAAAGGGTTCGCTGTGAAATTCATTCGTCGCCCTCCGTTTCTTCCACGTCCTCATCCCACGGGGGGAGGTCGTCATATTCACCGCCGCCATAGTCCTCGCCGTATTCCTCCGCCTCGTCAAAGTCCTCGCCGGGCGCGGCGGCCTGCTGTTTTGGGCGGTAAATCTTGAAGTACCACCCGGCCCCGCCGCCGAGGGCCAGCACCGCCAGCACCAGCAGGAGCGTCCCCGCCCCGCCGGATTTTTCCGGCTCGGGCTCGGGTTCCTCCGGCTCGGTGGTAGGTTCGGGCTCCGGCTCCGGGAGCGGTTCGGGGACGGCCTCCGGGGAGGGCTCCGCAAGGGCCATAGGCTGAAAAGTTTTTCGTATGGAGCAGCGCCATTTTCTGTTCAATCAGTTTTCGTTCTTCCGGCGTCACGGGAACGCGCAGCACAATCTTTCTGGTTCTGTTTACCATGCTTCACCGTCCTTTCCATTCAAGGGGTTTGGGGACTTCCCCAACAAGCAAAACGGATGCGGCCCGGCAGGGGCGGGACGGGCCGTTTTTTCGGGAGTGTGGCTACACTCCCTATGCTTGCTACGTTACTGTTTCTCCGCTAACAAGACGTTCCCAAACTTCAAAACTACCCGCAAAATAGACCTCTGGACAGAAAAAAGTGCAAAAAAATAGAGACGCTTGCGCGTCCCCATAAAAAGAAAACAGAGGCTGTTTTACTCACCCTCCGTTTCTTCGTTTGGCTGTTTGATTTTCAAGGCCCCGTCAATGGCACCCTCCACGATTGGTAGATACTGCTCCGGGCAAAGTTTCAGCTTGTGGCTGACCCGTTTCCGATCTTCGCTTTCATCCCGCATGACTTCTGGATTGAAGTAGTGTTCCACAGGCAGACCGCAAATCTTGATAAGCTGTATCACGACGGGCAGGCTGGGGATCGTTCCCTCATTCTCGATATTGGCAAGATACCGGGATTCGATGTTTACCTTTTCCGCCAAGTCTTTTCGTGTGAGATGCTTTGCTTTCCGCGCTTCCTTTACGTCTGCGCCGAAAGTTTCAAAACCGGGGCAATCTTCAACTTTTGCCATATTGCATCACCCACTTACATTCTATATTTCATAGTCTGCTCGTGGAATGTTGCTATATGCGGATAACTTGAACTTTATAATTCATATTTTATTTCTTGCCTTACACAGATAGAGGAATTATAATTGACAATATTAGAATATAGTGTTGGATTATGCTACGCCCAAAAGTCCATTTGGATTTTTTCATATCTTTATGTTTTCTCCAAAATTCTTTGGTATTCTTTGCTTGCAGTAAAGCAAAGAAAGGAAATGAAAGCATGGATATGATTTTGAAAACAACCAACCTTTGCAAACAATTCAAAGGGCAGATGGCAGTAAACAGTGTATCTCTGAGTATTCAGAGAAATTCCGTTTACGGATTGCTGGGACCAAATGGTGCAGGAAAGTCTACTATTCTAAAAATGCTCACTGGCATTTTGCGCCCCACGTCGGGAGAGATTATATTTGACAGTCACGCATGGAGCCGCAACGATTTACAGAATATTGGCGCATTGATTGAAACACCGCCCCTGTATGAAAACCTGACCGCTTATGAAAATCTGAAAGTGCGAACCCTTGCACTCGGACTTCCTGATACCCGCATAAAAGAAGTCTTGCAGATTGTTGACCTTGAAGACACCGGGAAAAAGAAAGCAGGACACTTTTCTTTAGGAATGAAACAAAGGCTTGGCATTGCACTTGCACTGCTCACATCTCCTAAATTATTGATTTTGGATGAGCCAACAAACGGGCTAGACCCTATTGGTATTCAAGAACTGCGAGAACTGATCCGCTCTTTCCCGCAACAAGGGATCACCGTAATTTTGTCCAGCCACATTCTGTCTGAAGTAGAACAGATTGCAGACCATATTGGCATTCTTTCTGCTGGGAAGTTAGGTTATGAAAACAAAATAGATAAGGGCACAGATTTGGAAGAAATTTTTATGCGCATTGTAGCCGCTAATCGCGAAGGGGGGAAAAACTAATGTTTCGCCTTATCCATTCTGAATTATTAAAAATGCGTCACACATTTGCATTAAAGCTGTTTGTTGCGGCTCCTGTTGTTACGTTAGGTTTAGGATATTTTTTGAGCGGAAATTTCGTTCAGTTTACAGCCTACAATTGGTGATACAAGTTTATACTCCC
>JAETPP010000155.1 GCA_021771115.1 Bacillota bacterium | reverse complement strand
AAAACTCCATTTCTGAGGCTTCACTACCGATATCGGTGAGAATGGCCCGCAGCTCCGGATAAGGCATGGCATAGCGCTGGCTCAAATACCGCAGAGACGCCCCGATCTCACCATGGGGCCCACCGTACTGCGTGATGATGATCTTTGCCAGCTTGGGATTGGGGTTTTTGATATTGACAGGATGCTGCAAACGCTTTTCATACACAAACATGGTTTAATTTGCCTCCTTTTCCCAGGGCCACGGATCGCTGATCCAGGCCCAGCGGCTGGTGTTTTGCGGAGTTTCCCCGATGGGGCCGTACTTTTCCTCAAATTCCTTACGGAGCTTTCTGGCGCGCTCCCGGTACTCCTCCTGCTTTTTCGCCGCTTCGTTGTTGTTGGGATGGGTATCCAGGAAGAGGTGAAGCTCCCAGGAGGCAAATTCCACCGCATAGATCCTGCGGCGCAGGGCTTCTTTTTCACTCATCTGGGTTCCCTCCTTCCGCCGAGAAAGGGCTTATCGAGCACGGGGAACAGGGTGCCCGCTTCCAGGGCGCGCTCCGCGCTGTGAAGCTGGTCGCTCCATTGCTGATAGGGCACATATGCCATGGCGGGCACCGGGTCCGAAGGCAGCGGAGCGGGATCGCTGTACAGGCCGCAGGCCATGCCGTTCATTTCCTCTGACAAAGTGATTCCTTCTTTCCTTTCCAAAAAATACCGGACTGCCCGACCGAGCCGGGTCTTGTCCCTGTTATCAGAGTATGCCGGAAAGAAAAAGGTGTGCAGGTTTTCGGCATGCGCTGCTCTCCCCCGGAGAAAGGTTGATTTTTTGCGGGCGTTGTTTTACAATGGATCGGGAAAAAATCACAAAATCGCTGTTTTGGAGGACGCTATGCAGCTGGGAATGCCGACGCTGGTGGAACATCAAACGCTGGAGGAAAATATCAAACTGTGCAAAAAATTGGGGCTGCGGTTTCTGGAACTGAACATGAATTTTCCGGAATATCAGCTCGATCAGTTGGAAAAGACAGAGCGCCTGATGGAAGCCGCGGATCCGGCAGGTATCTATTACACCATACATCTGGATGAGAACCTGGATATCGCGGATTTTAACCGGCTTGTGTCCGATGCGTACCTGGAAACTGTGAGAAGGACCATCGAAGCGGCAAAGAAACTGATCTGCCTGCGGGACAAATACGGCGACCCTGCTCAGTCCCTGCTTCTCAACATGCACCTGAACCACGGGGTCTACATCACGCTTCCGGACCAAAAAGTGCGGATGTATGAACGCAATTTCAGCACGTATTTCAATTTCTACCGCTCCTTTCGAAAGCGGTGCGAGGAATGGATCGGAGACGCGGATCTCATGATCGCCATTGAAAATACCGATCGCTTTCAGGAGTACGAAAAGGAAGTGATCGAAGAGCTCCTGCAAAGTCCTAAATTTGGTTTGACCTGGGATATCGGGCATTCCAAAGCGGCGGGGGAAAAGGACGCCGGTTTTCTCATGGAGCATCGGGCGAAGCTGATTCATTTTCACATCCATGATGCTGTGGAGGCGCCGCCCCGAAACCACCTTGCCCTGGGCGATGGGGAGATCGACCTGTATGACAGGCTTCGGCTTGCAAAAGCCTGCCATGCCAGATGCGTGCTGGAAACCAAAACCGCCGCGGCTTTGCAAAAATCAGTGCGGTGGCTGAAGCAGATGGGATGGTAAGAATTTGACGGCGTGGCCGGGAACGCCGGGCGTCAAAGCCAAACAGGCCTGGTTCCACCTCCATTCTTTACAAATCGGGAAAAAAGTGGTAAACTAAAAAGCACTTTCAATTTGCGGAAAAAGGGGATGATTCGTGCTATGAAGGGCTACCATACGAATCGCAGAGCGCTTGTGATCCGCGTGGCGGCGGCTGTTCTGGCCCTGCTCATGATCGCCAGCGCGTTTTCGGCATTGATCTTCCGATAAAAAGGGAGTTCTAAGAGGATCCCCGGAAATCTGGGGAAGCTATCTAATAGAGCTTTTCGCCTGTTCGGAAGCTCCCTTGAAATAGAAATCAGGAAAGGAAGGAAAAAGTATGTTTGGAAAGAAGAACTGGAAAGAGACCGTTATTATGATAGATGGGATGCACTGCGCCATGTGCTCTTCCCGAATGCAGAAGGCCTTCGAGGGCGCCAAGGGCGTGCGGGAGGCCGAAGTGAATTTGGAAAATAAGAGCGCGCGCGTTGTGTTTGACGCCGATAAGCTCACAGAAGAGGATTTGAAAACTATTGTCCGGGAAACCGGATATACGCCGGCATAGCAAGGCTTTGCCCGGCCTATGGAAAGGATACGAGCAAAATGAACAGCAAAGGAAAATATTATCTTACCACCGCCATCGCCTACACCTCCGGCAAGCCCCATATCGGCAATGTCTATGAGATTGTGCTGGCGGATGCCATTGCCCGCTTTAAGCGGCTGCAGGGCTATGACGTGTGGTTTCAGACCGGCACCGATGAGCACGGCCAGAAAAATGAGCTGAAAGCCCAGGCCGAGGGCGTTACCCCCAAGGAATTTGTGGATCGGGTGGCGGGGATCATCAAGGGACAGTTTGACCTGATGAACGTGTCCTATGATCATTTTATCCGCACCACCGACAGCTACCATGAAAAAGAAGTGCAGAAGATCTTCAAAAAGCTCTATGACCAGGGCGATATCTATAAGAGCGCCTATGAAGGGCTGTACTGCACAGACTGCGAGTCCTTTTTCACGGAAAGCCAGCTCGTTGACGGCAAATGCCCCGACTGCGGCAGAGAGGTGCATCCTGCTAAAGAGGAAGCCTACTTCTTCAAAATGAGCAAGTACGCGCCCCGGCTCATCGACTATATCAACGAGCACCCGGAATTTATTCAGCCCGTCTCCCGGAAGAATGAGATGATGAACAATTTCCTGCTGCCCGGCCTACAGGATCTGTGCGTGTCCCGCACCTCCTTCAAGTGGGGCATTCCGGTGGAGTTTGACCCCAAGCACGTGGTGTATGTCTGGCTGGACGCGCTGACCAACTATATCACCGGCATCGGCTACCACTGCGACGGGGACAGTACAGAGCAGTTTCAAAAGGAATGGCCCGCCGACCTGCATTTGATCGGCAAGGATATCGTGCGGTTCCACACCATTTACTGGCCCATTTTCCTGATGGCGCTGGATCTGCCCCTGCCCAAGCAGGTGTTCGGCCATCCCTGGCTTTTGATGAACGGCAACAAAATGAGCAAGAGTAAGGGCAATACCATTTACGCCGACGACCTGGTGGATGTGTTCGGCGTGGACGCCGTGCGGTATTTTGTGCTGCATGAAATGCCCTATGAAAACGACGGCAACCTTACCTGGGAGCTGGTGACGGAGCGGAACAATTCCGACCTTGCCAATATTGTGGGGAACCTTTTGAACCGCACCGTTTCCATGAGCAACAAGTATTTCGGAGGCACGGTAAAGAACTCCGGCGTGACAGAGCCGGTGGATGAGGACCTGAAGGCAGTGGTTTCCGCCTGCCGGGACAAGGCCGCCGCCAAAATGGACGACCTTCGGGCGGCAGACGCCATCACGGAGATCATGAATCTCTTTAAGCGCTGCAATAAGTATATCGACGAAACCATGCCCTGGGCGCTGGCAAAGGACGAGGCAAAGCTGCCCCGGCTGGAAACGGTGCTTTACAACCTGGTAGATTCCATCTGTGTAGGCGCGTCTCTCCTGCAGCCCTTCCTGCCCGGCGCCTGTGACAGCATTTTCCGGCAGCTGAACACCCAGCCCAGAAGCTGGGAGGAGCTGGATCAGACCGGCCTGTATCCCAGCGGGAACAAGGTGACGGAGCAGCCGGAGATCCTGTTTGCCAGGCTGGATGAGGACGAGGTGATCGCCCAGGCGGAGGAAAAGCGGCTGAAGAATATGCCTGTTCCCGAGATCGAGGTAGAGCCTCAGCTGGAAGAAAAGGTGGATTTTGACACCTTCTGCAAGTCTGACTTCCGGGCGGTGAAGGTGAAGGCCTGCGAAGCGGTGAAAAAGAGCGACAAGCTGCTTCGCTTTACACTGGACGACGGTACCGGCACAGACCGGCAGATCCTTTCCGGGATCCACAAATGGTACGAGCCGGAGGATCTTCTCGGCAAAACCCTGGTGGCCATTGTGAACCTGCCGCCCCGGAAAATGATGGGCCTGGAGAGCTGCGGTATGCTGATCTCGGCAGTCCACAAGGAAAAGGGTGAGGAAGCCCTGCACCTGTTGATGATCGATGACAGCATCCCCGCCGGGGCAAAGCTGTGCTAAATTAGATACTGGATATTGGATGATGGCGATGGAAGCTTTGATTTTTGATTCCCATGCCCATTATGATGACGAGCAGTTTGATCCGGACCGGGAAGAGCTGCTGGGAAAGCGCCTGCCCGAAGCAGGCGTGTGCGGCATTCTGAATATGGGCGCAGACCTACAGGGCTGCCGGGATACGGTGGCGCTGACAGAGCAATATGACTATGTGTACGGCGCAGTGGGGATCCACCCGGAATGTGCCAAGGAGCTGCCGGACGACTGGCTTTCCCTGCTCCGGGAGCTGCTGCGGAAGGAGAAAATTGTAGCGGTGGGCGAGATCGGCCTGGATTATCACTGGCTGGACGCCTGTCCCAAAGCGCGCCAGCAGGAGGTTTTCACGGCTCAGCTGGAGCTTGCAAAGGAGCTTTCTCTGCCGGTAGCCGTGCACGACCGGGAGGCCCACGCCGATACTCTGGAGCTGCTAAAGCGGTATCGTCCCCAGGGAGTGGTGCACTGCTTTTCCGGCAGTGTGGAAATGGCCCGTGAGGTGCTGAAGCTTGGAATGTATCTCGGCATCGGCGGGGTGGTGACCTTCAAAAACGCCCGCCACGCCGTAGAGGTGGCAAAGGAGATTCCCCTTGACAGGCTGCTGCTGGAAACGGACGCGCCCTATATGGCCCCGGCGCCGTATCGCGGCAAGCGAAACGACTCTTCCTTGATCGTTTATGTGGCAAAGCGCATCAGTGAGCTTCGGGGAGAAGCGCCGGAGGTCATTTTACGGGCGGCGGCGGAAAATGCCCGCCGGC
>JAETPP010000154.1 GCA_021771115.1 Bacillota bacterium | reverse complement strand
GAATTGAGATATTCTACCATATCTTCAATTTCCTCTCTCTCTTCAAGGTCACAGAATAAGGGAGGCAGATGATCTCCGTAACTGGTAATTTGCATACTGCCGGTCAATCCGATGATTTCTATTTCTGATGCGTCCAAATCAAAGATCCTTCTTTCAAAGGGAGAAAAGGTAGTAAACTCTACCGGCCGGGGGAGCACATATTTTACATAGACAAGCTTTCCCAGCACGGAAGAAACCAAAATGAGGACGATCAACAACAGGAAAAGGGGAGACGCCCGCTTTTTTTCAGTTTTCTTTGCCGTCTGCTCTTCCATACCGGTTCCTCCTGCTTGGAAAATGATCCCTGCAATTCTTATACAACACAAAAGGAAAAAACACTCATCGGGTGAAATATTTTGAAAGTAAGCGAAAAGGAGAGGAGGAGTCCTCTCCTTTTGACACTACTTTTCTAAATCCATCAGTTTTTGGAAAAAGGCTGGATCGCCGTAGTACCACACTTCACCGATGTAAACGCGGTTTTGCTCGAAACTGCAGTGGAAATTTTCTCCGTTTCTTGTTTCTGCCGAGAACCTACAAGAAGGTATACCTTCCTTTCCCAAATTGATAGGATCCGGGCCGGGCTCTGTATGGGTGTATCGAAAGGAATTAAGGTATTCTACAAAAGCCTCTATTTCTTCTTTCGTATCAAAGGTGTAAAACGGTGTTCGCCGGGTTCCGTTACTATAGACGCGTTCCCAGCTGAAAAAACGGATTTCTTTTATTTCTGATGCATCCAAATCAAAGATCCTTCTTTCAAAGGGGGAAAAGGTAGTAAACTCCACCGGCCGGGGGAGCACGTATTTCGTGTAGATGATTTGCCCTATCAGGAAAAGACCTACTGCCATAAGTGCGATAAAGAGTACGAGTATTACCTTTCGTTTTGTACCGTGTTTTTTCTTTGGACTTTGAACCTCCATAGCGCATTCTCCTTAGAAAATGATTTCTACATATTGGCTCAAAGAAATCAAAGATATATCCAGATATCTTGGACCTTTCGACAAACCATCGCTCAACTTGACAAAGGATTTTGTAGTGCTTTGATTTGTGGACTTAATACGGTTATAGGCATACCCTAGTGCTGCATGATAATCGTAACGGAGATCATCACTACGATACAGGCAAATCAGCATCAACTTATTCCCGGCAGAACAGGTGCTTATAGCATTTGCGGCAGTGATATTCTTAAAGTCGCTGACGGTAATGGTTTTTCCGTATTTAGCAAAGGCGTCTTTTGCGTAATCCCCTATGACATTGGTATCTGACATTCCAACGCCGTTGTTCCAATAGGGGAGATTGTAATTGCTGTCTCTCAAATCCTTGATTACCCCGAAAATATTTTTGGCGGTAACATTTCCAATACTTGCTGAATTGTACTTGTTACCGTACATTTTGATGGCGTTGGAAATTGCCACCGGAGCACAGGTTTGAGAATATCCCTCTAAATCGCTTGCTGTCAATGTGCTTGTATAGCTTCCCCAGTTGTTTACCCAGCCATCGGCTTTCCAGGTACCGCCGTATACATTCTTGGCATAGGTATAAACATCGGTGATGTAATCTCCCTTATAGTTATTATCATAGGTTGAAACCCCTGAACGGAACAGCTTCGCTTTGAAAATTTGCGCCTTAAGCTGGGTGCTGAGATATTTTCTGCTGCGAATCCCCTCCAGAGGATCTGCCGCATGATCTCGGGAAACTTCCGCGCCGGTTATTGTTTTCAGCGTGTCTCCCTGATCCAGATAATAATTCAGCCCGCCGGAATAGATAATTTTAGAGCTTTCCTCCAAAGGCAGCTCTTCGTATACCGGCTCTGCTTCATCGGACCATTCCAGAACCACGCTGGGCACATCCGCATAAGCGGAAATCACAAGATAGCCCTGGGTCAGCTCTGCGGTATAGCTCACCACGTCTTCCCCGGTTTCATCGTACAGGGGTATAAGTCTTGTGACGGCGGTTTCCGAATTCCAGCAGGTAGTGCCGGTTTCTATCATGTCCCGCACGAAAAATTCCGCAATGTACTTTGCCGCTTCCTCTCCGATAAACAGGTCGCTGTCTGTAATCTGCTCCTGCTCCGCCGATACCGCTCCGGCGGGGGTGGAGGCGCACAAAAGCATGACCATAGCCAGCAAAAACGCGGCAAACCGATTTCGTGATCGCTTTTTCATGTTGTTACCCCTTCCTTTTTGTGCCGGGCTTCCGCTCCTTCTTACAGTGGCAAGGCCCACTGATGTCTCTTGCTTTTCTTTCCGGTATCAGGTAGAATGGGGAAGATCCATCGGTATCGTGCGCCGAATGTATTCGGCGGGTTTCCAGGCCCCGGTACTTATGGATCCTTTTTTGACCTTTTGATTCTTTTCTCTCCCTTCTGAATCACATATAATATTTCTACCTTATTTTTAATTTTATGCCAATCTGGTTATTTTGTCAAGATAAAACTTCACAATTATCTTAATTTTATGTATTTTGCGCACGACTTCCGAGAGGCTTCCCGTATGCCCTGGCGGACAGTCTCTTTCCTGCGTCCCTCCTGTGCTGCCGGGTTAGTGGGGAAGCGGGCTTCCTGCGAATTACGGAAAACAAAAAAGCACGCTTCCCCGGAAAACGCACCAAACAGCGCGGGGCCCCTTGCGGAATTTCCCCTTTTCCCCTATAATAAGAGCTGTATTCTTGTTTTGTTAGGATGAAACCAGTATGGCGATTTTAACGGTAAACAATATTACCCAGAGCTTTGGGGAGACCGTGATTTTAGAAAACGTTACCTTTGAAATGCAGAAGGGGGAGCGCATCGGGCTGGTGGGCGTCAACGGCAGCGGAAAAACCACCCTGTTCAAGGTACTCACCGGGGAATATACCCCTGATACCGGCTCGGCGGTCTTTTCCAAAGAAACGGTGCTGGGCTATATGGAGCAGCATGTCTGCCGTGATTTTCACAAAACGGCCCTGGAGGAAGTGATGACGGTGTTTGCCCCCCTGCTTCAGATGGAGCGGGAGCTGGAGGACTTAAACACCCTGCTTTCCCAAAACCCGCCGGAGGCGGAGCTGCAAAAGCTGATCCTGCGCCAAACAGAGCTCAATGACCGCTTTGTGGACGGCGGCGGCCTTACCTGCCGGGCCAGGGCCAGAAGCACCCTGATGGGGCTGGGCTTCGGGGAGGAGCAGCTCACAAACCGGGTAGGGGTATTAAGCGGCGGGCAGAAGGCCAAGCTGCAGCTTGCCAAAATGCTTTTAGGCGGGGCGAATCTGCTTCTGCTGGACGAGCCCACCAACCACCTGGATATCAATTCCGTAGAGTGGCTGGAGGATTTTCTCAAGAATTACGGCGGCTCCTATATCGTGATCTCTCACGACCGCTATTTCCTGGATAAGGTGACCTCCCGCACGCTGGAGCTGCAGGGAACCCACCTGGATTCCTACAAGGGAAACTACACCCGGTACCTGGCCCTGAAAGAGGAAAAGCGCCTTGCCATGGAGCGGGTGTATGAAAGCACCCGGAAGGAAATCCACCGCATTGAGGGCATCATCGAGCAGCAGCGCAGGTGGAACCAGGAGCGAAACTATGTGACCATCGCCAGCAAGCAGAAGGCCATCGACAGGCTGGAGGCCACCCTGGAAAAGCCGGAGCAGGATCCGGAGGCCATCCGTTTTCAGTTCCACGCCAGCCGCCGCAGCGGCGATGATGTGCTCACCGCCGAGGACCTTTCCCTTTCCTTTGACGGCGGCGCGCCCCTGTTTCAGCATGTGGGCCTGGAGATCAAGCGGGGAGAAAAGATCTTCCTCATCGGGCCCAACGGCTGCGGAAAAACCTCTCTGTTCAAGGTCTTATTGGGGCAGTATCAGCAAACCTCCGGCCTGGTGCGGATCGGAACCGGGGTGGATATCGGCTATTACGAGCAGTCTCAGCTGAGCCTGCACGATGAAAAAACCGTGATCGATGAGATTTGGGATCTCCACCCCCGCATGACCCAAACCGAGGTGCGAAGCGCCCTGGCGGTGTTTTTGTTCAAGGGGGAGGACGTCTATAAGCCCATCGGCGGCCTTTCCGGCGGAGAGCGGGCCAGGGTGCTGCTGTTAAAGCTCATGCTCTCCAAGGCAAATTTCCTGCTGCTGGACGAGCCCACCAACCACCTGGATATCGGCTCCTGCGAAGCTTTGGAGGACGCCCTTTCCGGCTACGACGGCACCCTGTTTGTGGTGTCTCACGACCGCTATCTCATCAATAAGCTGGCGGATAAGGTCTATGTGCTCGGCCAAACCGGGGCGGCGCTGTACCACGGCAATTACGACTATTACCTGGAAAAGCGGGAGGCATTGGAAGCCCAGGAGGAAAAGAAGGCCGAGCCCAAGGTGAATCTCTATAAGCTCCGCAAAGAGCGGGAGGCCGAGCTTAGAAAAAAGCGCTCCGCCCTTTCCCGGCTGGAGCAGGAGATCGAGGAAAACGACAAGGCTTTGCATGCTTTGGAAGAAAAACTGGAGGACCCGGAGATCGCCGCAGACTATGAAGCCATTACAGAAGCCACAGAGCAGATCGCAGCCCTCCACGAAAAAGCGGAACAGCTTCTCACAGAGTGGACGACCCTTTCCGAAGAGGTTTTAGAATAAATTAGCAATTAGAAATTAGCAATTAGCAATGAAAGGTAAGTGCGCGTATTTTCTGTTACCTTGAGTTCCTTTTCCAGTTATCCTGACTCCCTTTCTGTCATCTTGCCCCCCTTCCTGTCATCCTTCACTTCGTTCCTCAGGATGACAGTAGGAGGGTGGCTGGTGCCACTAAATTGGGATTGGCACACTAACAGGTAGCAGAAAACCCTTGCCTCCCCTGAAAGGGGAGGTGGCAGCCGAAGGCTGACGGAAGGGTTCTTGCTGCTTGCCGCACGGAGCCCTCCAGTCACGGCTTCGCCGTGACTGCCCCCCTTTCAGGGGAGCCAAAGGGCACCGTTAAACCATAAATCTATCCCACTGCCCGCAAGCGCTTTTGACATATTCTTACATGCAACCGCTCCACTCCTAAAAACCGAGAAACAGCAAGAGGTTTATCAGATGAAGGTAAAATT
>JAETPP010000153.1 GCA_021771115.1 Bacillota bacterium | reverse complement strand
AACGACCCCCACACACTGTCATCCTGAGGAGCATAGCGACGAAGGATCTCGGTTAGCAGCAACCGGCGCATAAAGGGAATTTGTAGCCACTGGCTGGGATATGGCCGAGATTCTTCGCCTTCGGCTCAGAATGACAGTGGTGCGTGTGCCCCTTTTCTAACAACTAACTACTTACAGCTAATTACTAGTACGCTAAATTCCAATTTATCCCTCTCATTCACAGGTACTTTTCTGAAAATCTTACACAATAAAAAAGGCAAGGCAAACCATCATGATTTGTCTTGCCTTGCATTTTTATGGAGGGTACCGCTTGCCGCTCTCTTCTTACCCCAGCCGGAACAGCTTCACCCCATAGGGCGGCAGGGTGATGCTGCCTTGCAGCTCTGTCTGTTCTCCGGTGAGAAGCTCTGTGGCCGGGCCGTGGTGCTGGCAGCCGATGGTGAATTCCGCCCCTTCGGCGTTTACCGCCAGCAGCACCGTTTCCTCCGGGCAGGAGCGGCGCATGACCCACTGCTTGTTGAGCAGCGTTTCATTCTTGAAATCGCCATAGCACAAGGCCTTGCTTTCCCTCTTGGCCCGGGAAAGCCTGCTCAAAAAATCGGTAAGCTCGTTTTCCACCGGGGCTTCAAAACAGGGGCGCAGGGCGGGGTCGCCGTCCTTTTTCTCCCCGTCCGCTCCCCATTCGCTGCCGTAATACAGGCAGGGGATGCCAGGCATGCAGAACAGCACCGCGTAAAGGGGGAAAATTTGGCCTTTATCCTGCAAAATGCTGTGGATGCGGGTCACATCATGGTTGTCGGCAAAGCAGAGCAGGTGTTTTTCTTTATAAAGCGTCCAGTTCTCCGGGCCGAATTGGCGGGCTAGAGAGTGGGCGATCTCGAACATATTCATGGAATTAAAGGCGGAATACAGGCCCTTATAGCATTCGTAATTCGTCACGCTGTCCAGCATTTCCGGGTTCATGACCCGGTTGTAGTCCCCGTGGATCATCTCCCCAAGGAGAAAAAAGGCGGGGTCTTTTTCTTTACAGAAGGCATGGAGCCGCCGAAGGAAATTCTCATCCAGCAGGTAGGCCACATCCAGCCGGAGGCCGTCAATGCCGAATTCCTCGATCCAGCCTCCTACACAGCTTAAAATATGATCGACCACGGCGGGGTTTTGCAGGTTCAGCTTCACCAGCTCAAAGTGGCCCTCCCAGCCCTCGTACCAGAGGCCGTCGTTGTAGCCGTTGCTGCCGCCGAAATTGATGTAAAACCAGTCTTTATAGGGAGAATTTTCCCGGTTTTTCAGCACATCCTGAAAGGCCCAAAAGCCTCTGCCCACGTGGTTGAACACGCCGTCCAGCACCACTCGGATCCCGGCGGAATGCAGCGCCTCTGCCACCTCCCGGAACGCTTCGTTCGTGCCCAGGCGGCAGTCTATTTTCCTATAATCTCTGGTATCGTAGCCGTGGGTGTCCGATTCAAACACCGGGGAAAAGTACACCGCCCCCACTCCCAGCTTTTGCAGGTGAGGGACCCATTCCTTCACCTTTAAGATCCGGTTTTCCGCCGCACCGTCGTTTGCAAAGGGCGCGCCGCAAAAGCCCATGGGATAAATTTGATAAAAAACTGCGCTGTTCTGCCAGCCGATCTCATTTTTCATAAAGGAACCTCCGAAATGTAGAGTCACGGTTTTATTCCGCCTGGATCTCCATAGTTTCCACCTGCGTTAAGGCCTCCCGAAGCAGCGCTTCCCCATCGATGGCCTTTTCCGCATCCTCCACAAAGTGAAGGATGGGCCTGGTGCGGGGGTGCTTGGGGGTGAAAATGGTACAGCAATCCTCATAGGGCTCAATGGAGATCCCATAGGTATCGATTTGATAGGCAAGCTTTACGATCTCGGTTTTATCCGCGCCGATCAGCGGGCGGAATACCGGCATGGCGGCCACCGCGTCGGTACAGGCGATGGCCTGAAGGGTCTGGCTTGCCACCTGGCCCAGGCTTTCCCCGGTGATGAGAGCCGCGCAGCCCTCTTCCCGGGCGATCTGCTCCGCCGCCCGAAGCATAAAGCGCCGAAGGATCACCGTGTTCAGGTCCTCCTGGCAATGGTCCCGAATGGCCTCCTGCAATTTCGTAAAGTTCACAGTGATGAGCTTGATCCTTCCGGCGTATTCACTGACCTTCCGCAGCAGGCGCACCACCTTTTCATGGGCCAGCTCACTGGTGTAAGGGGGACTTGCAAAGTGAATGGCGGTAAGCTCCACGCCCCGCTTTGCCATCTGCCAGGCGGCCACGGGACTGTCCAAACCGCCGCTGATCAAAATGGCCGCCTTTCCCCCGGTGCCTACCGGGATCCCGCCCGCGCCGGGCTTGGGGTCGGTGTGAACATAGGCGCAGGCCTCCCGCACCTCTACCCGAACGGTGACGTCCGGGTGGTGCACATCCACCCGCAAATGGGGGAAACGCTCCAAAAGATAGCCCCCCACCTCGGCGGAAACCTCCGGGGATTTATGGGGAAATTTTTTATCGCTGCGCTTGCACTCCACCTTGAAGGTGGAAGCGCCCTCCAGCGTATCCTTCAGGTATTCCGCCGCTTTCTCGCAAATTTTTGACAGCTCTTTTTCCGCCGCCCCGGCCCTGGCGTACCCCACCACGCCGAACACCTTCGCGCAGCGCTCCTCCGCCAGGTCCAGATCGGCCTCCTCGTTTTTCGCCTCTACATACACGGTGGACTGCAAGGCGGAAACGGAAAATTCCCCCACACTTTTCAGCCTGCGGCGGATATTTTTCAGCAGCACATCCTCAAAAGCCCTGCGATTTAAACCCTTCAGGGCAATTTCGCCCTGCTTTAATAAAATGACTTCTTTTTCCATAGAGACAGCCATACTCCTTTGCCAAACGGTCAAATACAAGAATCCCGCGTTTTGATAAGGTACAGATCGCAAAAAGGAAAAAGCTTTGCAGCCAAAGCCGCCAAACTTCAAAGCCTATCTTACCATGCGTCCGCCGCCCCGTCAAGAACAAGGGCGTAAGAGCAGTCTACCCTGCCCTTACGCCCTTTGTTTTTTTGACAGCTAACAGCCGCTCTCTTCCCTAATCTAATCCAAAATGCTTTGCTATTTCATCGCACACTTCGTTTCGGGTGTCTTTTCCATCGTCTTTTCGCAGGATCGTATAGAAGCCGCTGTTCAAGTACTCGTCAAAATGCTCTTTGCTGTTGATGCGTTTTAAGCCGGCCTTGTAATTTTCCATCACCTTTTCCGGCTCCTCGCAGCTTTCGATCACCCGGAGAAGGAACTGCTTTTCCGGGTCGCCCCGGTCAAAAAAGCGCTCCACGCTCATGCTTTGGGGAGACAGCATCACCACTACCCGGCGGTAGTCTGATATCTCCTGTAAAAGCGGTATGGGGATATTGGTATCGGCGATCACCTTTTTTTCTCTCGACAGGGAAATGAGCTCCGCCACCTCAAATTCGGCAGCTTCCCTGGCTGTGCCATAGATCCAGCGCTCGTATTCCTCCGGGGAGCGCGTGACAAAATCCTTCCAGTCAGAGAGCTGCCGCATATAGCACAGATCCGGCTGGAGCTTGGGATCTGCCGCCAGGCCGGCGGCGGCGCCGTGGTAATTTTCACCGCAAAAGATCATATCATACCGTTCCGCCAGCATCTTTACCATAGTGGACTTTCCCGCATAGGCGGTGCCGGTAATGAAGTACACATTTCTCAAATAGTGCTTCAGCACATTGTTTTCAAGTTTCATGGGGTTCCTTTCCGTTAATGCCGAATCGACCGGAGTCCTTCTTCCAGCGCCGAGACCAGTGCCTCCACATCCTCTTCTGTGCTGAAGCGGGAAAAGCTGACCCGAAGGGAAGAAGCGATGCGCTCCTTCGAAAGCCCCATGGCCGCAAGCACATGGCTGGGCTTTGCCTTCCCGCAGGCGGAGCCGGAGGATACGAAGATCCCCCGCTCGGAGAGAAAATGCAGCATGGTTTCCGCCCGAACCGCCCCGGCGGAAAAATTCAAAACATAGGGAAGCCCTTCCGGCGGGGAATTGACTTCCACCTCCGGCAAAGTGGAAAGCCTTTCCCGCAGAAGCCGGTTTAGCTTTTCCACACGCGGCAGCGTTTCCGCCGTTTTCGGCAGCAGCCGCACCGCTTCCCCGAAGGCGCACAGCAGGGGAACGCTTTCCGTGCCGGAGCGCAGGCCCCGCTCCTGGCCACCCCCCAGAGTGCGGGGCAGGATCCGCACACCCTTTCGCAGATACAACGCCCCCGCCCCCTTGGGGCCGTGAAGCTTGTGGGCGCTGACCGTGATCAGATCGGCCCCCAGCTTCGAGGGGGTAAAATCCAGCTTTCCAAAAGCCTGCACACAGTCCGTGTGCAGCAGGGCGGGCGCTTTTTTCCGGCGGATCGCCTTTGCCGCCGCCTGCACCGGGAAGATTGCCCCGGTTTCGTTATTCACCAGCATAACGCTGACCAGGATCGTCTTTTCATCGATGGCGTTTTCCAGCTGCTCTTCCGACAGCCTGCCAGCATGATCCGGCTTCAGAAAAACCACCTCGAAGCCCTGTTTTTCCAGCTCCTTCATGGGGTTTAACACGGAATCATGCTCCACCGCCGTGGTGATGATCCGGTTTCCCCGGCGCTTTCCCGCCTCCGCCGCGCCGAACAGGGCCAGGTTATTGGCTTCCGTTCCGCCGGAGGTAAAGATCAGCTCCTCAGGGCTCGCCCCCAGCCGGGCGGCGACCACGGCCCTGGCCGCCTCCAGCTCCTGCCGGGCGTGGAATCCCCTGCTGTGAAGAGAAGAGGGATTTCCGAATTCCCCGGTCATCACCGCAAAAGCCTTTTCCGCCGCCTCCCGCAGCACCGGGGTGGTAGCAGAATGATCCAAGTAATGCTCCGCCATTATATTGCCGCCTCCTTAGGGGGTAGTAGTTAGCTGTGAGTAGTTAGTTGTTAGTTTAGATGTTGGATTCTGGATGCTAGATACTGGATGGTGGTGGCGCCTTACGGCGCAATAGAAGGAAGAACGAGGGCAGAGCGATAAATTATTGTTTAGTGCTTAACCCTTGGCTTCTCGCCTGTCGGCTCGGTCGGTTCGCACCAGCGTGCCACCGGCACGCGCTCACCCCTGAAAGGGGAGCTGTCAGCTGATA
>JAETPP010000152.1 GCA_021771115.1 Bacillota bacterium | reverse complement strand
CGGCGAAGCCGTGACTGGAGGGTTCCGTGCGGCAAGCAAGAACCCCTCCGACGGCCTTACGGCCGCCACCGAACGTTGCTCTCTGAGCAACGTTTCCCCTTCTCAGGGGAGGCAAGGGTTTCTGCCTTTCTGTTAGTGCTGCAAATTCCAATTTATCGCACTACTGCCCTGTCTCGCCTGTCGGCTCGGGTGCTGTGCCCCACTGGAGCGTGCTCACCTGTCATCCTGAGGAAAAAGGCGCTCTGCGCCTTCTTGACGAAGGATCTCGTTCTTACTGCCTGGGTAAAAGGAGGAAGGGCGAGATCCTTCACTTCGTTCAGGATGACAGAAAGAGAGACTCAGAATGACAAAGGAAAGGTCCTTGCCCCTCATTGCTCATTGCTAATTACTCCCCAAAAGATCATTTCCATCTCCGGCATCCGGTAAATTTGGGCGCAAAAATGCCGCGGAAAGCAGCCTTTTTCATGCTGCTTTTCGCGGCTTGCCGTTTGACAGACCGTGGGAAACTTCACGAAAGGTCGCTTTCTTCGGCAGGGGTGCGCCCCGCCCCTATGAAATTTAGGAAAGAGCACCTTCAAACACAAATTTCATAACACAACAGCTCCTTTCGGTTTTGGGTAACGATCAGAACCGGGGAATCCCCCTGTTTCTGACCGTATTCTAGCACAGGCCCCGGGAAAAAGCAAGAAAAACCGCTCAGGGAAAACCTAACGCTTCTCTTACGCCTGAGAAATAAGCTGGGGCGCTCCTTCTTTTTCGGCGCTTTTCCCCCACTGCTGCTTGGCCCAGACCAGGCACAGCACAAGTCCTGCCGCCGTGGAAAGCAGGTCGGTCACAGCACCGGCGAAAATCAGCCCCATCAGCCCGAATCCCATTTCGGAGAGATACAGCACCGGCAAATAAATGATCCCCTTTTGCAGCAGGGCGGTAAGGGTAGCAAAGGAGACCTTTCCTGTACCCTGTAAATAGACAGAGCAAAGCTGATACAGGCCGTATACCGGGCTGGCAACTATTCCACCGATCACCATCAGCTGGCCGAATTCCAGCACCTGAGGGTCATCCAGAAAGGCGGTAACAAAGGCTTCCCGGCCCAATAGGAACCCAGCACCCAACACTGTACTGAGCAGGGTTGCCGCCACACCTGTACCCACTACGATCTTCCGCAGGCGCTTCCGGTCTCCCGCACCGTAAGCATAGGAGATAGCCGGTTGAATTCCCATGCAGAGCCCCATGACGATCATCCCGGTAAGCATGCCCGCTTTTCCCGCCACGCCGTTTGCCGCCACGGCAATATTGCCGTATTTCACCAGAAGCTGATTGCTGAACATGGAGGAAAAGCACATCAGCACTGTTCCCGCCGCCATGGGCAGGCCCAGGCTCAGGGTACGCAGTGAGATCTCCCCGCGCAGGGTGAAATAGCTCGGCGAGATGGAAAAGCAGTCGCTTTTCCGAATGTGCAGGAATACCAACACACTGGAAACCACATTTCCCAAAACGGTGGCCACCGCCGCGCCCGCGATCCCCCAGTGGAAAACCAGAATGAAAAGAGGATCCAGCAGAATATTGGTCATCGTGCCAATGAGGGAGATCACCATGACCCTGGCGGAAGAGCCGTCTGCTCTTATGGCGTTTCCCAAAGCGCCGCTGAACATCAGAAAGGGAGAGCCCAGGGCGACAATGGTGAGATAGGTAGCGGCGTATCCCATGGTTTCGCTGTCCGCCCCCATCATTTCCAGCAAGGGCTCCATAAAGATCAGCATGACGGCGGAGAGCAGTATCCCCACGCCCACTGAGCTCCACACACAAAAGGAGCTGTAATATTTCACCTTTTCCCGGTCTCCCCTGCCTAAAACCATGGCGATGGCAGTGCAGGCGCCGGAGCCGAACAGAGTACCCATGCCGGCAAAAATATTGAAGGCCGGGCCTACCAGAGAAATAGCGGCCACCTGCATGGTTTCCCCGGTCTGTCCCATAAAGAACACATCCGCCATGTTGTAAAGCACATTGACGATCATCACAACGATCACCGGCAGCCCCATGGTCACGATCAGCTTCCAAATGGGAGCTTCTTTCATCATCTTTTCGCTTGTCATGCCGCATTCCTGCCTTTCTCAAAGCTGGCGGTATTAAACCGACACTTGTTTTTTTATTGTGATCATAGTATAATGCGGGCAAAGAGCAGCGGCAACCAACAATACCCCAATAAGTGTTGGAGTATTTCAATTTCGGCCCATCAATGTTACAGCTTGTGTTGGAATAATAAAAATTGTATCCCACAGGAAGGAGCTTTGGAAGGCATGAACACAAAAAACAATAAGCGGGCACAGGAAAGCGGTGAAAAAATCATACGCGCTTTTTTTGCTGCAACGCAGAAAAAGCCTGTCAATAAAGTGACCGTTCGGGAGATCTGCGAGCTGGCGGAGATCAATCGCTCTACCTTTTACGCCCATTATAAAGATGTGTACGATGTGATGGAGCAGGTGGAGAAAACCATGGCAAAGGAACTGACACAATCCTTTTTATCCCGCCTGGACACCTCCATGGAAAGCTGCTTCCTCAGCATGTTTGAATTTATCAAAGAGTACCGGGAGTTCTACAAGATCTACTTAAACAACACGGAAAAATCCTCCGGCATTCTCCAGCTTGCCACAGAGACCTATCAGGATAAAGTAGCCGGCCTTTCCTATCAGGAGCTGGGCTATCGCTTTGAAGAGGAGATCGCCTATCACGAGGATTTTTTCCTCTCCGGTTTTTCCGCCCTGGTCCGCCGGTGGGTCAACCGCGATTGCAAGGAATCTCCCCGGGAGCTTTACGGGATCCTGAACCGGGAATATCACCAAAGGCAAGAACTGTTCCAGTGGGGCGAAAACTGAGTGTAAACTACAAAAGAGAGCGGGAATGATCCCGCTCTCTTTTTTGATTTTTTCCCTATGAAAATCAGCCTTCCTGCTCCGGCAGGTCCTCCAAAAGCCGGGCGGCATCCTCCAGCCAATCGCCTTCAAAGAGCTCGATGGCGCCCTTATCGCAGGCAGCGGCCAGCTTGGGCTCAATGGGCAGCTTAGAAAGCACCTTCAGCCCGTATTTTGCCGCCACCTCGTCGATGTGGCTTTCCCCGAATACAGAAAACTGCTTGCCGCAGTCGGGGCAGGTAAAGTAGCTCATATTCTCCACCAGGCCCAGCACAGGCACGTTCATCATCTTTGCCATTTCCACGGCCTTGGAAACGATCATGCCTACCAGCTCCTGGGGAGAGGCCACAATGAGAATACCGGAAAGGGGCAGAGACTGGAACACTGTAAGGGGTGCGTCTCCCGTGCCGGGAGGCATATCCACAAACATATAGTCCACATCTCCCCAAATCACATCGGTCCAGAACTGCTTGATGGCCCCGGCGATCACCGGGCCGCGCCAAACCACGGGGTTGGTTTCCTCCTCCAGAAGCAGGTTGACGCTCATCACCTTGATCCCGGTTTTGGTTTCCACGGGGTACAGTCCGTTTTCATCGGACATGGCCCGCTGCTTCAGGCCGAAGCACTTGGGAATGGAGGGGCCGGTGATATCGGCGTCCAGCACCGCCACATGGTTTTCCCGGCGGCGCATAGCCGTTGCCAGCAGGGAGGTGACCAGGGATTTTCCCACGCCGCCCTTTCCGCTGACCACGCCGATGACCCGTTTCACATGGCTCAGGTCATTTGTCTTTTCCAGAAAGCTCTGGGGTGCGCTACGGGAGGCACATTCCTCGCCGCAGGTAGAGCAATCATGCGTACAGTTTTCGCTCATGTTCAATAGCTCCTTTTCGTTTCTAGATATCGCAGAGTTTGGTTTTCTGCGTTCAATACCGCTTTTCTTCCAATGGGAAGGATGGCGTGGTTCTCCCCGTGGCCGAAATCATCGCAATAGACTACCGGAATGTGGTTCCGCTCGCCCAGCAGCTTTAACCGGGCATAGAGCTCCGGGCAGGGGCGGTCGGAATAGTTGCCGAAAATCAGCCCCGTAACAGACCGCATGAAATCGCTTTGCTCAATATGGGCCAAAAACGCGCTCACCTGGCCCAGCCCGCTGAACATTTCGTGATCCTCTAAAAACAGGATATGGGGCTCGGAAAGATCTACCGGAAAATAGCTTGTCCCCAGCAGCATGCAAAAATTCAAGGTGTAACCGCCGCAGAGCACACCCTCCGCTTTCCCGGGCGTAAGGGTGCGCCAGGGAGAATTTTTTTCGTGAAGCTCCATGCTGTCGCTTAAAATATGCCCCGCAAACTGGCGGCGGTTATATTCCGTCGGCTCCGCAAAGCATACCGGATCCTGTCCGTAATAGGTCTCAAGCCCTGTTTTGGCCCAAACGGCGTTTAAGATGGTGGTGCCGTCGCTGTAGCTGCAAACACGCTTGGGGTTCCTTTGGAACAGCCCGAAATCCAGATAGGGCAAAACCTCCGGGCTGCCCTCTCCCCCGCCGAACAGGATGTATTCCACGGCGGGATCGGCCGCCAGCTGGTTCAGATCGGCGGCCCGCTCTTTGTCAGAAGCCAGATATCCCCAGGTGTTTTTGTAGAAATTCTCCGCCTGTACCACCCGGAAACCGGCTTTTTCCATTTCCCCGATGGTATTTTTATATTCCCTGCTCCAGGGGATCTCCTGCCCCGGCGCGGCCTCATACAGCGGAACATGGCTGGGCGAGCAAAGCCCGATGGTCCCGCCCGGCTTCAAACAAGGTGCGAGCATGTCGATTCCCCCTTCCCTTTTCCCTATTGTACACGATTTCAAACGGCGGCGCAAGGTGGGAATGGCGCTGCTGTGCAGCACAAAAGTCAGAATGATATATAGAAAGAGGGGGTCAGTTCAATAAATTGGAATTTGGCGGTAATAAGTGTAGGGACCGCCGTCCCCGGCGGTCCGCCGAAGCTTGCAGTGTTCCTGCGGCCCGCCGAGGACGTCGGGCCCTACAATGGCTTGCTTTTGCTAACTGCTAAACTATAATTTAGCGGGCTCCCCTCCTGTCATCCTGAGCGAAGCGAAGGATCTCGTCCTTTTCCCTTTTTCCTCAGGCATGAAGGACGAGATCCTTCGTCACTTCGTTCCTCAGGATGACAGTGGGGTAGCTGGTGCGTTAAATTGGAATTTAGCGGTAGGTCGGAAAGAACGTTAAGCCTCCCCTT
>JAETPP010000151.1 GCA_021771115.1 Bacillota bacterium | reverse complement strand
ATCCGTGCCCTCAATACGGATATTTTAGCGGGCAGCGGGCCGGATGTGCTGATTTTAGACGGGCTTCCGGTGGAGAAATACATAGAAAAAGGGATGTTAGCGGATATCAGTCCTGTGATAGAAGAAATTGCAGATAAGGACGGAGTTTTTGAGAATGTCAGACAGGCGTATGACAGTGACGGAGTCATTTACCAGTTCCCGGCAAGGTTTTATGTCAGCCTGGTAAACGGAGAGGAAGAGGCAGTGGAGGCAGGCGGAAGCCTGAAAAAGCTGGCGAATTTTGTGACGGAGAAAAAGGCGGCAGGGGAGAGTAAAATTTTCCCTATGCGCAGTGCGGAGAATTTACTGGAAAAACTATACTTTGCGGATTCTGCCGCATGGACAGAGAGTGACGGGAAATTGAGCGAAGAGGCGGTAACGGAATATTTAAGCTGTGCAAAGCAGATTTATGATGCGGAGCCTGTGGAAAGCGAAGATGTTTATTATTCCAATGGGGGCGTGGCATCAGACACCATAGGAACGTTAGATGCCATGGGAGTCGCCTTAAAAACCTCAAAGCTGAATTACGGTACAATTGTCAGCATGACGGAATTTACCATGGTATATTCCATGAAGTCACAGTATGGTATTGAATATGAACTGGCGGACCGGGAGACGGCAAAGAGCTTTGTCCCCTGCCAGTTAGCAGGTATAAGCAGCCAGACGGCAAAAAGTGCGGAGGCGGAAGAATTTTTGCGGGTACTTTTAGGGGCGGAATGCGGCGCGTATTCTTTTAGCGGATTTCCGGTGAATCGGACAGCCTATGAAAAGGTGGTGGAGGATGCGGCAGAACGTTATGATGAGTATTCCAAGGGTGGAGTTGCGGTTTCCACGGATGAGGGAGATTTTTTTGAGATGATGTTTGAAAATCCCACGCCGGAAGAGTTTGATAAAATCACCGGAATCTTAGAGTCGGCAAAAAAACCTGCCTGTATGGACCGGGTGATAAAGGAGATTGTCCTAGAGCAGGGAGAGACGGCATTAAAAGGTGAGATGACCGTAGAAGAAGCAGTCAGCGAAATTATGAAAAAATGTAATCTCTATTTGTCGGAGTAGGGGAAGAAGCATGAAGAAAAAATATACCGGATATCTTTTTGTGCTGCCACATTTTTTAGGGGTGTGCCTGTTTCTGCTGCTGCCTTTTCTGGATGTGGTGCGGCGCGCCTTCCTGCGGACGGCAGGAGGCTTCTGCGGGCTGGAAAATTTTAAAACCGTGGTTTTTAATGAGGCATTCCGCCTTGCAGCGGGCAATACCGTAAAATTTACACTGGTGTGCCTGCCCCTGCTGCTGTTTCTTTCCCTGCTGTTAGCAGTCCTTGTCTACAGTATGGGAAAGGCGGCGGGGGTTCTGAAAAACTGCTATCTGGTGCCTATGGCAATCCCCGCCGCCTGTGTGGCGCTGCTGTGGAAGCTGCTGTTTGATTCCCACGGACTGGTAAACGGGGTGGTGACTTCCCTTGGAGGAAGAGCTGTGGACTGGATGAATACAGGAAGCGCTTTCTGGGTGCTGGTGGGGAGCTATCTATGGAAAAATACAGGCTACGTCATGGTATTGTGGATTGCGGCGTTAGACGGCATTCCAAAGACGGTGTATGAAGCGGCAGAAATAGACGGAGCGGGGCGGGCGGCGGCTTTTTTTTACATTACGCTGCCCTGTATCCGCCCGGCGGCATTTACCATTGCGGTATTTTCTTTTCTGAACTCCTTTAAGGTTTTCCGGGAGGCGTATCTTGTGGCGGGAAATTATCCTCATGAGAGCATTTATCTGCTGCAGCATGTGTTTAACAATTGGTTTTTAAGCCTGTCGGTGGACAAGATGGCGGCGGGGGCGGTGCTCCTTGGGCTGGTTGCCGGAGCCGCCGTATGGGCGTTGCAGAGGGCATGGGAGCGGCAGTGAGAAGGCTGCTGCCGGAACGAGGCATGGAGTGAACAAGATGAGAGAGAGTATTAGAAGAAAAAGAGCTGCGGGAAGAAAAAGTGCAGCCGCAGGACGGATATACCATGGGGCGGTATGGATATGCCTCAGGGCAATCTGGATATTTTTTGCGGCATTTACGGTAAGCCCGCTTTTTTTCCTGATTACCGGAAGCATGATGGGAACGGCGGAACTGCATGGCTATCTGTCCCCGGTATTTTCGGGGCAGGAGGGATATGCCCTCTGGCGGTTGTTTCCGCTCTATCCTACCCTGAAAAATGTGGTGGAGGTGCTGTTTGATTCTCCGGAATTTTTCCACATGTTCTGGAACACCATGAAGCTTACAGCAGGGATTATTTCGGGGCAGGTTCTTTTTGCAGTTCCCGCTGCCTGGGGGCTGGCACGGTATTCGTTTTTCGGGAAAAAGCTGATCTATCAGATTTATATTCTTCTTATGATGACGCCCTTTCAGGTCATGATGCTGTCGGAATATCTGGTGTTGGAGAAAATCGGGTTAAATAATACGCTGTGGGCGGTGATTTTGCCGGGAGTGTTTTCCACGTTTTCTGTGTTCTTAATGTACCGCTTCTTTTCGGAAGTGCCGGAGGAAATCTTAGAAGCGGCAAGGGTAGACGGAGCCGGGGAAGGGAGGCTGTTTTTTTTGGTGGGGGTGCCCCTGGGAAGGACGGGGATTGTTTCGGCGCTGCTGTTACAGTTTTTAGAGTGTTTTAGCATGATAGAGCAGCCCATTGCTTTTCTGAAGGATAAGTCCCTCTATCCGCTGTCTTTGTATCTGCCGGAGATTGAAATGGGGCAGACGGGTTTCGCTCTTTGTGCGTCCTTGATTGCCCTTTTGCCGCCGTTGTTTTTGTTCATGGCGGGAAGTGATGATCTGGCAAGAGGAATTGCGGCGGGGGCGGTGAAGATGTGAGGGATGCTGCCGGAAAATAAAATGTTCCTGGCAAAGGATACGCGTCAAAGGAAGGGAATAGGATGAATAAGTTTTGGGCAAAAGGATTTGTGGTATTGCTTGTGGTAATGTTGTTTTTTACGGTGGTGTCGAGGGCTGCGGACAGTTTTCTGGTGGCGCAGGTGTCGGCGGAGCCTTATACGGCAAAGAAGATTGAACATATCGTAAGAGCCGGGGCGGTGGCAGAAAAGGGGCCGGAGTTTCCGGTGATGACGGAGGCAGGGCTGCTGGTGAAGGCGGTTTATGTGCGGGAGGGGGAGTTTGTGGAGCAAGGAACGGTTTTGGCAGAGATTGATTTGGAGCAGTTAGCAGAAGTGGAAAGGGGGCTCCGGGATGAAATCCGGGTGCTGCAGCTGCAAAATGAAGCGGCGGAGCAAAATCAGGCATTAGTCTTGAAAGAAAAGGAAAAACAAAAGAAACGGGCGCAGGAGGACTACGAGAAAGCGCTTAAGAAACGGGAGGAAGCCCTGTGCCGGGCGGAGGAAGAATTGCAACAGGTGGAGGATGCCATTGACGTGTTTGCGGCAGGAGACAGAGCAGCTATGACCCAGGAGGAAGCGGCGGCGAAAAAGGCGGAGCTGTGGCAGACATATTTTGCAAAAAAGCAGGCGCAGGCGGAGACAGAGGAAGCCATGGAGGAAGCAGTCACTGCGGCGGAGCGGGCGTTAGAGGACGCCGACGGAGCCGGGACGGCGGACAATTCCGTGGCAATCAATTCCCTTAGTATTGCACAGAAGGAGGAATGTCTGAAAGCTTATGAAAAGATAGCGGAAGGAGGCGGGAAAATCATGGCAGGGAAGGCGGGGACAGTGACGGGAGTGCTGGTGCAGACAGGGCAGAAAACCGCTGACACGGCAGCCTTTACCATGACGGAAACGGAGGGAGGAACTAGACTTTTGGCGGAGATTTCCAAAGAGGACGCCCGCTATGTGGAGGTTGGCGATGATGTTACGGTGGAAAAAAACGGGGAAAAATATGAGGACTTTTCTGTGACGGGAATAAGGCAGACGGAGGACGGCGGCCTGGAACTGACCGTCAGCTCTGAGGAACACGCAGAAAGTTTTCGGATGGGAGAGAGTGCAGAAATCACTGTCACAAAACAGTCCGGAGTTTACAATACGGCGGTGCCCCTTGCCGCAGTCCACAGGGAGCAGAACAGCACCTATGTTTATGTGGCGGAGCAGAGGGATACGGTGCTGGGAAAACAGTATTTTACCAGAAAGGTGGAGGTAAAGATTCTGGAGAAAAACAGCAGCTATGCAGCCTTAGAGGACGGTGTGCTAAACAGTGAAAATCTCATTGTTACGGATTCCGATACATACTTGCAGGCAGGCGACAGAGTGCGCCTGCGGCAGCAGTGAGGCGCAGTGTCAGATGGGCGGTTTTTGCCGTCTGTCTGATGGGAGCAGTGCTTCTGGGGACTTTGGGAAGTGTCTTTTGGAAGAGGAATGATTTTTCGGAAACGGGAATTATCCTGGCTACGGAAAATACTTATGGAGCAGAGGGGGGCAGTTCAGGTGGAATCACACCGGCACAGGTAAAAAATATCAGGGAAAAAGAACAGGAGAAAGAAAATCCCATCGGGTTTACAGCGTGGCGGGAAGAGCCGGGGGCGTGGGTGACGGATGAGGACGGTTTCCGCAGCACAGACACAACGGTTTTGCGGCTTTGCGGCACGTCGGAATATCTGATTCCCCATGGAAAAATTCTCGGGGAGGAGGATACGGAAGGCTGCCTGTTAGGTGAGAGGACGGCAGAACAATTATTTGGAAGCCGCAGGGCAGAGGGACTTAAAATTCTGTGGTGCGGCAGAACGCTGCTGGTGCGTGGCGTGCTTCGGGAGCCGGAGGAAGTTCTGGTTGTACAGGAGACAGGGGAGACGACGGTTTTTGATTGGATAACTCTGGAAAAAAGCGGAAATACGAAGGAGCGGGCAAGGAAGTTTAAGGACAGCTACGGGCTGGGAGAAATGATTCTTACCCACACAGGAGAAGGCTGGGCGAAACAGGTGCTTGGGCTGGTGCCGGGGAAGTGGTCAGATTTTTCCGGATGGCAGGCAAATACGGAAAAACGGCGGGAAGAACTGGCGGCGGAGGCGGGGCTAAAAAAAAACATGTTTGAACTGGCGGAGCAGGAGGGGAGAAGAAAAGGTTTTCTTTTGTGGATTTGCAGTATCGCTTTACTGTTTTGCAGTATGGGGATTGTAAGGAGAGAAAGGAAAGATTAATTATTATTTACCGCAACGGCTGTAAAAAGGAAATGGCAGTCAATCTTAACAAAAAGTGGCAATTCATGAGATATTTTACTTGCGCCTTGACGGCGTATCATGTA
>JAETPP010000150.1 GCA_021771115.1 Bacillota bacterium | reverse complement strand
CTTTTGAGCATAGTTTCCTCCTTTGAATTTAGAATATGGCTCCCAGTGAGCCTATCATTTCGGTGCACAGAACCACGGCGTAGATCAGAACGATGCAGAGCAGCATGAGCATGGAATACTTTCGAATCTTTCCAGGCTGCCGCTGTGCCGCTTTTTCCAGCCGGTTCTGCTCCACTTTGCGCATATCGTGACTGAGCATTTCAAAGTAAATGGTCTGGTCGTCCCCGCGGATCGTGCCGATCAGTCCCCGTACCACCTCTGAGAGCATGGAGCTGCCGACCCGCGCCGCCAAACGAAGCAGGGCGTCTTCATAACTGCCGGAGCGCATGGCGGCTATGGTTCTGTCCAGCTCTGCGCCAAATTTCACACCCGCCACCTTGCGGTATGCCGTCAGAATACGGAGCACGTCCCGGTCGTTCTTCAAGTGCTGAGAAAGGGACAGCGTAAAGCGTGGGATCTCCGCCTCAATGACGCTGCGGCGCTTTTTCACGGCGTCAAACACGGAATAGTAGAGATACAGCCCCACTGCAACCGACAGAACCAGAATGACCAGAAAAAGCATGGGGCTTATAACGCCAAAGGGAATCCCGCAGACCAGCACGGCCAGTCCGCCGGCTAAAGCCCTTGCCAGATATTCCTCCGGCGTACAGGCTTCCCCCGCCATAGACAGCGCTGAGGCAACCTTTTCCCGTTTCAAGCCGTCCAGGTGAATCCAGCGTGAAATCCGTTTTGCCGCCTGTCCCAGAAACCCTTCCCAAAGGGCTTTGGGCTTACTGGAGCTTTCCCGGACTGCGCCCATCAGAGCCCGGGAGGTTTTTCCGCTGGGGCACCCGACCGTTTCGCAGACAATGGTGTATATCCCCCAGCAGAATGTTCCTGTGGCAATCAGGATCAAAAGCATTACCATCTCGGCATTCCCCCTTTACCTGCCATATTCCATGGGCTTTGAGAGCTTTAGTACCCTTACTGCCGCAAACAGGACGATTCCGGCGCAAATTGACAGAACGATCTGTCCGGGCGTTGAGTACATTAGGACATCATACCAGTCTTTGTTGAGCAGATAGAGCAGCGGAATGTTTGCAGCCACCAGCAGCATCATGGTGATCGCTTCTCTGCGAGGCTGAGACAGCAGAGTTTCCAGTCGGCTCTGCACCACCCGTACATCGGAGAACTTCTCCAGCACCGGCAAAAGCGTGTGCTTCAGCGTTCGGTCTGACTGGCACTGGATCATGGAATCGCACCATTCTCCAAAGATGGCGTTTGGGATCTTTTCCTTCAGCCTCTGCAGGGCAGCGGGGATATTGGCGTCTATCATCTGCGTTCCATAGAGGAATTCGGAAAACGGCTCTTTGACCGAGGACCCCAGATAGCTGAGATTCTCCCGGACCGACTGCACCAGATCCTCTGAACGCAAGTATGCGGTGGTGATGATGGACACCGCGGTTTCCAATTCCACGTTGAGCCCTTTTCGATAGCTTGCGTCCCGCTGCCGAAGATAACAGAGAGGAAGAAGCGCCAGCCCGGCTCCCAGCACAGGAGACAGATAGGGGTTCCCGAACAAAACGGGAAGCACAGCGCCCACTCCAAACAGGAGCAGGGAAAGATGAAGCAGCCGTTTCCGCCCCATGGGGAAATCGGTAGCCTGTAAAATGTGATCTACTTCTCCGCCTTCCCGCCAGACTCCTTTCCCCTTGAGCCCCTGTGCTTCCCGGATCGTATCGGTCAGCGGGCGTTTTGCCGTGCGCCGTCTGGGTCTAAAATCAGAAAGCCGCACGCCGAGCAGCGCAAAGAGCCCAGTGGTCAGAAGTAGGAAGATCAAGAGCTTGACCCAGAGCATGGGCTTTCCTCCTTCTTTTTGAGAAATACGGCAAGCTCGCCCGATGTAACGCCGTTTTCCAGCATTCTGCGCTGGAGAGCCTTGGAGATATTCTCCATTTTGCGATGCTTTCCTTCTACCTTTTTGATCTCTCCCTTTTCGTCCAGCACGTTTCGGAAGGTCTCAAATTGGTATAGGGTCTTATAGTACAGCTCGCTGTTTTGACACCCCCACCCCTCGATGATCTCCATGATCTTGCGGGATCCGTCGTCCAGCTGCTTAGTGAAAACCACAATGGGATAGGCCTCTACCATGATCTCCATCAGCACGGCTTCGTCGATGGAATGGTGCATCCGTACCATGGTCATCATGCGCTTATAAGTGGAAGCAGCGGAATTGGAGTGAATGGTGGTGACTACCGTATGCCCGGTACGGCTGGCTTCGGCGGCCGCCATGGCTTCTTTTGCAGACCGCATTTCTCCCACGCCGATCACATCCGGGTCCTTTCGCAGAATGCGTTCCAGCAGAAACGCCTGATCGATATTCATGGCGGGGTTATCGCTCCTGCGGGTGAGAAGCTGCCCTACGCTGTTTAAGATATTTCCCTGCCCGTCCCGGCGCACCAGATCAAATTCCCGGCTTTCCTCTTCCACTGTGATGAGCCGGCGGTTATTGGGGATCTGCCCCAGCAGCCAGCTCATAAAGGTAGTCTTACCGCTGCGGGTAGCCCCGGCGATACAGACAGATACCCCATGGCGGACGCAGATAGATAGAAACTCCAGCATTTCTTTCGTGGCAAAATGATTCTCCAGCAGCTTCTCATCTGAAACAGATTGCTGGTTCACCACACGGATCGAAGCATTTACGCCGTCTGCTTCCGGGACGATGGGCGCCTTATCTACCTCAATGCGGATGTTCTGCCCCAAGTACCCGATGGCGGAGGGCATGGCGTCGTCCAACACCACGCCGCAGCTTCCAAGGATACGCCGCATGACGTCCAGCGCCTGCTGGGGACTCGTAAACTTGTCCGGGATCTTCCGGCTCCTGCCCCCGGCATAGATCACCTCAATATCGTCATAGCGGTTGATATTGACTTCTTCGATTTTTGGGTCGTAGATCCACCTGCCCAGAAAAGATATCCCCGCCATATCCTCGTAAAGCTTTTCACAGAGCTCCTTCCGGCTCATGCCCGGCAGGGCATACTGCTGTTCCACCAGCCTTTTTTCAATGTACTGGCGCAAAAGCTCTTCCGCCTTATCCTTGTCCTGCCCGGGCTGAAACAGGGCGGCGTGATGGTCTGTGCAATATCTCTGCACGTCTGAAAGCACGTCCTCATAGCCAATATCCTCAGCAGCCGCAGCAGAGCGAAAGAAAAAATCTGTCAATTCATTGCGTCCGCCCATCTTCCACCTCCTTCAGGACCCGACCGATCGCCGCCATGTATTGGTTGTGGGCATACTCTCCGGCGTCAAAAATTTTCCCTTCCGCCACACAGCGTTCCACCTCTTTGCTATAGGGCAAAATGCCGTCCAGTGTCCCGACGACCCGCTCCATTTCGTCCATAGCGTGGAAGGGACGCGCAAGCCCAGCAAAGGTCAGATTATCTCGCAGGTGGAACCTCCCGTCCTGCAGAAGCGGCTCCTGCGCCTTTAGGAAGCTTACGCCCCGGGGATCCGGGGTGAGGATACGCACCAGAATATCGGCGCATTCCATGGCGGTGGGCGCAAAGTAGCCTGCGATCTGAGAGCCGGCGTCCACAATGACGTAGTCTACAAGCTTTGCCGCCTCGCCCAAAAGCCATTCCGTTGCTTCCGCTGAAGGCTCCGGATGGGCGAGGGGGTTTTCTCCCGCCGCATACCCCAGCAACCCGATAAAAGGCCAGGGCTCGTATACCTGCATTTTAGAGGCGATCAGGGGCTTTGTCACTTCCATGGCGGAAAAGATATGCCCAATTGAATATCGGGATTCCACCTGCTTCCCCGGCAGCCATACCGGGTACATGGGCGTTGAGGCATCTGCGCTGATTATGAGAGCTTTTTCTTTGCTCTGGGTAAGCTCTCGTGCCAGCGCTGCGCAAAATACGGATTTTCCGTTGCCGGGATTCCCCCAGACTGTGATGATCTTGGACATAGCTGTTTTCGCTCCTTTCAGTTTCCAATGATGCGAAAGACTTCAGGACGCTCCACGGTAAACCCGTATTGATCCGTAACGGATGTACGCAGGCAGTAAATACCGGGAGTCCGAAATTGAAGCTGTCCGCCTGTGTCAGAAAGAGCGCCCTCGGAAACATCGGAAAGCTCTATCTTTTGCCAGCCGTCTTTTACAAACCAGATGTTCTTGAGCCCGTACTGCTTAATGTGTGGCGCCGCCGTATCTTCCGGTATAGTTAGGAGCTTCCAGGTCACTGCCTCATCCGTCAGGTTCCGTGGGATTACGCTGACAGAAACGGTTTCCCCCAGTCCAATCGTTTCAGGTAGCTCGGCGATCTCCGCCTCAACCACAGGCACTACCTTGATTTGGGTGGTAAAGGTAAAGCTGTTTCCATAGGAGTCTTCAGCTTTCGCCTGCACTACAAAATCACCTGCCCGTTTGGGCTGAAAGGAATAGTTTGTGGTCCGATCGTAGAAATAGGCGGCGTCTTCACCGGCCTTTTCTCCGTTTTCCAGAAGCGTAAAGGTGATCGTCATACCCTCTGTGTCTGTAAAATCGGGATAGGATGCAACAGACGAGCTTGCCTGCAGAATGTCAACATAATCGAACCGTTCCTCGTGCGTCACCCTGTCCAGCGGATTCATGCGGATATGGGGCTTCTTCTTTACTGTCAAGGACTGGCTGGCGGTTTGAGTGTTTCCCGCATGATCTTTGACAGTTGCGGTAATCGTGCATTGCCCGGGTCTGCTTATGGTAAGAGTTCCGCCGCTGCGGTCAAGATCCCCGGTCAGAAAGCTTTCCGTATCGCCGCCTTCCATGGAATAGCTCCATTCCAGTTCGTAGGCGTCGGAAATTTCTTCGCAGCTAACCGTAAAGGGGGTGTCCGTATAGGCAACGGGAGGAAGCTGAAATTCCGGCTTCGGCACAGGCTCATAGACCTTGGTTTGTTTCTCAGAATTTGTCACATGACCCAGCCGGTCTGTGATCTTCAAACGAATGGTAAAATCTCCTGTTCGCTGAAATTTGAGATTGCCGCCATAATAACCGTTCAGCGTACCGTCTATCACAGAGCCCCAGTCCAAAACCTTCTCATTCTCCAAAACCTGCCATTCTGTTTTGGCGCCCTCGTCTAAAGTGAAATCCGGCATGGAATAAAACGCTTCCACGCCCACGTAAGCGGTGTCAGGTCCATAGAGGCTCTGCCAGATCTGCCGATAGGAAAGGATAGAACAGGAGGCAGATACCGGCTTTCCCAAGCCGTCTTTGCCGTTCAGTGTGAGCGTGTAAATACCGTCCTGTTGAAACGAAATGGTGCCGCCGGTATTTTCCAGAGTTCCAAAGTACGCTCCCGCTTGTGCCGGCTCTCCGTCCCGTGTGATCGTCCAGACAAGGTCCGTCACATCGCTTCTGGGGTGCGCCTCAATATGGGTATCGTAGTATACCGGGATCTCTTCCGGCGCTTCCAGCCGGATCGCAGGTTCC
>JAETPP010000149.1 GCA_021771115.1 Bacillota bacterium | reverse complement strand
CATCCATCTCCAGCAGGCCCTCATCCTTGCAGATGGGCAGGCCGTGGAATCTGTTCACCGCCTCGGCGGTGCGGTAGGCCCGGATAAGGGGGCTGGAGTAGATGGCGTCCAAATGCTCGTTGCGAAAGCGCAGGGACAGCAATTCCAGCTGCTTCTCCCCCTGCTCGTTGACGGGCCCGTCGAACCGGCCCTGGAACCGGCCGCCGGCGTTTCCAGCCGACTGGCAGTGGCGGATGATGTACAGGGTGGTTACCAAGGCTTTACACCTCCGGTCAGTTCAGACAGGCCCTGGATGCCGTTTTCGTCCATATAGCGGGAAAGTCCCTGGGCAATTTTGATGGGGGCGTAGGGGTCGGTGAACAGCACTGTGCCGATTTGCAGGGCAGTGGCCCCCGCCAGGAGCATTTCCACGGCGTCCTGCCAGGTGGAGATCCCGCCCAGGCCCACAATGGGGATCTTTACCTTTTGAGAGGTCTGCCACACCATACGCAGGGCAATGGGCAGCAGCGCGGGGCCGGAAAAGCCCCCGGTATTGTTGTGCAGGATCGGGCGGCGGGTGTTGATGTCGATCCGCATCCCCGTCAGGGTATTGATCAAGGAAACGGCGTCCGCGCCAGCGCTTTCCGCCGCCACCGCCATTTCGGAAATATCTGTCACATTGGGAGAAAGCTTTACCAGTAAGGGCTTTTTGCAGTGCTTCCGCACTTCTGAAGTGATGCCGTACACCCCTTCGCAGGTGGTGCCGAACTGTACGCCGCCCTGCTTTACATTGGGGCAGGAAATGTTCAGCTCGATCATATCCACTGAGGTTCCGTTCAGCTTTTCCACGGTGGCGCAGTAATCCTCCGGAGCGTTTCCCGCCACATTGGCGATGATCCTTGTTCCCTGCTTGGAAAGCCAGGGCAGATCCTCCTTGATAAAATGGTCCACACCGGGATTTTGCAGGCCCACGGCATTGAGCATGCCGCCGGGAGCCTCCGTCACCCTGGGCGGCGGGTTGCCGGGGCGCTCTTTGATGGTGGTTCCCTTGCAGGAAATGCCGCCCAGCACGGACAGGGGGTAAAATTCACTGTATTCCCGGCCAAAGCCAAAGGTACCGGAGGCGGCGATGAGAGGATTCAAAAACTCCACACCCGCCACGGAAACCCCCAGCCTGGGCTCGATTTTCCGGGGCGCTTCCTCCAGCAGAACACCTTCCCCATCTTTTAAAAATACCACTTTTCCGCCGGTTTCCCGCTGGTATTCACGGGCTTTCTCCGGGTCCTCCTTATTGCAGTGGGGCATGACCTGTACCTCGGTAAAGCCCAGGCCGCTGAGGTCGGTAAGATGAAGAAAATTCAACTGCGGGTGATACAGGTCAATGAGGGCTATGGTAGGCCCCAGAACAAGCGCGCCGGCGCTCCAGCCGATGAGAAGCCCCTTTTCCGCTACAGCCCGCAGCGCCGCTTCTCCGTGATGCTCCCGAATGGAATGCAGGAGATAATAGGGGTTTCCCCCCATCAGCACCACCACATCATACGCCGGAAGCTGCCCGGCAGGCTGGGTGTCAAAATCAAAAATATCCACGGAAAGGCCCAGGAATTCCAGCTCTTTGATGCCCCGGGGTACATGGTAATTTTTTTCCTTGTATTCGGGGTCAGCCGTCACCACCAGAGCGGCCTTTCCCGCCGCTTTTCCATATTTTTTGGCTTCCCGCAGCAGCTCCTGGCTGGTCAATCCATTGGAACACAATAAAATCATGGGTTTCCCTCCTTACAGCACAACCCGGCGGCTGTCAAAGACAGGGCCGTCCTTGCAGACGTGGCCGAAATACTGGTTTCCGTTCTCGTCCAGCAAAGGTGTAGCACAGCCAAGGCAGGCGCCGATGCCGCAGGCCATGCGTTCCTCCAGGGACAGGAAGCAGGGTACGTTTCGTTGCTCCGCCAGCACCCGTACCGCCTTCAGCATGGGAGCCGGGCCGCAGGCAAAAACGGCTTCAAATTCTTCCTTTTCTGCAAACGCCGTTACCAGGCCGTGGAAGCCATAGCTGCCGTCGTCGGTGGCGATCAATGTTTTCGCACCGGTCTTTTCGAAATCCTGTTCTAATATCACGGCACTCTTTGAGCGGAAGCCCAGCACAGCCACGGCGTTTTCACCCAACACAGAGGCACAGCCCAGCAGAGGCGGAACGCCGATCCCGCCGCCCACAAGCAGGGTGCGTTTATCGGGGTCAATGGGAAAGCCGTTTCCCAAAGGGGCGAGGATCTCAAGCTCCTGTCCCTGCTGAAATTCCGCCAGCTCCGCCGTGCCCTGGCCCCTGATTTGGAACACAAAGCGGAGAGTCCCCCGCTCCCTGTCGATCCCACAAATCGAAATGGGGCGGCGCAGGGTATGCCCCGGCAGCCTGATTTGAGCAAACTGCCCCGGTACGGCCTTGGCCGCAAGCTCCGGGCAGTCCAGTGTAAAATCGTACACATCGGTGGTGAGCTTGTCCGCTTTTAGCAGCTTACAGCGCTTGGAATCGTACTTCATGAGCCTTTCCCCTTTTTACTTCAATTCGATCCAGAAAATTTTCATCGTATCGTTTTCCTCGGGTACAAAGATCTCCCGCTGGAATACGCCGCCATTTGCCAGGATTGTTCTTTCGCTGCCGGGATTGTGGACGTTGCAGGAAGTCATCGCCCAGGTAAGCCCGCGCTCTCTGGCCTTTTTCAGACACTGCCGGAGCATTTCCTTGGCATAGCCCTTCCGGCGTTCACAGGGGCGGACACTGTAGCCGATATGGCCGCCAAACATGGACAAAACCGGGTGGTCAATGTGGTGGCGCAGGTCGATCATGCCGATGAGCTTATTGTCGCTTTCCCGCACGGCAAGGTACTGTGTATCAGGAATATGGTCCCTGGGACAAGTCTCAGGGGAGCTCAGTTTTTTCACCTTTGCTAGCCATTCTTCAAAGCTCTCAAATTTGTGCAGACCGCAACAGCCGTCCAATTCATCGCCGGCTTCCAGAAACTCCCGACGGTATGCCATGATCTGTTCCGCATATTCCACAGTGGGGATTTTCAAAACTATTTCATTCATCGCAGGTTCCTCTTCCCTTACGGAAGCCGGATCATCCCGATCCGCTTCACGATCTCATCTCTCATGCGGATCGCTTCTCTTTTGGCCGCTTCAGCATAGTCCTCCGGCTTACAGTTTTCCTTCTGCCAGGCGCACAGGATGCCCCGGGAGGAATTGACGATGGCGCCCAGGCCGTTTCTGTCAAAGGCGGGGGCGACATCGTCTGCCCCGCCGCCCTGGGCTCCATAGCCCGGCACCAGGAAGAAGGTGTGGGGCAGCGCCGCTCTCAGTTCCCCCAGCTGGGCGGGATAGGTGGCCCCTACCACAGCCCCCACGCCGGAATAACCGTATTTTCCGGGCAGCTCTTTTCCCCAGCCTTCACACATATCGCCCATGGCGCGGTAAATGGTGACGCCGTCTGACAGCTCTCTGTCCTGCAATTCTCCGGAGGAGGGATTGGAGGTTTTGACCAGCACAAAAATCCCCTTATCCCTTGCCTTGCAGACCTCCAGAAGAGGCTTGATTCCATCGGAGCCAAGGTAGCCGTTGACGGTGAGCAGATCCGCGCCGAAGGCTTCCACATTCTCCCCCTCCACCTCGGTAACGCCCAGGTGAGCGGCGGCATAGGCCTGCATGGTGGCTCCGATATCGTTGCGCTTTCCATCGGTGATCACGACCATGCCCTTTTCCTTTGCATAGGCGATGGTCTCCGCCAGGGCCCTGACCCCCTGCCAGCCGTACATTTCATAGTAGGCGGCCTGGGGCTTTACCGCCGGAACGATATCACACAGGGCGTCGATGAGGCCCTTGTTGAAGGAAAGCAGGGCATCTGCCGCGCCTTCCAGAGTTTTGCCGTATTTTGCATAGCTTTCCACTTTCAAATACTCCGGGATATAGCTGAGCTTCGGATCCAGCCCCGCCACGGTGGGGTTCTGCTTTTCCGCGATCTTTTCCAGTAATTTGTCCATATCTGTTTCTCCTTACCTGATATCGTATACTTTTCTGCCGTGGAAAATGGTGGTCAGCACTCTGCCTTGCAGCGTCATGCCCTTAAAGGGTGTGTTTTTGCTTTTGCCGTGAAGGGCGTTTTCCTCTACCGTCCATTTCCGCCGGGGGTCGAACAGGACAACATCCGCGTTTGCGCCGATTGCCAGCGTTCCCGCCGGAATCCCTAAAATACGGGCGGGAGCGCAGCTCATTTTTTCGACCACCTCACTGACGGAAAGCACGCCCTCCAGTGCGGTGAGGGACGCCGCCAGAGAAGTTTCCATGCCGATAGAGCCGTTGGGCGCTGTGAGAAAATCCTCTTTTTCCTCCGGCGTATGGGGCGCGTGGTCTGTGGAAATGGCGTCGATGGTGCCGTCCTTTAAGCCCTCCAGCAGAGCCTGCCTATCCTCTTCTGTGCGCAGGGGCGGGTTCATGCGGTAATCGGCGTCCCGCTTTCGCAGAGCCTCCTCTGTGAGAAGCAGATAATGGGGGCAGGTTTCCGCCGTGACTCGCACGCCCCGGCGCTTTGCGTCCCGAATGAGCTCTACGGAGCCCTTTGTGCTCACATGGCAGATGTGGATGGGAGCGTTTACGGAAGCCGCCGCCGCGATCTCCCTGGCGGTGCCGCAATCCTCCGCGGCGTTGGGGATCCCCTTCAAGCCCAGCAGCCGGGAAACCTCCCCTTCGTTTAAGAGGCCGCCCTCCGCCAAAAATTTATCCTCGCAGTGGGCGGTAACTGTCATGCCCAGCTCTGTCCCGCGCTTCAGTGCTTCCAACAGGCAGGCGGTATTTTTGACCGGCTGGCCGTCGTCGCTCAAAGCAATGGCCCCGGCCTTTCTCAGTGCGGCAAGATCTGTCAGCTTTTCTCCGCGCAGGCCCTCTGTGATACAGGCGGCAGTATAAACGGCGGCGTCAGCGTCTTTCGCTTTGCTTAAAAGCGCCTCCACCCTTTCCGGGGAATCCATGGGCGGGGTGGTATTGGGCATGGCTAAAAGGCTGGTAACGCCCCCGGCGGCGGCGGCCCGGCAGCCGGAAAACACATCCTCCTTATGGGTCTGTCCCGGGTCTCTGAGATGCACGTGCAGATCCACAAGGCCGGGGGCGGCGATCAGGCCGGCGCAGTCAAGGATCTCCGTCCCATCGTCACTTTTGGAAAACAGATCCTCTCCTATCCCGGAAATTTTCCCGTTTGCTATCAGGATATCGCCTGTCATGTCAAGGCCTTGAGAGGGGTCGATGATCCTGGCTCGCTTCAGCAGTATCGTCATTGTCACAAGCTCCTTTTTCTATTCCAAAATCAGCCGTTCCAAATGCCACTTTGTCAAAGACAGCAGCTCCCTGCCGTAGTATTCCGGCAGCAGGATCGGGTCGGTATCCGCCACCAGACTGTAGGGCGTAAGCCCCGCGCTTTCCGCCAGCTTCAGGGCGCGGTACATATGAAAGCCCTGGGTCACCAGAGCAAACTCTGTTCCCAAGC
>JAETPP010000148.1 GCA_021771115.1 Bacillota bacterium | reverse complement strand
CGGCCCGACCCAGCCTCTTCCTCTCATTGTCATTCTGAACCGGTGAGCGCGTTCCGGTGGAACGCTGGTGCGAACCGACCGAACCGACAGGTGAGACAGCGGTGAAGAATCTCGGCTATATCCCAGCCAGTGGCTATAAATTCCTCTTTATGTGCCGGTTGCTACTGGCCGAGATCCTTCGTCAGGAAGGCGCAAAGCGCCTTTTTCCTCAGGATGACAGTGTGTGGGGGTCGTTAGTGTGCTAAACAATAATTTACCGCTTTTCCTTGGTCGGGCAGGAAACTTGCCTCCCGCACCAGGAGGGTTCCCGAGCGCCAGCGGTGCAACCGCCGCCGCAGTCCAGCATCCAAAACTCACAACTCATTTCGGAAGGAAGCGTTTCATGGCACAGAGAATTCGGAATATGACAGAGGGCTCTTCTGTTCGGCTGCTGCTTTCCTTTGCCCTGCCGCTCATGGCGGGCAATGTGTTCCAGCAGCTTTACACGGTGGTGGATACCGCCGTGGTGGGACAGGTAGTGGGGGTCAAGGCCCTTGCCGCGGTAGGCGCGGCGGATTGGCTGAACTGGATGGTGCTGGGTATCGTGCAGGGGCTGCCTCAGGGCTTTTCCATTTTGATGGCGCAATACTTCGGGGCGGGGGACCACCGGGAGCTTTCCCGGTCTGTGAGCGCCTCTCTGACCCTGTGCGCCCTTTCCTCCGTGCTGATCCTGGCGCTGAGCCAGCTTTCCGCCGGGCCTGTGCTCAGGCTTTTGAACACCCCCGAGGATATTATGGGGGATTCTCTCTTGTATTTGCGGATCATCTTCGCGGGGATTCCCGTGATCACCGCCTATAATTTCCTGGCCGCCATCCTTCGGGCCCTGGGAGACAGCAAAACGCCTCTTTACGCTATGATCGTGGCAGCGCTGATCAACGTGGGGCTGGACCTGCTGTTTGTTATGGGGTTCCATTGGGGGATCGCCGGCGCGGCGGCGGCTACCGTGATCGCCCAGGTGTTTTCCGGCGTTTACTGCTTTTTCAATGTGCGGAAGGTCACCTTTATCAAGCTGGAAAAGAAGGATCTGCTGCCTTCCCGGCAGATGACGGCTTCCCTTTTGAAGCTGGGCGCCCCCGTCGCTTTGCAGAACGGCATTATTTCCGTGGGCGGCATGGTGGTGCAGTCTGTCATCAACCGGTACGGCATGCTGTTTATCGCGGGCTTTACCGCCACCAATAAGCTGTACGGCATTTTGGAGATCGCCGCCACCTCTTACGGCTACGCGGTCACTTCCTATGTAGGGCAGAATTTGGGCGCAAAGCTCTTACAGCGGATCAAGCAGGGCATGCGCAGCGCCGCTGTGATCGCACTGATCACCTCGGCGGTGATCATGGGCTGTATGCTGCTGTTCGGAAAGGTGTTTTTGGGCCTCTTTATTTCCGGCACGCCGGAGGAGGTGGAGGCCTCCCTGCAGATCGGCTTCCATTACCTGGCGATCATGAGCGTATGCCTGCCGGTTTTATACATGCTCCACATCTACCGCGCTGCCCTGATGGGCCTGGGGGATACGGTGATCCCCATGGTATCCGGCTTTGTGGAAATGGCAATGCGCATCGGGGTGGCCCTGCTTCTGCCCCTTATCATCGGGGAAGAGGGCATTTTCTACGCGGAGGTAGGCGCGTGGCTGGGCGCGGCGGTGCTTCTGGTGATCTCCTATTTTATCAGAATGCACGCTTTGTCCCGCTCCAAGGGCTGGCGGCAGGAAAATCTGGAACGAGAAAAGGGTCTTGAGTGAGATGAAAAACGGAGCAAACAGTATTACAGAGGGCGTGATCTGGAAGCAGCTTTTGGGGTTCTTTTTCCCCATTTTGATCGGCACCTTTTTCCAGCAGCTGTATAACACCGTGGACACGGTGATCGTAGGGCAGTATGTGGGAAAGGAGGCGCTGGCCGCCGTGGGCACCACCGGCACGCTCATCAACCTCCTGGTGGGCTTCTTTGTGGGCCTTGCCTCCGGCGCCACGGTGATCATTTCTCAGTTTTACGGCGGCGGGGACGGGAAAAATGTCAGCAAGGCGGTACATACCTCCATGGCCCTGGCACTTGCGGGAGGGGTACTTCTCACCGTGGTGGGGATCCTCACCTCCCGGCCCGCCCTGGTGCTGATGGGCGTGCCGGCGGATATTCTGGACGGGGCGCTGACCTATATCAACGTGTACTACGCGGGAGTGATCGCCTGCCTGATCTACAATGTGGGCACCGGTATCCTTCGGGCCATCGGGGACAGCAAAATGCCCCTGTATGTGCTGATAGTCTGCTGCCTGGTCAATATCGTGCTGGATCTGCTGTTTGTGGTGGCCTTTCATTGGGATGTGTTCGGCGTGGCCCTGGCCACCGTGCTTTCCCAGGTGGTAAGCGCGGTGCTGGTGATGCTCCGGCTGCTGCTGACCCGGGATTCTTACCGGGTGGTGCTGAAAGAGATCCGCTTTCACCGGGATATTTTTAAGAATGTACTGCGGATCGGCCTGCCCGCTGGGGCCCAGTCCGTGTTGTATTCCGTTTCGAACCTGCTGATCCAGGCCTCCATCAATTCCTTCGGCACGGACGCCATCGCCTCCTGGGCGGCCATCGGAAAAATAGACGGCTTTATCTGGATGGTGATGGGCGCCTTCGGCATTTCCATTACCACCTTCGCGGGCCAGAACTTCGGCGCGGGAAAATATGACAGGGTAAAAAGAGGCACCCGGGTCTGCCTTCTCATGGCGCTGAGCTCCACCATCGCCCTTTCCGCCGTGGTATTTTTCTTCGGCGGCCGGCTGCTGCGCTTCTTTACGGCGGACGAGGCCGTCATTTCCATCGGGCAGGACTTTTTCCATGTGCTGGCGCCCTCCTATTTTACCTATGTGTTTATCGAGATCCTTTCCGGCGCCATCCGGGGCGCGGGGGAGGCCCTGCAGCCCATGCTGATCACCTGCTTCGGCGTGTGCGGCCTGCGCATTCTCTGGATCGCCGTGGCGGTGCCCCTGTACCCCACCATGCAGATGGTGGCCATGAATTACCCCGTCACCTGGGTGGTGACCGCCGTGGTGTTTCTCGTCTACTACCTCCGCATGAACTGGCTGAAGCGGAGCATTGCGCGGCAGGAGGGGAGTTAGTAATTAGCAATTAGCCCATACCTGTCATCCTGCCCTTCTCTGTCATCCTGAGGGCAGAGCCCGAAGGATCTCGTCCTTTTGCCCTTTACCCAGGGAATAAGGGCGAGATCCTTCGTCGCTACGCTCCTCAGGATGACAGACAAGAAGCCTTGCCCTTCCTTTATTGCGCCGAAGGCGCCGCCATAGTCCAGCATCCAGCATCCAGAATCCAGCATCCAGTATCTAAAAAAGATTGCTTTTTCCTCCGCTCTGCATTATGATAGAGTTGATAGCTAATACGAAACTGGGAGGAAATCATATGAGCAACATACCGGAAATAAAAATAGGCGTGGTGGCTGTTTCGAGAGACTGCTTCCCGGAAAGCCTTTCCGTAAACCGCCGGAAGGCGCTGATGAAGGCCTTCTCTGAAAAGTATAGCGCGGAGAGCGCCAGCGTGTACGAGTGCCCCATCTGCATTGTGGAAAGCGAGATCCACATGGTGCAGGCGCTGGAAGATGTGAAAAAGGCCGGGTGCAACGCCTTGGTGGTGTATCTCGGCAACTTCGGCCCGGAGATCTCCGAAACGCTCTTAGCCAAGCATTTTGACGGTCCCGCCATGTTTATCGCCGCCGCTGAGGAAAGCGGAGACGATTTGATCGGCGGCAGGGGCGACGCCTACTGCGGCATGCTGAACGCCAGCTACAACCTGAAGCTCCGGGAGATCAGGGCCTATATTCCCGAAAACCCGGTGGGGGACGCTGTGGAGTGCGCCGACCGCATCCACGAGTTTCTTCCCATTGCCAGGGCCATTGTGGGCCTGCGGGATCTGAAGATCATCAGCTTCGGCCCCCGGCCTCTGAACTTTTTGGCCTGCAACGCCCCCATCAAGCGGCTGTATGACCTGGGGGTGGAGATCGAGGAAAATTCCGAGCTGGATCTGTTTGAAGCCTTCCACAAGCACGCGGGAGACCCCCGTATCGCCGAAGTGAAGGCGGATATGGAGCGGGAGCTGGGCGAAGGCAATCAGAAGCCTGAAATATTGGAGAAGCTGGCTCAGTATGAGATCACCCTGCTGGACTGGATCGAGGCCCATAAGGGCTATCGGAAGTACGTGACCCTCACCACCAAGTGCTGGCCCGCCTTCCAGACTCAGTTCGGCTTTGTGCCCTGCTATGTGAATTCCCGCCTGACAGGCAGAGGCATCCCCGTTTCCTGCGAGGTGGATATTTACGGCACCCTGTCCGAATTCATCGGCACCTGCGTCAGCGGCGATATCGTCACCCTGCTGGATATCAACAACACCGTGCCCAAGGATATGTTTGAAGGCGAGATCCGGGGTAAATTCCCCTATGCGCCCTCCGATACCTTTATGGGCTTCCACTGCGGCAACACCTGCTCCAAAAAGCTCTGCAAGCCCACCATGAAGTATCAGATGATCATGGCCCGCACCCTGCCGGAGGAGGTCACCCAGGGTACCCTGGAGGGAGATATCACCCCCGGCGACATCACCTTCTTCCGCCTGCAAAGCACCGCGGACAGCATCCTGCGGGCTTATGTGGCAGAAGGCGAGGTGCTGCCCGTTGCCACCCGCTCCTTCGGCGGCATCGGCGTGTTCGCCATTCCGGAAATGGGCCGGTTCTACCGCCATGTGCTCATCGAGAAGAACTACCCCCACCACGGAGCCGTGGCCTTCGGCCATCACGGCAAGGCCCTGTTTGAGGTCTTCAAGTACCTGGGCGTTTCCGAAATCGGCTTCAACCAGCCCAAGGGCATGCTCTATCCCAGCGAGAACCCTTTCTGCTGAAAATGAATTCAATAAATTAGAAAAAGCGGCTTGCAAAAGCCGCTTTTTTGCTGTGCTTTCCTGCTGTGATTTACTTAAAAGGCAGAAACCCTTGCCTCCCCTTGCTTGCAGAGGGGAAACAGTCTGCTTCGCAGCCTGCGGGGGCGCTGATCTCCGGTGGAGACCGTCTAGCGCCGACCGAGCCGACAGGCGAGACCCATGCGCCAGCATGACGGAAGGGATCGGTTTTACGCAGAAAGCGCCATAGAACCGCTAGTTTCTGATCCCCTCAGTCACGGCTTTGCCGTGACAGCTCCCCTTATTCCATAAGGAGAGCCAAAGGGCCGCTGTATTATTTAGCTTACTACCTTAAAGGGCAACTACCCTTGCCTCCCCTGAAAGGGGAGGGGGACCGCCGATAGGCGGTGGAAGGGTTCCAGCTCGCTACAAAATTTTATAAAAGCTAGATTTATACGCTTTCTCCCACGGAACCCCTCAGTCAGCCTTCGGCTGACAGCCCCCCTTTCAGGGGTGAGCGCGTCCCGGTGGGGGGAAGGTCTCCGGTGGAGACCGTTCTGACCCGACCGAAGCGACAGCTGAGACCGTTGACGCGAACCGACCGAGCCGACAGGCGAGAAAGCCAAGGGTGAGTGCTAA
>JAETPP010000003.1 GCA_021771115.1 Bacillota bacterium | reverse complement strand
CGCTGCCCTTTCTGCTTGGCCTGCTGATCGCGATTTTTGTACAGCCGGCCATCAGGTTTCTGGAACGGAAATTTCACTGGAATCACGGGGCGGCCACAGCGGCAACGGTGTTTGTATTTCTTGCCGCGCTATTTACAGCGCTCATCGTTCTCAGCGTGATAGCCGTGCAGGAGATCACCGCTTTTCTCATGCAAGCTTCCGAGAACGGCTTTGCGGAATTTTCTCAGCCCGTATCGAACTTTTTGAACAAAATCGGAGAATACCTGCAAAAATTTGATTTGAGCTTCTGGGAGCAAAACAAAGAAGCGATTTTAGAGCAGCTGCAAAAGAGCATGGATCTCATACTGGGATTTCTGGGTGTGGTACTGAATTTTTTCTCTTCCTTGCCCGCAGTCATCACCATGCTGATCGTCACTGTGGTATCGGCTTTCTTCCTTGCCAGAGATCTGGAAAAGCTGAAGCGTTGGCTGAAGGCTCTGTTCAGCAGCACCATGGCAGCGCACATGAAAACCGCCGCCAAAAGCACCGGCGGCGTTGGTCAAAAGTATATTTTTTCCTATCTCTTTCTCTATTTTATCACTTTTTGTGAAACGTATGTGATCTTGAAGATCCTGTCGCTGTCCTATCCGTTATCCACGGCGTTTTTTACAGCAGTGGCCGATGTTCTGCCGGTTTTAGGGCCCGGCTTTGTTTTTCTTCCGCTGATCCTGTATCAGCTTTTGATCGGACAGTACGCTAAAGCCCTGGGGATCCTGATCGGCTGGGGGATCATCAGCCTGATCCGCCAGATCCTGGAGCCCAGGCTGATCTCCTCTACCATCAAGATACACCCGCTTGCAATGCTGGCTGCCATATATTTCTCCCTGGCGGGAAAAAGCCTCTGGATCCTGTTTTATATCATGGGGCTTTTCATGCTGTATTCTGTTTTTCGGGAAACCGGGGCGCTGCCCGCGGTGATCGAAAACGAAGCGAAAAGCTGTGAAGCCGCCCCTGAAAAATAGAGAGGCACCCTGCTCTTTAAGTCCGCTCAAAAAGCAGCTTTTCCGAAGCTGCCAGCCGAACACAGATACACAGAAGCTCCATGGCCTGAGAAAGCTCCTCCTCCGGCGGGAAGGTGGGCGCGATGCGGATGTTGCTGTCGTTGGGGTCGGCGCCGTAAGGGAAGGTGGCGCCCGCGTCCGTCAGGATCACCCCGGCCTCTTTACACAGGGAAACAACTCTCTTTGCGCAGCCGTTCATCACATCCAGGTTCACAAAATAGCCGCCGTTGGGCTTGCTCCATTTTGCGATCCCCAAATCTCCCAGCTCCTTCTCCAGCGCAGCTTCCACCAGGCGGAATTTCGGCTCCAGGATCTCCCGGTGCCCCTGCATCAGCTCGTGCACGCCGCTGATATCGTGCAGGAACAAAATATGGCGAAGCTGGTTCAGCTTATCCGGCCCGATCGTCTGTGCGGAAATGCGTTTCTTGATATCCGCAATATTCCTCGGGCTGCCCGCCAAGGCGGAAACTCCCGCCCCGGGGAAAGAGATTTTGGAGGTGGAGGCAAAGAAAAATACATAGTCCTCCGTCCCCTGCTTGACACATTCCTCGTAGAGATTCAGAAGAGTATCCGGCGTATCGGTCAAATCATGGACACAATAGGCGTTATCCCATATGATACGGAAGTCCTTGGCCGCAGGGCGAAGCGCCGCAAACCGGCGAACGGTTTCATCGGAATACGTGATCCCCGTAGGATTGGAGTATTTCGGAACGCACCAGCAGCCCTTCACTGTTTCGTCTTTATTGACAAGCTCCTCTAAAATGTCCATATCCGGTCCGGTTTTCAGCATGGGAATGGGAATCATTTCGATCCCAAAATACTCGGTCACGGCAAAATGACGGTCATATCCGGGGACAGGACAGAGAAATTTTACTTTTTTCTGCCTGCACCAGGGCTCACAGCCGCCGAAGCCATGGGTGTATCCCTGGGAAATGCAGTCAAACATCATTTGCAGGCTGGAGTTGTTGCCCAAAACGATCTGGTCGGCGGGCACACCCAGCATATCGCTGAAGATGGCCCGCATTTCCGGCAAGCCGTTCCACACGCCGTAATTCCTGCAATCATCTCCGTTGGAATTGGCAAATTCGCTCCGGGCATGCAATGCCTCCAGCACACCCAGCGCCAGATCCAGCTGCTTTGCACAGGGCTTTCCTCTGGCCATATTGAGCTGAAGTTTTTTGCTTTTGAAAGCTTCGTATTGGCATACCGCCTCTTGGTTGATCTTCTGGATCTCTTCCTTCTTCATCGCTGTCAGCTTCATCAGGGTATCTCCTTACCGTTATTTCGTTTTGAATCGAAGCACTGATAAAATCATCATTTTAAGACATCAAACGTGATATATTTTACTCTGTTTGCCAAAAAAATGCAAGTCGATTTATAAAATCTTGCAAATTTTACATTTTGCATGATTCGCCGCCCTCTTTTTCCTAATTTCTGTGCACCCCACTGAAACCGTGAAAAAAATTGCAGGAGAGCGGCTGCTTGTGCTATAATGGCAACGGAAAGGGCCGTTGCTGTCTTGAAAAAATTTTGAGCCATCATTTGTTTTTTGGGGCTTGAAAAGCATCAGACTTGTTTTGCCGGCCCATCGTATCTCTGATTTCAGAAAGGATGCACAGAAAAAATGGGTGGTTTTTTTGGCGTAGCTTCAAAGGAAGACTGCATGTTTGATCTGTTTTTCGGCACGGACTATCATTCCCATTTGGGAACCAGGCGCGCCGGAATGGCGGTCTATGACGAAAAGCGGGGCTTTGACCGGGCGATCCACAATATTGAGAACTCCCCGTTTCGCACAAAATTTGATAAAGACGTTTCCGCTATGCAAGGGCGGATCGGAATAGGCTGTATTTCAGATTATGAACCCCAGCCCCTGATCGTGCGTTCGCACCACGGCACCTATGCCATTGTCACCGTCGGCAAGATCAACAACATAGAGGAGATCGTGCAAAAGCTTTTCAAAAGCGGGTATTCCCATTTTCTGGAGATGAGCGGCGGCGACGTCAACGCCACCGAGCTGGTGGCCGCTCTCATCAACCAGCGGGACAATCTGATCGAGGGCATTCAGTATGCACAGAAAACCATTTCCGGCTCCATGACCATGCTACTTTTGACCCCTCAGGGAATTTATGCCGCCCGGGACAAGCTGGGCCGCACTCCTGTGGCGATCGGCAAAAAGGAAAATGCTTGCTGTGTCTCTTTTGAAAGCTTTGCCTATCTGAACTTAGGCTATACAGACGCCAGAGAGCTGGGGCCGGGCGAAATCGCAGTGATCACGCAGGAGGGCGCCGTTACCCTGGCCGCCCCGGGAAAAGAAATGAAGATCTGCACCTTCTTGTGGGTGTATTACGGCTATCCCTCTTCCTCGTATGAGGGCGTCAGCGTAGAACAAATGCGCTATCAGTGCGGCGCCATGCTGGCAAAGCGTGATGACGCCAAGCCGGATATTGTGGCAGGCGTTCCCGATTCCGGCACGGCTCATGCCGTGGGCTATGCCAACGAATCCGGCATTCCCTTCTCCCGCCCGCTGATCAAATATACGCCCACCTGGCCCCGTTCTTTCATGCCCACGGTGCAAAGCGACCGGAATCTCATTGCGAAGATGAAGCTGATCCCCGTTCACGATCTGATCCGCAACCGCAGCCTGCTTTTGATCGACGATTCCATCGTTCGCGGCACACAGTTGCGGGAAACCACAGATTTTCTGTATCAGAGCGGCGCAAAGGAGGTACATGTTCGCCCGGCATGTCCGCCGCTGCTTTATGGCTGCAAATATCTGAACTTCTCCCGTTCCACTTCTCTGACAGAGCTTGCCACCCGCCGTGTCATTCAGGAAATGGAGGGAACCGCGGAGCCAGAGGATATTGAAAAATACGCCGACCCTGAAACACCGGAATACCAGACCATGGTAGACCTGATCGGAAAAAAGAGGAACTTCACCTCCCTGCGCTACCACCGGCTGGATGACCTGATGGATTCCGTGGGGATAGACAAGTGCAAGCTGTGCACTTATTGCTGGAACGGAAAAGAATAAGCTGTCTTTCCATAACAAGGGCGGAGGACTTCCAAATTTCCGGAAGCCCTCCGCCCTTGTCTAACAACTAATTACCAATTACTAACAACTAAAACTCCACCGCACCGGGAGTTCTGGGGAACAGCGCCACGTCCCGGATGTTTTCGATGCCGGTAAGATACATGACAAGCCGCTCAAAGCCAATGCCGAAGCCGGAATGCTTGGTGCCACCGTATTTTCTCAGCTCCAGATACCACCAGTAGTCTTCTTCCTTCATGCCAAGCTCATGAATACGGTTCAGCAGCACATCGTACCGCTCTTCCCGCTGGCTGGCCCCGACAAGCTCTCCGATACCCGGCACCAGAAGGTCCGTGGCGGCCACTGTTTTTCCATCGTCGTTTAAGCGCATATAGAAGGATTTGATCTCCTTGGGATAATCGGTGACAAACACCGGCTTGCCGAAATGCTTTTCGGTGAGATAGCGCTCGTGCTCTGTGGCGATATCGACGCCCCAGGAGACCTTGAATTCAAATTCATCGTTGTGCTGCTCCAGGATTTTGATGGCATCGGTGTAAGACACCCGCACAAAATCGGAATCCGCCACATGCCGCAGCCGCTCGATAAGTCCCTTATCCACAAAGGTGTTGCAGAATTCCATATCCTGCGGACAGGTTTCCAGCACGTAGTTTATCACGTATTTAATGGCCCCTTCGATCACATCCATATCATCGTTCAGATCGGCAAAGGCAATTTCCGGCTCGATCTGCCAAAACTCCGCAGCGTGCCGGGTGGTATTGGAATTCTCCGCACGGAAGGTGGGGCCGAAGGTATAGACCTTGCCAAAGGCCTGGGCCATGCACTCCACCTCCAGCTGGCCGGAAACGGTCAGAGAGGTGTGCTTGCCGAAGAAATCCCGCTTGTAGTCCACCTGGTCATCTTCCGTTTTCGGCAGATGATCCAGATCCAGCGTGGTGATCTGGAACATCTCCCCCGCGCCTTCGCAGTCGCTGGCGGTGATGATGGGCGTATGGCAGTACACAAACCCATTCTCCTGGAAAAACCGGTGTATGCCCATGGCGGCGGCGGAACGAATACGGAACGCCGCGCTGTACAGATTTGTACGGGGCCGCAGATGGGCGATGGTGCGCAGATATTCTACCGAGTGGCGCTTCTTCTGCAAGGGATATTCCGGTGTGGAAGGGCCTTCCACTTCAATTTTCTCCGCATGGATCTCAAAAGGCTGCTTCGCCTCCGGCGTGGCGATCAGCGTACCAGTAACGACCAGAGCCGCCCCAACATTTTGGGAAGCGATCTCCTTGAAATTATCGATCTTTCCGTCTTCGAAAACCACCTGAACGCCTTTAAAAGAACTGCCATCGTTCAAATCGATAAAGCCCAGCGTTTTGGAATCTCGGATCGAACGAGCCCAGCCGCATACAGTTACCGTTTTGCCGGCATAGGCGGATAGGTCTTTATAAAACGCGGACACTTCCTGATGCTTCATAAATATTGCCTCTTTTCCTCAAATTTTACTCTATTCAAAAAAGCTGATACGAATCGTTATCTCCATAATAAAGCTCGCAAAGAGCATCGTCAAAGAAAACCTGAAGGGTCTCTTCCATTCCTCTGCACAAATTCATACCGGGCAGCTCATTGCGCTCTGCCCAAAAGACCTCCCCTTCTTCCGAGGCCTTCAGCTCTCCGGAAAAGTCTTCCGCTCGATAAAGAAACACGATATAACGGAAGCCCTCATCTGAGTACCAATCCTTGATCCCACAAAGGCGCGGTGAGGAAATGGTAAGCCCGGTTTCCTCATAAACCTCCCGGATCACAGAATCTGTAACAGATTCTTCGTTTTCCAGGTGGCCCCCCGGAAACGCGATCCCAGGCCAGCCGTGGCCCTGCCTGTTCTGCACCAGGATCCTGCTGCCCTTTGTGACCATACACATGGTGGTCAGCTCAGCTTCTATTTTTCTGGGCATGCTTTTCCACCCCGGTTTCAAAATAATAAAAGAAAAGGCATCGGAATAACCTCCGACGCCTTCTTCTTGGCGGAGAGGATGCGACTCGAACGCACAATGCCTTGCGGCACACCACATTTCCAATGTGGCTCCTTACCAATTAGAATACCTCTCCATATCCTGACGGCTTACCTATTATACCGAATTCTGAAAAAAAAATCAACCCCATTTTTCAAAAAAATTGCCTCAGGAAAAAAGCTGGGAAAAAATGGGCTTTTTTTCCAAAAATCTATTTGAATCTCCCAGTATAATTTGGTATAATAACGCAAAGCCCACAATTTTTTTGAAATTCAACGCAGGCTTTGCTTCTTTTCTCACAAGAGGAAAAGCTGAAGGCGATACACAGACTTCAGGAGGGGATCTTTTGAATAAAAAAAGCAGCGCGAACACCGCGGCGGTGATCGAAATAGGAAGCAATACCGTACACATGCGGGTCTCTCAGCTGACCAAGGGAGAGCTTTCCACTCTGGATTCGCTGGAATACCCGGTAAGGCTGGGATATGACGTATTTGAAACGGGAAATATCAGCTTTGAGAGCCTGCGGGAGCTCTCGAGTGTTTTGGGGAAATACACCTCCGCCTTATTGAGCTACCGGGTGCAAAAGCCCAAGGTCATTTCCTGCACGGCTTTGCGGGACGCGCAGAACCGCTCTCTTGCCGTAGACCAGCTTCGAGTGCGCAACGCTCTCGATGTAACGGTTCTGGAGGACAGCCAGGAAAAGGCCTATATCTATTCTGAAATCGCCATGAAGCTGAAAGAAGCTGAGTTTTTGCGGCCCGGCAATTCGGTCATTGCCTATGTGGGCTCCGGCAGCATCGGCATTGCGGTATACGACGGTTCTAAGGTCAATTATTTTCAGAACATTTCCATCGGCGCCCTCAAGCTTCACGAGATCCTGCACAAAATGCGAAATTCCGCTGAGGACTTTCACACGGTGGTAGAAGAATATTTGGATACGATCCTGAGCCGGATCGCCATTTCCGAATTTTCCATTCGAAATTTGATCCTCACCGGGTCGCAGATCGATCTGGTGGCAAAGCTCTGCGGGGCGAAGTATACAAAGAATGTATATCAATTCGGCACAAAGCGGCTGTCTGAGCTGTATGACGCTTTGAAGGCCCTGACCCCGGAGGGGATCGGGCTGCGGTATGGAATGAAGGAAGGAGACGCCGCCATTCTCCATACATCTCTTTCAATCTATCAGGCGATGCTCCGTTTCTGTCCCGATGCGGAAACCATCTGCGCCCCTACCGCCGATATCTCTGAAGCGGTGATCCGGTGCATGCTTTCTCCTAAAGCCGACGAGGAACGCGCCTTATATTTCCGAAAGGGCGCCGTTGCCTGCGCGAAAACCATCGCACGGCGGTTTGGAGGCGATCTTTCTCATTCGCAGTATATCCGTGACTGCTCCTGCCTGATCTTTGACAAGCTGAAGCACATTCACGGCCTGGATCCCTCCAAACGGCTGATTTTAGAGCTCGCCTCTATCCTGCACAGCTGCGGCAGCTTTGTCAGTGTGCGCCAGCACAACAGATGCACCTTTGACCTGATCCGGGGAATGGATTTGTTCGGCTTAAGTCAGGCCGAGGTTTTGGAGGTCGCCTTTGTAAGCGGCAGTATCTCTACAAATCTCACCACACAAAATGATCCGGATTTTTCCCGGCTCAGCAACGAGGAAAAGCTTGTTATCTCCAAGCTGGCCGCAATTTTCCGAATTGCGAACGCCTTGGATAAATCTCATCGGGAAAAGCTGCGGGGACTGAAAGTCTCTTTGGAAGAGGATCGGGTCTTATTTAAGGCCTCCGTGTCTTCGGATATTATGCTGGAGCAATGGGCTTTTTCCGAATCCGCCCAATTTTTCAAGGATGTGTTTGGCCTTTCCCCTGAGCTTTCCGTAAAATTCGAATTACTGTAAGAGGTGTTTTTATGGCTGATAAGAAAATGCCCTACTATAACAGAGAACTGAGTTGGATGGATTTCAACGCCCGCGTGCTGGAGGAAGCCACCAAAAAAGAGAACCCTCTGATGGAGCGTCTGCGGTTTCTGGCGATCACCGGATCAAACCTGGACGAATTCTTCATGGTGCGCATTGCCGGCGTAAAAGCCCAGGTAAGCTCCGGCTACAAGCAAAAAAACGGCTTTGATCTCACTCCCGACGAGCTGCTCACAGAGCTGGAAGAGAAAACCCACAAGTTCATGGAAAAGCAGTATTCCTGCCTGCACCGCTCGATCCTTCCCGCGCTGCAGCAGCAGGGAATCCGTTTTTTGAGCTGTGAGGAAATGAACGAGGAGCAGCTTGCCTATCTTTCCGAATATTTTAAGCGGGTCCTGTTCCCCGTCCTTACCCCGTTGGCAGTGGACGGCAGCCGCCCCTTCCCCCTTCTCGCCAATAAATCCTTGAATATCGCCGTGTATCTGAAAAGCAAGGAAGGGGAAAAATGCTTTGCCATCGTACAGGTACCCTCTATTCTCCCCCGTTTTCTGGAGCTGCCCTCCGGTGACGGAAGGGCCTTTACGCTTTTGGAGGATGTGATCATCCATAAGCTGGAGGAGCTTTTTGAGCTGCACGATATCAAAGCCGCCTGCCCCTTCCGCATTACGCGAGACTCTGATCTGGAGATCGACGAGGAAGCGGAAGACTTTATGAGTGAGGTCAAAAAATCCATCAAGCGCAGAAAGCGCGGGCGACCGGTACGTTTGGAGCTGCTGCAGAAATGCGATAAAAATATTCGCAGCTTTCTTACGGAAATGCTCAAGATCAAGAAAAATGAGATCTATCAGCTGCCCGGCCCGCTGGATCTGACCTTTTTCTCAAAATTCGCCGGTGTATCCGGCTTTGAATCCATGTGCTTCAAGCCTATCCGGCCTGTGGCCCCCGCGGATTTTTGGGGATACGACGATATTTTTGAAGCCATCCGGGAAAAGGACAGAATGGTCCACCACCCCTATGAAAGCTTTGACTGCGTGGTCCAATTCATCGAACAGGCGGCACAGGATGAAAATGTGCTTGCTATCAAACAGACCCTTTATCGGGTCAGCGGAAATTCCCCCATTGTGGCGGCCCTGATCAAGGCGGCGGAAAACGGCAAGCAGGTCACTGTTCTGGTGGAGCTGAAGGCACGCTTTGACGAGGAAAACAATATCAACTGGGCAACCAAGCTGGAAAAAGCCGGCTGCCACGTGATCTACGGCCTTCACGGCCTGAAAACTCACTGCAAGATCGCCCTGGTCGTTCGTCAGGAGGAAGACGGCATTCGGCGCTATCTGCACCTGGGCACCGGAAACTATAACGATTCTACCGCGAAAATCTATACAGACCTGGGGCTCTTCACCTGCAACAGTCAATACGGGGCGGACGCCTCTTCCCTGTTCAACGTGATCACCGGGTATTCCCGCCCGCCGGAATACAGGCATTTTGTAGTGGCCCCCCACGGCATGCGAAGCTTTTTTATCCGCATGATCAAGGCGGAAACGGTCAATGCCAGACAAGGGCTTCCCTGCGGCATTACCGCAAAGGTGAATTCGCTGGTAGATCCGGAGATCATCTCCTTACTGTACGAGGCCTCTCAAGCGGGGGTGCCGGTCCGGCTGATCGTTCGTGGCATCTGCTGCCTGATCCCCGGCCTGGAGGGTGTCAGTGAAAACATCACCGTTATCAGCATTGTCGGGCAGCTTTTGGAGCACAGCCGCATTTTCCGGTTTGAAAACGCCGGGTTCCCAAAAATCTATCTGGGCAGCGCGGACTGGATGCCCAGAAATTTGGACCGCAGGATCGAGCTGGTATTTCCGGTGGAAGACGAAGACCTGAAGCAGCGTGCCTTTGAAATTCTGGATACCTTCTTGCAGGACAATACCAACGCCCGGGTCATGAACCCCAACACCAGTTATCACCATATCAACCGCCGGGGCAAGCCCGCTTTCAGCAGCCAGCTCGTTTTCTACCAGCAGGCGCAGGAGCGCTTGGCACAGCTCCAGCCGGCTTTGGCCGACAGCCCCCTGATCCCCATTCATTCCAGTGACGAAACAGGCGCTTAAAGCTTGTTCCATGATAATTATTATTTACTTTCAGGAAGGAGCATTTTATGAAAAGAGTAGGTATTCTGACCAGCGGCGGAGATTGCCAGGGTTTAAACGCGGCCATTCGCGGCGTTGCCAAAGGGCTTTACGAGGAATTCGGCGACAATGTGGAAATCTATGGGATCAAAGATGGATACAAGGGCCTGATTTTCGGCGAGTATAAGCTGATGAAGGAATCTGATTTTTCCGGTATCCTTACCCTGGGCGGCACCTTGCTCGGCACCTCCCGGCAGCCCTTCAAAACCATGCGTGTGATCGATGAAAACAGCGTGGATAAGGTAAAATCCATGAAGGATAACTACAAGAAAATGAAGCTGGACTGCCTGGTGATCCTGGGCGGCAACGGCACCCAGAAAACCGCCAATCTGCTTCGGGAGGAAGGACTTAATGTGATCCACCTTCCCAAAACCATTGACAACGATATTTGGGGTACGGATATCACCTTTGGCTTCCACAGCGCCGTGGAGATCGCCACCAATGTGATCGACTGCATCCACACCACCGCCACCTCTCACGGAAGAATCTTCATTGTGGAGGTCATGGGCCATAAGGTGGGCTGGCTTACCCTGTCCGCCGGTATTGCCGGAGGGGCCGATGTGATCCTGCTGCCGGAGATCCCCTACGATATCAACAAGATCGCCAAAACGCTGAACAACCGCATTGAAAAGGGAAAGAAGTTCTCCATTCTGGCCGTTGCGGAGGGCGCCATCTCCAAGGAAGAGGCCGCCCTTTCCAAGAAGGAATTCAAAAAGGCCAGGGCGGACTTTAAGCACCCCTCTATCGTTTATCGAATCGCCGAAGAGCTTCAGGAAAAGATCGATAACGAGATCCGCGTTTGTGTTCCCGGCCATTTCCAGCGCGGCGGCAGCCCCTGCGCCTATGACCGCGTGCTTTGCACCAGATTGGGCGCTACCGCTGCACGCTTTATCAAAGAAAAGCGTTTCGGTGTGATGGTGGGCATGGTAAACGGCGATACCGTTCCCGTTCCCCTTCAGGATGTGGCAGGAAAGCTGAAGTCTGTTCCCGTAGATTGCAGCGAGATCCAGGCTGCACGGCAGATTGGCATCAGCTTTGGCGACTAAACTGGTTTTTGCATTGGTTTTTGAAAAAATAAAAGTGAAGGATTGATCAGTATGAAATTTTCAGTAAGCCTGTACAGCTTTTTCAAATCTATCCGCAGCGGCGCGCTGACTCCCATGGAGTGTATCGCAAAGGCAAAGGAGCTTGGCTTTGATGCCGTTGAAGTTGTGGATTTTGTCAATGTGGACTGCACACCTGAGGAAATGCCCAAAAGGGCGGAAGAGATCAAGGCGGAAGCAGCAAAGCATGGGCTTGAGATCTCTTCCGTAGCCATTGGGGCCGATTTCTTAAACGGCAGCGATGGAGATACGGAAAAAGAGATTGCCCGGATAAAAGCTTATGTAGATTTTACCGCCGCGCTGGGCGCGCCCAGAATGCGCCACGATGTTACCTCAGGCTTTTCCGCAAAGGACGCCGCCCGCTGCGGCAGCTATGACAGCGCTATTCCTCTTTTAGTGGGGCCCATCCGTGAAGTGGCCGAGTACGCGGCCTCCAAGAGCGTAATGACCATGACGGAGAACCACGGCTTTTTCTCCCAGGATTCCGACCGTGTGGAAAAGCTGTACAACGCGGTCAACCACCCGAATTTCGCTTTGCTCTGCGATATGGGGAATTTTATGTGCGCCGATGAGGACCCTTCCCTTGCGGTAGCCCGTGTAGCCCCTTACACCAAGTATGTTCATGCCAAGGATTTTGTATGGAAGAGCTTTTACGACGCCGACCCCGGCGAGGGCGCTTTCCAGACCAGGGCCGGAAATTATCTGCGCGGTACGATCATCGGCCATGGCAATGTGCCGGTAAAGCAGTGCCTGCGCACCTTAAAGGCCGCGGGCTATGACGATACCATCGCCATTGAATTTGAAGGCATGGAGGACCCGATCGACGCCGTGCGTATCGGCCTTGCCAATTTAAAGCGCTACTGGGAAGAGGTATAAATTATGCTGCGTTTTGGTACCGTGGGCTCCGGATGGATCACAGACGAATACATACACGGCGCGAAGGACAGCGGCCTGTGGGAATTGACCGCCGTTTATTCCCGTTCTCGGGAGCGTGGAGAGGCCTATGCCGCAAAGCATGGCGCCGGGACTGTTTATACTGACTTGGAGGAATTTGCCTGCTCTTCAGAAATAGACGCCGTTTACGTGGCAAGCCCCAACGCTTTTCACTACAGCCAATGCAAGCTGCTTTTAGAGCACGGCAAGCATGTGATCTGCGAAAAGCCCTTGTGCGCCCAGGCAAGTAAAGTACGGGAGCTGCAAAGCATCGCGGAAAAGCAGGGCCTGATTTTTCTGGAAGCCATCATGTACCTTCACCTTCCCCAGAGAAAGATTTTGGAGGAAGCCTTGAGCAGGATCGGCCAAATCACCATGGTAAAGCTGGATTTCTGCCAGCGCTCTTCCAAGCTGGACGCCTATCTTGCCGGAGAGCTGCCCAATATTTTCAACCCACAGCTGGAAACCGGCGCTCTCATGGATCTGGGCGTTTACTGCGTCTACCCCGCCCTGGCTCTATTTGGCAAGCCGGAAAGCATCCACGCGGACGCCTTCCCCACCACCAGCGGCTTAGACGGCGGCGGTATCCTTACCCTGCGCTACCCGGGAAAGCTTGTAACACTCACCTATTCCAAAATGGGACAGGCCGGAGCAAACAGCGATTTTCAGGGAACAGACGGAACCGTCAGCGTGGATTCCATCTCCCGCCTGGCCGGGATCAGCCTGCGGCACAAGGACGGCACCGTAGAACAGCTGCACGGCGACAAAGACGAAAAATACCAGCTGATGGGCTGGGAAGCCAAAGATTTTTACCGCTATATCACCGAACCGGAAACCTCCCGTGAAGAATATTTACGCTGTGCCGCTTTAAGCACGGCAGTTTCGGAATTTATGGAAGCCGCCAGGAAGCAGCTGAAAATCTGTTTCCCCAGTGATACTGAAAAGTGAGAGCACAGCGTAGGGGTTGAAGAGCTAATAGACCCTCATAAGGCAAAGATACAATAGAGGAGGAATTTATTTTTCTGTATTCAGAAGAAAAGTAATCCCCCAGCAGAAATGCGTCTCACGATGAGACGCATTTCTGTACACAAAAAGGCAGGCAGGAAATACCGACTATTTCCTGCCCGTTCCTTTTGAAAGTACTTTCTTATCCCCTGACAATTATCCCAAAGGTGACAAGTGAAGGTGGTTTGAGCCATACTTTCCCGGAAAACGGCAGCTTCACCTTTGAGTTTGAGGATAAAGCGGGAAACAAAGGGACGGCGATCGCTGCGGTGGACTGGATCGACAAAGAACCACCGGTGATCACCCTGCTGGGAGATAATCCCCTTTCCCTCAAGCTGGGAGAAGAATATGAAGAACCGGGTGTGGAAGTCACGGATAATCGGGACGAAGAAATCGAAAGCAAGCTGGAAATCGACGCCTCGGCGGTAGATACCGAAACAGCTGGAACCTACACAGTGAAGTATAGCGCCACAGACGGTGCGGGAAATCATACCGAAGCCATCCGCACGGTGAAGGTGGAAAAGCCGGAGGAACCGATGCCGCCCACTCCCACGCCGCCGGACCCACCCCAGCCGATCACAGAACTGCCCTTTACTGATGTATCGGAAAGCAGCTGGTACTATAACGCTGTCAAATTCACGTATGAGCAGGGTCTCATGGCTGGTACCGGAGAAACAACCTTCTCACCGGATACAGCCACTACAAGAGGCATGATTGCTGCGATCCTATATCGCCTGGAAGGAAAGCCGGAAATCAGTACATCCGCACCCTTTACCGATATAGACCCCAGGGAGTACTATTCCGAAGCCATTGCCTGGGCGGCGGAACAAGGCATAGTCGCCGGATACGATGAAACCCATTTCGGCCCGGATGACTCTATCACCAGGGAACAGCTGGTAAGTATGCTGTACCGCTATGCGGGAAGCCCGGAAACCAATGGAAGCCTGGAAAAGTTTACTGACAGCGCCGGCGCCAGCAGATACGCAAGGTCAGCTCTCTGCTGGGCGGTGGAAACAGGAATTCTTTCCGGAAAGGTGAACGGCGTTCTTGATCCCAGGGGAAAAGCGACAAGAGCCGAGGTGGCTTCTGTGCTGGAACGCTACTGCAAAAGCCGCCGAGGGTGATTTGCTGTCTGCTGCTGATTTTCTGTGAAGTAAATTATTGTTTGACACACCAGCCGCCCTTGCTTCCTGTCATTCTGAACAAAGTGAAGAATCTCGATTAGCAGCAACCAGCGCATGAAGGGCTTTTTAATCGCTGGCTGGGATATGGCCGAGATTCTTCGCCTTCGTCTCAGAATGACAGTGGTGCGTGTGCCCCTTTTCTGTTACGCTCTTTTCTAACGACTAACTACTTACAGCTAATTACTAATGAGCCAAATTCCAATTTATCGAACTGCCTACCACGCTGTCATCCTGAGGAACGAAGTGACGAAGGATCTCGTCCTTTGGTCTTTTTCCCTGGATAAAGGTCAAAGGACGAGATCCTTCACTTCGTTCAGGATGACAGGTAGGGGGACTCAGAATGACAGGAGAGGGTGTCTTTGCTCGGACTAACAACAAATGACTAACAATTAAAGGGCGAGATCCTTCGCTTCGCTCAGGATGACAAACAAGGAAACAGGATGACAGGAGAGAAGTACCCATTTATTGCCTTTTGCTCTTCTCCAGCATCCAGAATCCAGCATCTAGCATCTGTGAAAATCCCTGCATGGAATTTTCCATGCAGGGATTTTTACTACGATACAACAATATATTCCCGGAGCTTTTCAAATTTCTTTTCGCCGATCCCTTTTACTGCCATGATATCTTCGATTGTGGAAAAGGGTCCTTCTTCCTCTCGGTACTGAATAATGCGTTCCGCCAGTGTTGGGCCTATCCCGGGCAGTTTTTCCAGCTCCGCCGCATTTGCGGTATTGATATTGATTTTTTCTGTTGCGGCAGCGGATCCTTCAGACTTTTGCGGACTGGAAGAAACGGCGGGTACATGCTTCTTTTCCCCCATTCCCAATACCTCTCTGAAAATTTCCTTTGTATTCTCGGCCAGCACTTCCTCCGGCAGAGAAGAAACGGCTTCGGAGGAGGATGGCTCTGAGACCACATAGAGATTCACGGGGTGAACCAGGCGAAATTTCACCAAGGCCATAACTGCCGCGACAAAAAGAACAAAAAGAAGTGCCAGGCCAATATAGGCACGCTGTCTCTCCGGCTTCTTTTCTTTTTTCTCCGCCATAAGCTGGCCTCTTTTCCAAGCGCTTTGATCCCCCTTTTTACAGCTTACGCAGTTTCCGCAAAAAATCTGTAAAATAGTCGGGCAAAGGCGCTTCAAATTCCAAATATTCTCCGCTGCGGGGGTGCACAAAGCCGATCAGGCCCGCATGCAAACATTGCCCGTGCAGAGCTGTGATCACCTTTTTCGGACCATACACGGGATCACCGGCCACAGGGTGCCCTAAAGAAGCCATGTGGACCCGGATCTGATGGGTCCTCCCCGTTTCCAGGCGAAGCCGAAGCTGGGTAAAGCCTTCAAAACGATCTGTCACTTCAAAATGCGTCACTGCGTTTCGGGCAGAGAGAGAATCCGGCAGAACAGCCATTTTCTTTCGCTCCACCGGGTGGCGCCCTATGGGCTGATCCACTATGCCCCGCTCCTGCTTTACAATACCGTATACCACCGCGCTGTATTCTCTGGTAAAGGTATGGGCCTGGATCTGCTTTGCCAAACGAACATGGGAAAAATCGTTTTTTGCCACGATCAAAAGGCCGCTGGTGTCTTTATCGATCCGGTGGACGATGCCGGGCCTTGCCACGCCGTTGATGCCGGAAAGGGAATCGCCACAATGGGATAGAAGCGCATTCACCAGAGTACCTGTCTGATTCCCCGGCGCGGGATGGACCACCATGCCTTTTGACTTATTGACTACCAGCAGGTCCTCATCCTCATATACGATATCCAGCGGGATCTGCTCCGGCTCAATATCGGGCTGCGTCAGCTTGGGAAGCGTTACTGTGACCTCATCTCCGGGAGACAGCTTTGCGCTTTTTGCCAGCGGCTTTCCCCCGCAAGTCACCAAACCGGCCTGGATCAAATTCTGGATGGAGGAGCGCGTCATTCCATCCAGCTGCTCTGCCAGCCATTTATCCAGTCGTAGTCCTGCTTCCTCTACCGTCAGGAGAAGTGTTTCGCCGCTCATTCGGCATTATCCGAAGCGGAAGGCTTCGTTTCCTCCTGCTCCTGCATTCGCTTTTCCCGCAGGGAGATCAGCAGCACGTGGATCACAAACAGCACCGCACCCACTGTGACACAGCAGTCGGCAAAATTAAAGATATAATCAAAAAAGAGCACATGGATATAATCCACAACAAAGCCATAAAGGAGCCGGTCCAGAAGATTTCCTATCCCACCCGCGATCAGCAAAGCGGAAGACGCATAGCTGAAAAAAGTATGCTTCTGATAACGGAACAGCAGCACCACAATAGCCGCTACAGCGATCACGGTGATCAGGACGACCAGCCACATCATGTTTTTGAAAAGTCCAAATGCCGCGCCGGTATTTTCCACATAGGAAAGCTCTAAAAGCCCATTGATCAAGGTGATAGGCCCTGTAGGCTTCAAATACCGCAGCACACAGCGTTTGGCGACAATATCCACCGCAAGCAGCAGCACGGCGGCGCCCAGTAGTGCCGCGGCGCGTAAAAAATGAGAAACGTGTTTTCTTTCTTCCAAAAAGCAGCCATCCTTTTCCCTGTATTTTGACCTTGCCGCCTATAGTATACCCATAGACATCCGATGAAAAAGGGCGCAAATCCTGCTGAATTTGCGCCCGCAAAATCATTTCTTACGCTTTTTCTTTCCCAGGTCCACATCATCGCCAAATTCCAGATTGCTGAAATGGCTTTCTTTTTCGTGCTTCAGCGTTTCCGGAATGCTGCTGTAGGTTTTCAGGTCGATCCCCACATCGGAAAGATCGTCATCCAGAAATTCTTCCTCTTCCTCCGGGGAAAGCCGCTGATCCACCGTGTAATCCACCCGGTCATGCAGGGTGGGACGGCTGTGTTCTTCCTGATGGCTCACAGGAGCCTGCGCAGGCTGGGGCTTCCGCTGCGGCGTCTGTTCAGCAGGCGCCGGACGCCGGGCTGCCTCCCTGGGCTCATGGGGCGTTTCCTTGGGAAGCTGAACCACCTTTTCCGGCTGGGGAGCCTCCGGCTCTGCGGCGGGAGCAGGTTCAGCCTCCGGTTCTTCCTTCACCGGCTCCGCATACACCTCTGAAGCCGTGGGAGCTTCCTCTTCTTCCTCCGTTTTTTCCTTTTGGCGGAAATTGGGGATGTGGTTGATGCACTCCAAATGCTTTTTATACATCTCCAGCAAAGAAGCGCGGAAAGCGGAAACCTGCCGTTTCATTTCCTCCAGTTCTTCCTTCTTTTCCTCTGTCTGAACCATGTACTGCCTGGTGGCCTTCTCCGCCTCGGCTTTTGCGTTTTCCGTGATCCTTCTGGCGCTGTCCTGTGCATCCTGCAGAATGACTGCCGCCTTATCCTTGGCTTCCTGAACAGAATCCTTTGCCAGCCTTTGCGCGCTGAGCAGTACGTCCTTGATCCCGTCCTCATCCTCGCGGTAGGTCTCGATTTTTTTTGCAAGAATAGCCAATTTTTCCTGGATCTCGGCATTTTTCGCAGAAAGCTCAGCATTTTGCACGGTGAGCTCCTGTGCGTGCTTCAGCGCATTGTTTCTCTCCGCCTCCAGCTGCTGGAAGGAAGCGGCCACCTCGTCAATGAAGTCATCCACATCCTCCGGCTTATACCCTGAAAACCCGGCCTTTCCGAAGCTTACCTCATTGATCTCTTTTACGGTCAACATTTGGAAGAATCCCCCTTATTTATATTTCCTGCACTGTACGGACAGCCGCCCCTTGCCGGTCAAGGGGCCTAACCGATCTATGATAAACTTTCCATGCTTCCGAACCGATAAGGAATCTCCTTCCTTCAGCTGCTCGGAAACCGAAAGTACTTCTTTATGATTGCGCATTACCATTCCGGCTGTGATCAGCCCCGCTGCTTTTTCTCTGCTGGTGCGGCACAAAAAGGCCACCAGGCAGTCGAGCCTGGGAGAAGCCACCACGCCGGAAAGCGTTTCAAACTCTCTTTGATAGGGAAGCTCTCCTTCCATGCCGGAAACCAGCCGAACGCCAACGCGCCCTATTTTCTTTAAATTCTGGAGAAAATAAGCTTCCATTTCCCTGCGGATAAAGGCTACACAGCGCCCCTGCCCTACAAGAATATCCCCAATCACATCCCTCTCGATCCCCAGGGCCATAAACGAGCCCAAAAAGTCACGGTGAGAAAGTGGATCTGATTTCCGAAAAAGAAAGGTCAGCGGCACAAGCGGAAATAATTCCGCCCGCGGAAAATCCTCCGCCTGCGAATCCAGATAATCGGGAAACAGACCTAAAAGCCTGCGTTCCGCCTCTTCATAGCCGCCCCAAAAAAGCCAATTTATTTCCCGGCTTTTCTTTAAGAAGGCCTCGCAGGAGGCGGCCTCCGCTTCGTCTAAAAAGCCTAAAAAGAAAGGTCTTTTCTGCGAAAGAGAAACGCCATCCCGCAGCTTTGCCAGCAAAAGAGCTTCTGCTTCTCTCTGCATAGCTTAAAAATAGATCCCGCTGCTCTCCAGCTCGTCCAGAACATCGTCTCCCATCACATCTACGTTATAGGGAGTCACGATCACGATGTTGGCCGCGATCGGCTTCAGCTTTCCGTTATTGGCGTAGGCCACGCCGCTTAAAAAGTCCACAATGCGCCTTGCTGCCTCTTTATCGGCCTTTTCCAGGTTCAGAACCACCGTGTGGCGCTTAAGCAGCTCATCGGCGATATTACGCGCCTCCTCGCCAAAGGAGGTGGGCTTAAACACCACCATCTGAAGCTGAGATTTCGCGCTGAAATTTACCACTTTATTTTCTCTGGGATCTGTACGGGCGGAAAAAGCGGCATAAGAGGAACGCCTGGGCTCGCCGTAATCGCCGTAGTCCTCCTCTTCCTGCTCTTCCTCATCATAATAATCCTCGTACTCATCATCCGGCGGCCTGATCAGCCTTTGAAATTTATCCCGAAGGTTTGCCATTTCTCTGTCACCATCCCTATCGCTGAATTCTATGGTTCATTTCCTCTTTCCAAACAGCGCCGAGCCGACCCGTACCATCGTTGCGCCGCACTCGATCGCCGCCGGAAAATCCGAAGACATTCCCATGGACAGACAATCCATAGATACATTATCCAATTTTTTGGCCGCTATGTCAACATAATATTGTCTCATGGAAGAAAAATACTGAAAAAGTTGGGCCGGATCTCCACAATCCGGCGGGATCGCCATCAGCCCCCGAACCGTGATACCGGGCAATTCCCGGATCTGATCCACAAATTCCGGCAGAGCCTCCGGCAAAATGCCGCCCTTACTTTCTTCCCTTCCGATATTTACCTCCACCAGCACATCCATGTGAGCATTCTCCCGGAGACACAGCCGGGAAATTTCAGAAGCCAGCTTGAAGCTGTCTACCGATTGGATGCAGCTGACCTTGTGCAGGAGATACTTTACCTTGTTGGTCTGCAGCCTGCCGATAAATTGCAGGTCACAGGAGGTGGAGCACAGCGCCTCATATTTCTCTAAAAATTCTTGCACCCTGTTTTCTCCGATACAGGTGACCCCCTGTTCTATCGCATAGTGGATCACTTCCGGGGGCACGGTTTTTGTTGCGGCAAGAAGGGTAATATCCTGAGGGGATCTGCCTGCCTTTTCCGCCGCCTTGCAAAGTTTCTCCGTTACCAGCTTATAGTTTTCGTCAAAATCTCTGCAGCGGTCACTGTACTGGTTTTCCATCATATAAATCCGTCCCCTCCACTACAACATTGTCATAAAGCTGAATGGTGGACTCTGTTACCAAAGCCTCTCTCTCTTCCTCACTCAGTTCTGTTTTACAAATCGCGTAGCCGTTCACTGTTTTATCCGTGAAAATTTGAACGAATTCCAGCTGGCGTCCATTTTGGATATACACACCTTTTACATTTTCCTTGACCTTTTCCACCGAATTTCCATTTTCATCGATTTCTGTATAGGTCACATCGGAAAAACGCAGGGCCCGCTCGCTTACCAAAACGCCGGAATAGGTGTGAACATTGACCTGTACGGTTTCATTGCGTACGGAAGCAATATCGGAATCCATATAGGAGCACTCAAAAACCACGGCGGTGTCCCCTGTTTCACTGTCCCTGTTTTTGGCGATCACCACTGCCGGGATCGTTTCCGTGCTGGCCAGAGGAATATCCAAAGATACTTCTTCCACATCTTCAAACCGCCACATAGCGCTGTCGGAAAACACACAGACAAGGTACCAGCTGAAATCTGAGCATATCTTGCCCACAGAGGAACCCAGGCCTGTTCCCTGCTCTCTTCCTAACAGATCCCGCACGGTATTGGGAGTAATTTCCCGTATTTTTGAAACATCCACTACATTTTCAAAGCCGTCTGTGCTGCTGATAAAATATCCCGCGCCCGGAGACCGGATGCTGTCGATGGCTTCCCCGGCAGAAGCGGAGATTTGATCCTTTTCCGCCTCCAGCTCCTGAATTCTCAGCTGATAATCCTCCGCGCTTTCTTCCCCGGTAATCAACTGCTTTCGGTTTAGTACTGTCTGCAAATTTTCCTTCAGCTCTGAGATCTCAGAAAAATTATTGTTCCGCGTTTCAGAAAAGATCCCGCCGAGCGCGGAATAGATCTGCGTGCTGATCATGGAGGGATTGGCGGCAAAAAAATCAGCTGGCTTGGAAAGAAGCTGTAAATTTGCGATCTCCCGGTCGATCCGATCGATTTTATTCTGCGCCGCGGCATCGTTTTCACTGGTAAAGATATCGGCGATCACGCCGCCCTGGGATACCCTGGTGCCATCCGCCACACGATAGGTCAAAACCCCATTGTAGGAATCGGTAATGACCCTTTCGTCCCGAATGGCAAAGCCCCTGGCCTGCAGGGTATCGGAAACTGTTCCGTACATGGCGGTTTCCGTGACGATCCCCTTATGATTGGAAAGATACACCTGATAGCCCACATAGATCAGCAGCAGAAAGGTAAGCACCGCCGCGGCGAGAGTTTGTACTTTTTTACTGTTCACAGAGCGACGCCTCCTTTTTGAATTCTTCTACCAAACGGATCCCTTCCTGCAAAAGCTCTTTCGGGCTCCGATAATCGTCCTGATAAAGAAACCGGATCTCCGGCTCCCGGCGGAACCAGGTGATCTGCCTTTTGGCATATCTCCGGCTTTCCCGCTTCATGTTTTCCACCGCCTCCTGAAGAGACAGCTTGCTTTCAAAATAGGGAAACAGCTCCTTATAGCCGATAGCCTGGGCGGCTGTGGGCAGCGTTTCCAAAGAACGGCAAAAGTGGTAAAAGCCTTCCGCTTCGCTTAAAAGGCCTTCTTCTATCATTTTGTCCACACGCCTGTCGATGCGGTCGTACAGCTTTTCCCGGTCGCGGAAAGAAATGCAGAGCATCAGAGAACGGTAAGGAGAAACGGCGCTTTGGGAACGCTCTGCCTGCCGGGAAAAGGGCTCTCCCGCAAGCTTGCAATATTCCAGCGCCCGGATCACACGCTTTACATTGTTGGGATGGATCTCACCGGCGGAAACCGGATCCAGGCTTTGCAGTTCCTGATAAAGCGCCTCTGTTCCCTCCCGCTCCGCTCGAAGGAACAGCTCTTGCCGCAGGTCTTCGTCCCGACAGTTTTCCTCGAAAGAAAACCCTCTCAATAAGCTTCTGGCATAAAGGCCGGTTCCACCCACAAGGATCGGCAGCTTTCCCCTGCCGCTGATCTCACAGATCGTTTCGGCGGCCAAGTTCACATAATCGGAAACGCTGAAGGAGGTTTCCAAATCCAAAAAGGAAACCAGATGATGAGGCGCCTGGGCCAGCTCTTCCGGAGTGGGCTGTGCTGTGCCGATGGGAAGCCCGCGGTAGACCTGCATGGAATCGCAGGAAACGATCTCTCCTTCAAATTGCCGGGCAAGTCCAATTCCAAAGGCTGTTTTTCCGGCGGCGGTCGGGCCTACCACCGCCACAACAGGGATCTTTTTTTCCATTGCGGATCACACGCCCCCTAACTCCTGCCGAACTGGCGCTCGATCTCCCGGCGCTTCAAAAGAATGTAGACGGGCCGTCCGTGGGGGCAATAGCGCACCTGCGGGTTTTGTTCCAGCTCCTCCGCCAGGGAAATCAGCTCCTCCCGGGTGGTGGTGTCTCCCGCTTTCATGGCGGCACGGCAGGCAATGTTATGATAGACCCAGTCCATATGCTCGGTGGTAAAATCCTTTTTTGAGGAAGCCAGATATCCCGCAATTTCCATAATAGAGGCGGCCGCATCTCCGCCATCCAAAAGTAAGGGAACGGAGCGGATCAATATAGCCCCCCTGCCAAAATCCTCCACTTCAAAGCCGGCCTGTAAAAGCTCTTCCCGGCGGGCAAGCACGGCGGAATATTCTTCCTGATCCAGCGTTACCGCAACAGGCTCCAAAAGCGTCTGCGCCTCACCGCTTTCTCCCTGCTGCTTTAATTTTTCATAAAGCAGCCGCTCGTGTGCGGCGTGCTTGTCGATAAACATCAGCTCGTCCTTGCTGTATTCCACAAGGATATAGGTGCCGAAGGCCTCCCCCAGGATTTTGGAATGAAACTCTCCAAACATCGGCTTGGAAACCACATCTGAAGGCGCATTTTTCTTCTCCGGGTTTGATGGAAGGCACTCCGCTGTTTCCGAAGAAGGGGCCTTTTTTGTGGGAAGGCTCGGTGCGGCAGGTTCCCTTTCAAAAGACGCAGCAGGCTTTTTTTCAGGCTCCGATTCCAGAATGCGCTCTGCGAAGGAATGAAAAGAATCCTTTCCCTGTACGCTGTCCCGCAGCACCGTGGTTTCCTTTGCCTTCGGCGCTGTGTACACAGGAGCGCTTGGCGCTTTTTCCAAAACCGGCAGCTTGATTTGCTCATGCTTTTCTAAAATGGGAGCGTGAGGCTGTATGGTAGGCCGCTTCAGCTCCATGATCTTCGGCGCGTCTCCCGTGTTCAGCGCTGATTTGACCGCGTGATAGACTGCGTCGAAAATCGGCCGCTCATTGACAAAGCGCACCTCAAGCTTAGCCGGGTGAACGTTGACGTCCACCGCGCCAAAAGCCAAGGAGAGATGGAGCACACAGGCGGGAAATTTTCCAACCATGATAGAGCCTTTATAAGCTTCCTCCAAGGCGGCCATGGCCGTGCGGCTGCGGATATAGCGGCCATTGATAAAGAAATTCTGCATGGAACGGTTGGGCCTGCTTCCGGAGGGCTTGCTGATATACCCGGTGACCTTCACATGCTCATATTCATAGTCCACCGGCGCCAGCGTAGATAAAAATTCTTTCCCGTACACACCGTAAACCGCGGAAGAAAGCTTATTATCGCCAGGCGTGCGAAGCAGCTCCTTCCCATCCCGGATAAAGCGAAAGGAAATTTCCGGATGAGAAAGGGCCAGCTTATCAATGACCCCGGCCACCGAGTTTCCTTCCGTGGAATCCTTTTTCAAAAATTTCATACGGGCGGGGGTGTTATAAAACAGGTCCCGAATCAAAATCGTGGTGCCTTCCGGGCAGCCCGCTTCTTCCAGCAAAGGCTCTTCTTCTCCGCCGCACACATAGCGGACCCCGGTTTCCGCCTCCGCCGTTTTGGTGAGAAGCTCTACATGGGACACCGCGGAAATAGAAGCCAGCGCCTCGCCCCGAAAGCCCAGGGTCATAATGGAATCCAGATCATCCTGGCGTGTGATCTTGCTGGTGGCATGGCGCAGGAAAGCCGTAGGCACATCCTCGGCGGAAATGCCGCAGCCGTTATCTGTAACACGCATAAAGGTAATGCCGCCCCGGCGGATCTCCACAGTGATCACGCTGGCGCCTGCGTCCATGGAATTTTCCACCAGCTCCTTGATCACGGAGGAAGGGCGCTCTACCACCTCTCCTGCGGCGATCAGCTCTGCGATCTGTTTGTCCAGTACTCGTATTTTCGGCATCTGTATCCCCCCTTTTTATAACGATTTTTCTACTGAATTACGAAACTCCGCTCAAACCGGGACTGAGCAAAGCTTTCCTTGTTCCATCTCTTATTTCAGCATATTGTGAAGCTCGAATAATGCGTTCATGCACTCGATAGGTGTGAGGGTGTTCACATCCATGGAACGAAGCTTCTGCAAAACCTCGCCGTCCACTGAATCCATGGTAAGCTGTACCGGCTCTTCCGCAAACCGTTCCGCCGTGCTAAAAGGCCGCTCCATACCATCTCCCGTTTCCAAGTCCGAGAGTACTTGTTTTGCCCGCTTAATCACCTTATCCGGCACACCTGCCAGCTTTGCCACCTCAATGCCAAAGCTGTCGTCCGCGCCGCCGCGAACGATCCTGCGCAGAAAGGTGATGTCATCGCCCTTCTTTTTTACGGCGATATTGAAGTTCTTCACGCCGGGCAAAGTGGCCTCCAGCTCTGTCAGCTCATGGTAATGGGTGGCAAACAGCGTTTTCGCCCCTACCAGCTTTTTATCCTGCACATACTCCAGCACAGCCCGGGCAATGCTCATGCCGTCAAAGGTTGAGGTTCCCCTGCCGATCTCGTCAAAAATGATCAGGCTGTTTGCCGTGGCATGCTTCAGAATCTCCGCCACCTCCGACATTTCGATCATGAAGGTGGACTGGCCCGCCGAAAGATCATCGGAAGCGCCTACACGGGTAAAGATGTGATCCACAATACCGATTTCGGCAACTGCCGCCGGCACAAAACACCCGATCTGGGCCATGATGGTAATAATGGCGATCTGCCGCATATAGGTAGATTTTCCCGCCATGTTGGGGCCGGTAATGATCGCTACCCGGTTGTCGTTCATATCCATATCCACATCATTCGGCACAAAGGGCGCGTCCCGCAACAGAGCTTCCACCACGGGATGGCGGCTGTCCTTCAAATAAAGCTTTCCGCTGAGATTGATCACCGGGCGGGTATAATCGTTTTTCACGGAAACCGCGGCAAAGGAGGCCAGCACATCCAATGCCGCCACTGCTTTTGCGGCAGCCTGCACCCTGGAAAGCTGTGCCGCCACATGACGGCGGATCTCCTCGAAAAGGCGGCTTTCCAGTGCTACGGATTTGTCGTGCGCTCCTAAAATGCGGTTTTCCAGGTCCTTCAGCTCCTGGGTGATATACCGCTCTCCGTTTGTCAGGGTCTGCTTGCGGATATAGTCCTCCGGCACCTGATTTTTATAGCTGTTGGATACCTCTATGTAATAGCCAAACACACGGTTATACCCTGTTTTCAGCTTGGGGATCCCGGTGCGTTCCCGTTCCCTTGCTTCCACGGCTGCCACCAGCTCCGTGCCGCCGTTCATATCCCGGCGAATGGAATCAAGCTCCTGGTGATAGCCCTCCCGGATGATGCCGCCCTCCCGAATGGTGAAGGGAGGCTCGTCCACAATGGACTCATCGATAAGCTGCGCCACATCCTCCAGACTGTCGATCTCCCGGTTGAGAGTTTGCAGGAGAGTCGCTTCACATTGACTCAGAACAGCCTTCAGGCCCGGCAGCCTTTTCAGCGCGGCACAAAGAGAACGAAGCTCTCTGCCGTTTGCTGAGCCGTATACGATCCTTGTCATAATGCGTTCTAAATCATAGATCCCGGTAAGCTGCTCAGAGAGCTCGTCCAAAATTTGAGGTGAATCATACAGCTCTTCCACCGCGTTTTGCCGCAGGGTGATTTTTGCAGGACTCAAAAGAGGCTGCTCCAGCCAGGATTTGATCAAACGCTTCCCCATGGCTGTTTTGGTGCGATCAAGCACCCACAAAAGAGAGCCGCGCTTTTCTTTATTGCGCATGGTTTCCGTCAGCTCCAGATTCCGTCTGGCGGTGATATCCAATCCCATGGCGGCGGACTCCAGGTCCAGCTCCACTTCGCTGAGCCGTTCCAGGCCGTTTATTTGGGTTTGAGCCAAGTATTCCAAAAGAGCGTTCAAGGAAAATACGGCCAAGGGCTTATCCGATAAAAGCAGCTCCGCCATGCTTTTATTCCCGAACTGCCGGGAAACTCTTTCCTCGGCAGCCGGAAGACCCCGGTACAGAGAACGTACCATGCAATCTACACAAGCATAGAGCTTATCCCGAATAAAATCCCGCAGCTCGGAAAGATCCGCGGCCTGGGGATCCAGCAAGATCTCGCTGGGCCGGTAACGGGCCAGCCGATTCAGCAACAAGTGAGAAAGTGCCGGCATATCGGGAGCCGCTATCTGATCCGCGTAAAGCTCTCCGGTGGAAACATCGGCAAAGCAGAGTCCGGCCGCTCCATTCTGATAACAAAGCGAACAGATATAATTGTTTTTCGTCTCATCCAGCATGCTGTTTTCCAGCACGGTGCCGGGCGTGATCACCCGGATCACATCCCGCTTGACCAGGCCCTTGACCAGCTTCGGGTCCTCCATCTGCTCACAGATGGCCACCTTATAGCCCTTCTCCACCAGCCTGGCAATATAGGATTCCGCGCTGTGAAAGGGCACGCCGCACATGGGTGCGCGTTCCTCCTGACCGCATTCCCGGCCGGTCAGAGTAAGCTCCAGCTCCTGGGAAACCGTTTTGGCGTCGTTAAAGAACATCTCATAAAAATCTCCAAGGCGAAAGAAAAGTATCGTATTCGGATACTTTTCCTTCATCTCGAAATATTGCTTCATCATGGGAGAAAAATCCGCCATGGCTTTACCCGATCCTTTCCCTTTCCGATTTCCCGGTAAAATTCCTTCTATTTAGTGACAGCCCCCGCAGGAAGAGCAATCGCCGCCACAAGAGGCAGCGTCATAATCACAGGTATCGGGGTTCTCTCCGTCAGCGCACAGACCGATGATCGCGGTAACACGCTGCAAAAGCGCGTCAAATTCATTCTTGGCCGCATTGTAGCGCGTCATGTTTTCATTCTGCATGACCTGCGCGTAAACCGCTCTGAATTCTTCGTTTAAGCGCTTTAAGGTCTCTTCGTTTCTGTCGTCCTTCTGCGCCTCGTTATTGATGGCCATCCGCTTCAAATTAAACTCACCGATCAGCCCCTGCAGCGCCTCGTCCTCATCGCAGGCCTGCTGCGCGGAACGCATGGCGATATAGCTTTCCTCTGCCTGAAGCTGCCTGCCTAGCTCTCTTGTCAATTCAATGATATCCATTTCTTATTTTCCTTTCTGTTTTTATATTCTATTTGCTGCCGTTTTCAGCAGGACATAAAGCACCTTTCAGCTGCAAGCCCTTGGCTTCCATGACCTCTGTAACGGCATAGTTTCCGATCGAGCTGTCTTCGCCGGGAAACAGAACGATCAAACCGCCTGCCGTTCTGCCGGAAAGCAGACCTGACTTTTCGTCTCTGCCTTCCACTAAAACCCGCTCTTTTCCTCCCACCATCTTTTGCCCGCGCCGGGAAGCGATTTTTTCCTGCACCCGAAGCAGCTCGGCAAACCATTCGGTTTTTTCCTTGTGAGAAACAGGATCCGGCATATCGGCGGCCTTTGTCCCCTTTCTGGGAGAATAGATAAAGGTAAACAAGTTGGTAAATTCCACCTCTTCAATCAGCGACAGGGTATCCTGAAATTCCTCGTAGGTTTCCCCGGGAAAGCCCACGATCACATCGGAGGTAAAGCTGATATCCGGCATCACGCTTTTCGCGTAACGGATCAGAGAAAGATATTGTTCCCGGGTATACCGGCGGTTCATTTCCTGTAACACCCTGTCGTTTCCGGACTGAAAGGGCAAATGGATACAGTGCGGGATATGGCGGCTTTCCGCCATCACATCAAACAGCTCTTTCGAAGCGTCCTTCGGGTGGGAGGTCATGAACCGAATGCGGTAATCCCCCTCTATGCTGTCAAGGCGTCTTAAAAGCTCCGCAAAATTCGCTGGCTCCGCAAGGCCTTTCCCATAAGAATTCACATTCTGGCCCAGCAGGGTGATCTCTTTATAGCCTGCCCGGACAAGCGATTCACATTCCCGAAAAATCTCCTCCGGCCGTCGGCTCTTTTCCCTTCCGCGAACATAAGGAACAATGCAGTAGGAACAAAAATTATCACACCCGGTCATCACCGTGACCCAGGCCTGCCAGGTTTTGTCTCTACGAACAGGCAGTCCCTCCAGCACTTCGCTTTCCTCTCCGCTGCGGAAAAACACACGCTGGGAATTGGAAGCTGCCTCCGCCATCATTTCCGGCAGGCGGTGGATCCCATGGGTGCCGAACACGATATCCACAAAGGGAAAGCTTTTTTTCAGCCGCTGTGCAATATGCTCCTGCTCCGTCATACAGCCGCACACGGCGATCATAACGGAGGGATGCCGGCGTTTTACGTTTTTCAGCGCTCCAACATTGCCGAACACCCGATCCTCCGCGTGCTCCCGTACCGCGCAGGTATTAAAGAGGATAAAATCGGCAAGCTCCGGGTCTTCCGTAAAGGAAAAGCCCATTTCCGCCAAAATTCCTTTGATTTTTTCGCCGTCCGCCACGTTCTGTTGGCAGCCATAGGTGCGGATATACGCCATAGGGGTATCTCCCATAGCCCGCGCCTTCATGGCGGCGGCAGCTTCCTCCAAAAAAGGAAGGGGCTCCAAAGCACGATTCTCCAAAAGCGGCTCCTCCTTATCACTGCGTTTCGGCGTCTCAAAATTCCGAAATGCTTTTGCAAAAGTTCGCCATATAGTATAACACTTTCAGGGGAAAACTGCAAGAAAAAGAGAAAAAGCCGGCATATCTTTGCCAGCTTTTTCCAGGTTCTGTTTACAGGATCACTTTCACGCCGCCAAACTGCCGTACAGAAAGCACATGGCAGCTTCCCGGCCCAAAAACATTTTCCATGGTGCTTTGGTATTCGCTCAGCTTCTCCAGGGGAACAAACGCCTGGATCGTACCGGCGAAGCCGCCGCCGTGGACCCGGTAGGCGCCGTTCTCTCCCAGCACGAACTCGCTGACAGCCAGCGCCAGAGAGATCCCCTGTTCTCTGGGAGCGACCACGGCAAATACATTTTGCAGCCGCTGGTAGGAGGACTGTCCCGAGGTATGTATCATTTTCTTGAAGGCTTCAAAGTCCCCGGCCTCCAGCGCGTCTGCTTCCTTTACCGCCAGCCGGTCGTCATCGAAAAAGTGCATGGCCCGCAGCACGGCGCGGTCTCCCACAGCCCGGCGCAGCTCCCGCAGGCTGCCGTAAAACTCCCGTTCGTCCACTTCCCTTAGAAATTCCTTTCCGAAATAAGCGGCCACCTCTTTCATTTCCTCGGGGATCGCGGCGTATTCTTCGGTGAGATCCGCATGATTTCCGCCGGTATCCACCACACAAAGGGCATGGCCGCAGGAAGCAAAATCAAAATCCACCTGGCGGATCACGGGCTTTGTGGGCTCCTGAAAGTCGATGGAGGTAAAGCCCGCCACCGAGCTTGCCATTTGATCGAGCAGGCCGGAGGGCTTGCCGAAATAGACATTTTCCGCATACTGCGCGATAATAGCCGCCGTTACAGGATCGATCCTTCCCTCGTTAAACAGGAGATTGATGATGGTCACCACCAAGATCTCAAAGGCCGCCGAGCTGGATAACCCCGAGCCCTTCAATACGCGGGTTATGGTGTAGCAGTCAAAGCCGCCTACCTGATAGCCCAGCTCGATACATTTCGCGCAGATGCCGCGGATCAGCGACTGAGAGCCGCTGACCTCTTCTCTGGCAGACAAATCAGACAGGGCTACCTGGTCCAGCTTGTCATATTCAGCGGATTTCAGCCGGATCACATCGTTTCCCGTTTTCCGCGCAAGGCCGACAATATCCAAATTCACGGCGGCGGTCAGCACATGGCCGTGATTGTGGTCGGTATGATTTCCGCCGATCTCCGTTCTGCCGGGGGCGCTGAACCATTCCGCGCCTTCCGCCGTGCCGAACAGTTCCTCAAAGCCTGCTTTGATCGCCGTATAACGATCCCTTTGAGCCTCCGCTTCTTTCCCATAAAGCTCCTGATAGCTTACTTCCATTGTGTACACCTTTCCTTTCCGCCGTTTATTCCTCCAGCATTGCTAAAAGCTCTTCCTCTGTGATCACCGGTACGCCGAGAGCGTTGGCCTTTTCCAGCTTACTTCCGGCTTCTTCACCCGCCAAAACATACCCGGTTTTTTTCGACACAGAGGAGCTTACCTTACCGCCGTGCTTTTCGATGAGCTCCGTTGCGTCCTTGCGGCTCATAGTGGGCAGGGTTCCCGTCAAAACAAAGGTCATTCCACTGAGCGCCGTGCCTTTTATCTGCTGCCGTGCTTCCATATTGAGCCCTAATTCCGCCAGGCGGTCAACCAGCGCGCAGGCAGATTCACGGGAAAAGAACTCCACAATTTCTTTTGCCATGATCCCGCCGAAGCCATCGATCTCCGCGATTTCTTCTTCGCCGGCTTTTCGTATCTGCTCCATACTGGGAAAAGCACTGCACAAAAGCTGTGCCGCTTTTACGCCGATATGGGGAATTCCCAGGGCAAAAATCAGCCGGTAAAGATCGTTTTCCTTGGACTTTTCCAGGGCGTTTACAAGATTTTCCGCGCTCTTTTTTCCAAAACGCTCCAAGCCCTCCAGCTGCCCGGCTTCCAGCGTATAGAGATCCGCGGGGGAGCGGATCAGCCCGGCCTCCAGAAGCTGCTCTAACACCGCGGGCCCCAGGCCGTCGATATCCATGGCGTCCCGGGAGGCAAAATGGATCAAATGCCGCAGAAGCTGGGCGGGACATTGCGGGTTGACACAGCGTGTGGCGGCTTCCCCCTCTGTACGAAGCACCGGCTCTCCGCAGGAGGGGCAGCGCTCCGGCAGCTGAAAGGGCTTGGAACCATCGGGATTCGACACCACCGAAACCACTTCCGGAATGATCTCCCCCGCCTTTCGCAGGATCACCCTGGAGCCGATGCGAACATCCTTCTCCGTGATAAAATCCTGATTATGCAGAGTGGCGCGGCTTACCGTGGTTCCTGCCAGTGTGACCGGCTCAAACCTGCCTGTGGGGGTCAGCACGCCGGTTCTCCCCACGTTCACCTCAATATCCAGAAGCGTGGTTTCCTTTTCCTCCGGAGGATATTTGAAAGCCTCTGCCCACCGCGGGAATTTTGCCGTACTGCCCAGTTCCTCCCGCTGGGAAAAATCGTTTACCTTTACCACCGCCCCATCGATGGGAAAATCAAATTCGCCCCGTTTTTCTCCGATCTCGCGGATAAACGCGAGGATCTCCTCAATATTGCCGGAGCTGTGAGTAAAGGGCGGCACAGGAAAGCCCAATTCCTTCAGCCGTTTCAAAGACTGGTCATGATAAGACAGGATCTCTCCCCGGATCTGCTGAACATTAAACACAAAAATATCCAGCTCCCGCCCCGCCGTGATCTTCGGGTCTTTCTGCCGCAGCGACCCCGCGGCGGCATTTCTGGGGTTTTTGAAGGGCTTTTCCTCCAACAGCTCCTGGCGCTCGCAAAGCTGCTCAAAGCTCCTGTCGGACATATACACCTCGCCCCGCACCTCCAGAAAAGGGATCGGTTCCTTCAGCTTTTTCGGCACGGTGCGGATCGTCCTGATATTTTCCGTTACATCCTCCCCCGTTACGCCGTCCCCGCGGGTAGAGCCGCGGACAAAGACGCCGTCCCGATATTCCAGGGCCACGGAAAGCCCGTCAAACTTCGGTTCCACCACATAATAAGGGTCGGGAATATCATTTCGCACCCGGTTGTCAAAGGCGCGCAGCTCTTCTTCGGAAAAAGAATCGTGCAGGCTTTCCAGGGGCACCTCATGCACCACCGGCGCAAAGGTATTATAGCCCGTTCCCCCCACCTTCTGCGTGGGGGAATCAGGCGTGACGAGCTCCGGAAATTCCGCTTCCAGATCCTCCAGCCGCCGGTAGAGCATATCGTATTCCCGGTCGCTGATCTCCGGATCGTCCTCCGTGTAATACTTTTTGCTGTGATAGAGGATCTGCTCTCTCAGCCTTTCCAGCTCCGCGATCGCTTCTTTTCTTTCCATGGGTGAATTTCCTTCCGTTCCTGAATGATATACTAAGAAATCGCTGATTCAATCACGCCTAACGGCTTTGTACACAAGATTTTATCAGCGCTTTCTTAACTTTCCGTCAGCGCCACATCGGGCACCTCTCCTATTACAACAGTTTCCGCCAAAACCGTTTCCGTATGCTCCTCTACCAGCGCTTCAAACCGCTGAGACTGGGAATAGGCGCTGGCTGTCACTGTCATGGTAATGCGGTGGCAGCTTTGATTGACCCCCGCCGAGCAAAATTCTGTTTGAAAAGATACATCGACAGAGCTTTCCAGTTTCAGCTTTACAGGCACCCCAGGGCCGCGCCCGTTGAATATGCCGATCTCGGTCAAACTCCCCACAGGGATCCAGGCTGTTACCGTTCCGTTCAGAGATTTTTCCAGCCTGGAAAGCACACCGGCCTTCAAGGCGTTCAGCGCAGCCGTATTTGCGCTGACAGCGGAAATTTCTCCGTTTCCTGTCCGGTTCAAGTCTACAAGAGCATTCTTCTCCGCCTGAAGCTCTTCATTCACCGCCTGGCTCATATGGGAAAGAAGATAGCTTCTGGCCGCCGTTTCCGTAAGCTTTTGAGAAATGGAGAAAAGCCCCATTTCCGCCACGGCTTCCCCGGAGCACAGCACCAGCAGAACCGCTGCCAAAAGCTTTTTTACCAGCTTTTTTCTTCCCGCCGGAGAACGATATCGGGCAGGGAAATACCGCTTCCATATGTATCGCACAAAACCACCCCGCTGTTTTATACTACACAGCGGGAATGGTTTTTGTGCCTTTCCCTATTTAACGCTCCTTCAGCTTTCTCAGCCTGCGCAGTGTTTCCGCTACAGGCAGGCCGACGATATTGGAATAATCGCCGCAAATAGACCGCACCAGCGTTACGCCTTTTCCCTCGATCCCGTAGGAACCGGCACGCCCGCGGGATTCTCCCATGGCCACATACTCCCCGATCTCCTCGTCCGTCAGCTGGTAAAAGGTAACTTGGGTGACGCTGTGGAACACCTCTTTCTGTTCCCCGGAAAGCAGGCATACCCCTGTAAAAATTTCATGGGTCCTGCCCGAAAGCCTGCGAAGCATCGCCTTGGCGGCCTCGTCGTTTTCCGGCTTTCCCAAGATCAGCCCGTCGATGCTCACCACGGAATCCGCCGAGATCACGGTGCTTTCGGGGCGCAGGCGAAAAACCGCCTCGCCTTTTCTTTCCGCCAGGCATTCCACTGTCTGCGCGGGATCATATTCCGGCGGGACCGCTTCGTCTACACCAGAAACAAACACCTCAAATTCCACACCGGCATGCTCCAAGAGCATTTTCCGGCTGGGAGAGGCCGAGGCCAAAATCAGTTTTTTACTCGCCTTCAAATCCATTGGGGTTCATCCTCTGCCAGCGCCAGGAATCGGCGCACATATCGTCCAAATCCTTTTCCGCCTTCCAGCCCAGCTCTTCCCAGGCCTTCGTGCAGTCTGCATAGCATTCCGGGATATCGCCGGGGCGTCTGCCGTCGATCACATAGGGGATCTCCTTTCCCACTGCCTTGGAAAACGCCTCTATCATTTCCAAAACGGAATATCCCTTTCCCGTTCCTAGGTTATAGACCTTCAGCCCACAAGCGCCTTTTTCAAAGAGCTTCAAAGCAGCCGCGTGGCCCTTTGCCAGATCCACCACATGGATATAGTCTCTTACGCCGGTGCCGTCCGGCGTGGGATAATCGTTGCCGAACACATGCACCTTTTCCCGCTTGCCAACGGCGGTTTGGGTGATATAGGGAACCAGATTATTGGGGATTCCGTTGGGGTCTTCCCCGATTTTCCCGCTCTTATGGGCGCCGACCGGGTTAAAATAGCGAAGGAGAATGGGATTGAATTCCGGGTCCGCGTGGGCACAGTCTGTGAGGATCCGTTCAATCATCAGCTTCGTGGTGCCGTAAGGGTTTGTGGTAGAAAGGGGGAAATCCTCCCGGATCGGCACAGAGGCCGGATCGCCGTAAACGGTGGCGGAGGAGCTGAACACAAAATTGTGCACACCGAATTCTTTCATCACCTGCAGGAGAGAAAGAGTGGATTCCAAATTGTTCTGATAATACCGCAGCGGAATCGCCACCGATTCTCCCACCGCCTTCAGCCCGGCAAAATGGATCACGGCGTCGATTTTTTCCTTTTCAAATACTTCCCGCATTTTTTCGCTGTCGCAAACATCGTACTCATAAAATGCTACCTGTTTTCCGCTGAGCTCCTCGATACGTTTTACCGCTATCCGCTTGCTGTTGCACAGGTTATCCACGATCACCACATCATAGCCCTGCTCCAGCAGAACGATAGAGGTGTGGCTGCCGATATAGCCCGCACCGCCGGTCACTAAAATTTTCATCGTGAGATCATCCTTTCCCGTTCCTCTGTTCGATCCAGCTTCTGCCCGTACACGTACCTGTCTGATACAACCTCATTATAAGAAACTTCTCAGGAAAATACAAGCGATTCCGGTCAGGAAGGCAAAATATTACTGGAACAGCGCAAGATAAGAAAAGTTTTCTCGCTTTTCAATTCAAACCTTTCAGGAAATCCGAGCATAAAAAACAGAAAGGAAAAGGCGGAAGCACTTTTCTCTTCTGCTGTTTACTGTCCCCTGCGTTACTCCGTTTTCATGCTTAAACAAAGAAAGAAGAAATTCCAAAAGGAATTTCTTCTTTCTTTGTTTGGCGGAGAAGGAGGGATTTGACCTGGCATTTCATGCCAGATGGCTCGTCGTATCCTCCTCGCCGCTCTGACCTAAAAATGTACCACCGGTACATTTTCTTTACGGTCAGACCCTCGCGGGTTCAAATCCCTCTTTGTAAAAATAATGGGAACAGCCAAAAGGCTGTTCCCATTATTTGGCGGAGAAGGAGGGATTTGAACCCTCGCGCCAGTTTCCCGACCTACTCCCTTAGCAGGGGAGCCCCTTCACCACTTGGGTACTTCTCCATGGTGAAAATCTATACGCTATCTATGTAACCTAATAAACAGGTGGCGGAGAGGAAGAGATTCGAACTCTTGGTCCCTTGCGGGATCACTAGTTTTCAAGACTAGCTCCTTAAACCACTCGGACACCTCTCCATATCCAGTGCGGGTATAATACTACCACAATCTCCCTGTAAATGTCAATCCTTTTTCGGGAATTTTTCACCACAGAAGGTAAGTTCCGCTAAAACTCGGTCTTTTTGCAGATCTCGCACAGAGCCATGGCGGGCAGCGCAAGGCCGCACCAAAGGATGGAATACGGCAGGCAGATCTGTCCCATTACATTCATGGGCATATCGGAATAGTCCCATACATTGCAGCCCATTAAATCATTAAAAATGAGGCCTGTGGCCATCTCCACTCCCGTGATAATGGCGGAGCCGGTCACACAGCGAAAGGAAAGCCTTCTTCCCCTCATTTTTTCGCAGCACACCTTATTGATCAAATAAAGGCACAGACCGCCCGCCAGCGCCATGGAATAATGGGTCCTCCCCCGCCAGATCATTTCCAGGGTGGGATAGGCGCAGCTCCCCGTCAAAAAAATCAAACCTTCTTTACTCACAAAACTACCTCCGCCGAAAATGGTGAAAGTAGTATTGCCCGAAAGAAAAGTGATTAACCGAGCAAAGCGCTCTTTCCGGAAAATCCCAGTGATTTGATGGCACATCCATCGCAAAACAGCCGCCTTGGCCCTCACAAGGAAGCCTGATCTAAAATCAGCATAAAATGGCACAAACATACCAGATTATGGCAGGAAATCTAGGAAAGAAAGAGCTATCATTGTCATAGAGCCAGTATTTTGCCAAAGGAAAGGATGAGGTCTTGTGAAAAACAACCAGCCGGTAAAGGTGGCTATGATCGGCGTTGGCGCGATCAGCGGCATTTACCTGCAAAACATCACAAACACTTTCCGGGAAATTGAACTCATTGGTCTGTGTGACCTGATCCCGGAGCGGGCGGAGCAAGGCGCGGCCTATGTAAAGGGCGAGATCGAAAAAGGCGCCCAGGCGCCGCAGCCGAAAATTTACCGGGATATGCTGGAGGCCTTTGAGGACCCTGAGGTAGAAGTGGTGCTGAACCTCACCCGGCCCTATGAGCATTTTGAAGTGACAAAGCAGGCGCTGCTTCACGGAAAGCACGTTTACTCTGAAAAGCCCCTTGGCGTGGATATGGAGGAAGCGAACGAGCTGATCGCCCTGGCGGAACAGAAGAGCCTGCTTCTGGGCGGAGCTCCGGACACCTTTCTGGGCGCGGGGATCCAAACCGCCCGCAGGCTCATTGAAGACGGCATGATCGGAGACCTTGTAGGAGCCAGCTGTGCCATGGTTTGCCATGGTCACGAAACCTGGCACCCGGACCCGGAATTTTACTACAAACGGGGCGGCGGCCCCATGCTGGATATGGGGCCTTACTATATCACCGCTCTCGTGCAGCTTTTGGGGGAAGCCAAAGGCGTAATGGGAATGACCAAAAAATCCTTTTCCCAGCGGCTTATCACCTCCGAGCCCCATCACGGTGAAACGATCGATGTGGATGTGGATACTTATCTTGCCGGAAACATTGAATTTTCCAATGGAGCCATTGCCCAGGTGTTCACCACCTTCGATGTGCACTATACCGCTCAGGCCCGGTTTGAGGTGTATGGCACCAAAGGCAGCCTGATGGTGCCCGATCCCAACACCTTCGGCGGGCCGGTGCTGCTCCTGCGCCCGGAGGACGCCGCGGCCGCCCCCAAAACAGACCCGGGACTTGCACGCCACGGCGTACCGGACTTTTACGCAGGCTGGAAGGAAATGCCCCTGCTGTATGACTATGCGGAGAACAGCCGCGGGCTTGGCTTAGCCGATCTGTGCAAAGCTCTGCGCACCGGACGGGAATACCGGGCTAGCTATCAGCAGCAGCGCCACGTGCTGGAGCTCATGACCGGCTTCTCCCGCTCCTGTGAAACAAAAGCCTATCTGCCCATGCAGACAAGGTATGCCCCTACCGCGCCCATGAAGAACAATCCCATGCACGGCGTTTTAGACGATTGATTTTAGAAAGCAAACATAGTATACTACCATTTAAGAAAGAGGATGAAAGTATTATGAAAGCAGCCTATACAGGATGGACCTGGATCCACGGCGATGAGGAAACGGCAAAGCAGCAATTAAAGCAAAGCTTCCAGGAATGCAAGTTCCTGGGCTATGATATCGTGGAAAATTTCGCTTTCCTGCGGGATTATTACAAGGATGACCCCAGCGAGCTGAAACAGCTGGCTGATTCCTGCGGCGTGAAGCTGGTAAATCTCTATGGCCATTTCACTCTCGATGTGGAAAGCTCTTTGAAAACCGCTATGGAGCAGGTGGATTTCTTAGCCGCCATTGGGGGCGCCTGGTACAACTGTCAGCATGGCGGGTTTGGCGAAGCCCCCTTTGAACGGCCTACCGACCCTGCAATGCTCGATACGATTTGTGAGATTGCAAACAAGCTGGGAGCCTACGCAAAGCAAAAGGGCGTTACCGTATGCTTCCATCCCCATTATGGCACCTGCGTGTTCAGCCAAAGCGATATCGATTATTTTGCAGCTCATACCGACCCGGAGCTTGTTTCCTTCTGCTTTGATACCGCCCACACTACCCTGGCTGGCATCGATCCGGCGGCACTGATCCGCCAGTATGGCAGCCGCATCGCCTATATGCATTTGAAGGATGTGGACACCTATGCTCTTTCCAAGGCGGAGGGCCGGGATAAAATGGCCTCCTTCAGAGCCCTGGGCCACGGCACAGTGGATTTCCCCGCCGTAAAGGCAGCCCTGGAGGAAGTGGGCTATGACGGAGTTCTCTGTGTGGAGCTTGACCGGCCCGAGGTATGTAATTTCCATTCAGCGGAGGTTTCCCGCATTTATCTGAGGGATGTTTTAGGCATCTAAGGCCGGCGTGATACAGCCCAGGAAAGGAGAACAGCAGATGGAACGCCATGCGTTTTTTGAAAACCGTACGGAGCGGTTCCATGCTGTCTCCTGCCCGGGCTTTTCTTTTCCGCCCCATCTCCATTCTCAGCTGGAATTGCTTTTTGTGAACAGCGGCTCGGCGGAGGTCACGGCGGGAAACTGCACCGCTGTGCTGCGGGCAGGCGGCCTTGCCGTGATTTTTCCCAACCAGATACACAGCTATCAAAGCACGGCGGAGGGCGCTTCGATCACCATGCTGATCGCCGACCCTTCCTATACAGGAGGACACTTGGACTCTCTGCTGCGCTTCTACCCCGCCTCTCCCTTTTTGACAAAAGCGCATCCCAATATTGCTTATGCTGTAGAAGAGCTTGTGAAAGAGCGTGGAAAGCCTGAGCCGGATGAAGCCGTTTACGCCCCTCTGATCCAGCTCATTTTGGCCCGGGCTCTGCCGGAGCTGGAGCTGCACAAGAAGCGGGGCGACCATCACCAGGATCTGATTTGGCAGATCGCCAATTACGTAAATGCCCATTATCAGGAACCTTTGACCCTGGCCGCGCTGGCAAAGGGTGTGGGCATCAGTCCCGGAAGGCTCTCTCATGTATTTTCCGAAAAAATCGGACAAAGCTTTCCCGCTTATCTGGCCCATATTCGCCTTTCCCACGCCCAGGCCCTGCTGCAGGGGACGGAGCTTTCCGTTACGGAAATAGGAGAAGAATCCGGCTTTGAAAGCCAGCGCACCTTCTTTCGCATTTTCCGCCGGTATCACGGCATGACTCCCATGGAATACCGCGGCAAAAGCCGGGCAGAGGGAAAAATCGGACAGAACTTGCCTTAATAAAATGAAAAAAGAGATCGGAGGAAGTTATTTTGTTTTATCTTCACCTGCTGCGCCAGGCAGAAGCCCTGGTGGAGGGAGAACGAAGCCTCATTCCCAACTTGGCAAACCTTTCCGCTCTGCTTTGGGAAAGCCTGGAGGATATCAACTGGGCCGGTTTTTATCTTGCGACTGGGAACGAGCTTCTGCTGGGACCCTTTCAGGGGAAGCCCGCCTGCATTCATATTCCTTTTGGAAAGGGCGTCTGCGGCACGGCCGCAGCAGAAAGAAGAACACTTCTTGTGCCGGATGTGCATGAATTTCCAGGCCACATTGCCTGTGACAGCGCCAGCCGTTCCGAGCTTGTTGTTCCCTTATTGGAGCCTTCCGGCAGAGTTCTAGGGGTTTTGGACCTCGACAGCCCTCTCCCCTCTCGTTTTACGAAAGAAGATGCCGAAATTATGGAGCGGTTGGCCCGCCTTATTGCTTCAGCCTGTGATTGGAGCGAAAAATATTTATAGAAGGCCTGCTGTTTCTGCTGTTTGGGTATCGCAGCAAAAGGAACTGGATCATTTTTTCTAGTCAATGGGATCACGCAAGCGGGACTCAACTTCCTTTTCTTTCAGCAAGGGATATCAGAAATATCCACAGCTTACCTGCTGTTCTTTTACGCTTCGATTGAAATTGCGGTATTTCTGACAGAGCTCATTTCCCTTTGCGCTCTGTTGAAGGAGCATTCCAAAAAGCGGGCGGCCTTGTTCGCCTTAGTGGGAAATTTCGTAAGTCTTTTGGCCGGCGGTACCTGCCTGATATATTTACCGTATTGAAAAAAGCTCTAACAGAAGCAGAGAAGGCAAAGTGCATACTTGACCTTCTCTGTTTCTGTTTTTTTATATGCTATTTACCGCTCAGGTACTCATCAATGGACTTAGCGGCCAGCTTGCCCGCACCCATGGCGGAAATTACCGTGGCGGCTCCGGTCACGGCATCGCCGCCGGCGTACACGCCCTCGCGGCTGGTCAATCCGGTGTCCTCATTGATAATGATACCGCCCCACTTCTGGGTCTCCAGACCCTTAGTGGTGGACTTGATCAGCGGGTTGGGAGAAGTGCCGATCGCCATGACCACGGTATCCACCTCCAAGGTAAACTCGCTGTCCTCTACGGGAACAGGACGGCGACGTCCCTTTTCATCGGGCTCACCCAGCTCCATCTTGATGCACTTCATACCGGTCACAAAGCCATTCTTGGGATCGCGCCGGTCATCGGGGTTCTCATAACCCAGGATCTCCACCGGGTTATTGAGCAGGCGGAAATCGATCCCCTCTTCCATGGCGTGCTCCACCTCTTCCTTACGGGCGGGAAGCTCCTCTAGGGAGCGGCGGTATACGATATAGACCTTTTCCGCGCCCAAACGGAGAGCGGTCCTGGCGGCGTCCATGGCCACGTTTCCGCCGCCTACCACGGCCACCTTGCCGCCCTTCATAATGGGGGTGACGGGATGATCCAGATAGGATTTCATCAGGTTGCTGCGGGTCAGGAACTCATTGGCGGAATATACGCCCTTCAGGGATTCACCGGGAATTCCCATAAAGTTGGGAAGGCCCGCTCCGGAGCCGATAAACACAGCTTCATACCCCTGCTCAAACAGCTCGTCTACCGTCAGGGTCTTGCCGATGACAATATTGGTTTCCATATCTACGCCCATTGCCGCCAGGTGATCCACTTCCTGCTGTACGATGGCCTTCGGCAGACGGAACTCGGGGATCCCGTATACCAGCACGCCGCCGGCGGTATGTAACGCTTCAAACACGGTGACTTTATAGCCCTTCTTGGCAAGGTCTCCCGCACAGGTCAGGCCGGAGGGGCCGGAACCGACGATAGCTACTCTATGTCCGTTGGAAGGAACGGGCTGGGGCTTTTCCGTGGCGTGGCTATTGTGCCAATCCGCCACAAATCGCTCCAGACGGCCAATGCCTACTGGCTCGCCCTTGATACCGCGAACGCACTTGCTTTCACACTGGGTTTCCTGAGGGCATACCCGGCCGCATACGGCGGGCAGGCTGGAGGTGATATTGATGATCTGATAAGCGCCCTCAAAATCGCCTTCCTTGATCTTTGCGATAAATTCAGGAATATGGACATTGACCGGGCAGCCGCTGACACAGGGCATGTTTTTGCAGTTCAGGCACCGCATGGCCTCATCGATGGCAACCTCTTCGGAATAGCCTGTGGCAACCTCCTGGAAGTTATGCGCGCGAACCGCAGCCTCCTGAGTGGGCATTGGGTTCTTTTTCGGATTCATATTGGCTGGCATTTCTAGTATCTTCCTTTCCTCAAGCTGGGGATGCGGCGTTTTTTGCCTACTTCCGCAGTGTGAACGCTGTTTTCAATTTTTGTTTTGAAAGAGATTGCAGGTTTCCTCATAAGCATGCCGCTCAAAATCGTGGTACATGGCGCCTCGGGACATAGCCTCATCAAAATCCACCTCATAGCCGTTGAAATCGGGGCCGTCCACACAGGCAAACTTTGTCACCTTTTTGCCGTCCTGATTCAGCGTCAAACGACAGCCGCCGCACATACCGGTGCCATCGATCATAATGGGATTCATGGACACTGTGCAAGGAATTCCAGTGGGCTTGGTAGCAGCCACAACAAACTTCATCATGATCAGCGGGCCAATGGTGATCACCTCATCAAAAGTTTCGCCGGCACCGAACATTTCATTCAGAGGAACACACACATTGCCTTCCCTGCCATAGGAACCGTCATCTGTCATGACAAACAGACGGCTGGAAGCGGCACGGAACTCATCCTCCAAAATGAGAAGATCCTTGGAGCGGAAGCCGATCACAGAGGTCACATCACAGCCCATATCGTGCAGCTTCTGCGCAATGGGCAGAGCGATCGCGCAGCCGACGCCACCGCCGACAATACAGACCTTTTTCAAGCCCTCGGTATGGGTAGCTACCCCCAGCGGACCTACAAAGTCGTGAAGAGAATCGCCTTCCTCAAGATGATTCAGCTTTTCCGTGGTAGCGCCGACAATTTGGAAAATAATATCAACGGTGCCCTTCTGGCGGTCATAGCCGGCCACCGTAAGAGGGATACGCTCGCCTTCCTCATCCACGCGCAGAATGATAAACTGGCCGGGCTCTGCTTTGGCAGCGACGAAAGGAGCCTCGATCTCCATTTTGGTCACTGTGGGATTTAATTCTTTTTTACTTACGATTTTATACATAGCGCTTACTCCTTGTCAGGAACTTAATTGTCAAGTATTATACCATAAGCGCCAAAGGCGCGTTGGTATAATGTGTCCATCGCCCGTCTGAGCAAAGCGAAGAACTGGGCGGGACAAATTTAAATCTTATAATATCCGCGCCCTTTGCGGATATTATACCGCAACTTTCACGCGGAATCAAACGTAAATTCAGGAAACTCAAAAACAGCAGAAAATATCCTTCACAAAGAACGGCGCCAAATCACGCGAAAAACAATTCTGCAAAAAACGCCGGAGCATTGCCCCGGCGGTCGAGAACAGAAAACCCTTTCGCTTAGAAGTCCACTTTGGCGTCGTAACAGCAGCACTTCAGCAGATGTAAATGAAATGATAAAGTCGGCAATTGTCAACAACTTAAAATCCCAGTAATTTTTCAGAAGCTTTTGCTTTTCTGTTCCGCGGCTCTCACTGGAAACAATGCCGCTTCTCAAATAGCGCGATACTGCTCCTGAAGCCAGGCTTGTATTTCGGAAAGTCCCTGCTCACTGAGAGGGAAAGACGCCTCCTGCCGCTCTTTTGCCTTTTCAAAGCAGACATCTGTTGTCCACCCATAGGCAATCAGCTTCTCATTTTCCCGATCGGGATATACAAGATACCGAAGCAGCGCACCGGTTTTAGGGTCTTTTGTCCTGCTGCCGGTAAAGGTGTTTCCCTCCGTAAAAAAGGTCAGCTTCTGTAGATCCATCGTTTCTGCTTCCATACTGTACGCTCCTTCGCTCAGAAAAATATACCTAAATTATACAGGAAAAGAAAAGATCCCGCAACCTGGAAATGTCTTTTGCATACCAGATTCTCTGCCCGCATACTTTTGGACAGAGTTTTTATAGAAAGAAGGTTTACGGTATGGTGATCCACACAGTCAGGCCAGGAGATACCGTATGGAGATTGGCCCGTCAATATGGCGTGTCCGCCAGCCGGATCATCAGTGACAACGGCATAAGAAATCTCCAGCAGCTGCCTGTAGGCCAGGCACTGCTCATTCTCATTCCGGAGCTTGTGTATACCGTAAAGCCGGGAGACACTCTGGAAACCATTGCGGCGCAATTTTCCGTGTCGGAGATCGAGCTGCTTCAAAATAATCCCGAGCTGATTTTTTCTTCCTATCTCATGGCAGGCCAAAACATTGTGATCTACTTTCAGGATCCAAAGCTTAGAGAAATCTTTCTAAACGGCTATGCTTACCCCTATATTCGCAGGGATATTCTGCGGCGCTCCCTGCCCTATCTCAGCTATCTTACGATTTTCGGATACGGCTTCACGGAAACAGGAGAATTGATCCCCATAGACGACCAGGAAATGATCAACATGGCCTATGAATATAGGGTGGCCCCTGTCATGCTGCTTTCTTCCATCACAGAGGACGGCAACTTCAGCGGACAGCGGGCCAGCCTGCTGTTTCGGGATATTCCCCTGCAGGATAAGCTGCTGGACCAGATCGTGGCGGTGATGAAGGAAAAAGGCTATTTAGGGCTGGATATCGATTTTGAGTATGTGGCGCCGGAGGACGCGGGAAATTTCCAGAACTTTCTGCGCCGCGCTATTGAACGGATACATGCGGAGGGCTTTTTTGTCAACGTGGATCTGGCCCCAAAATCCTCGGCCGGACAGGCGGGGCTTCTCTACGAATCTCACGATTACGCGGCGATCGGAGCACTGGCTGACACGGTGCTGCTGATGACCTATGAATGGGGCTATACCTATGGCCCGCCCATGGCTGTAGCGCCCTTAAACCAGGTGAGAAAAGTAATAGAATACGGCGTTTCCGCTATCCCTCCGGAAAAAATTATGATGGGAATACCAAATTACGGCTATGACTGGATCCTTCCCTTTGAGCGGGGGATCACAAGGGCCACCGCCATCGGCAACGAGTACGCAGTAGAGATCGCCCAGAGGAACAACGTGGCGATCCAATTTGACGGCACCGCATACTCCCCCACCTTTGACTATCGGGGATACGCAAACCAAAAGCATGTAGTCTGGTTTGAAGATGTGCGGAGCATTGAGGGAAAATTTAACCTGATGGATGAATTTTCCCTGCGCGGCGGCGGCTATTGGAACATTATGCGTCCCTTCGCGCAAAACTGGGCACTCTTAAGCGCCAGGTATTCCATCGGAAAAATCGTCTGACTTCGGCTCCCGCCGGACGGTACTGGAAAGCTTTGTTTTGGAAAGCCTTCCATGCAAATAATCCCTGCCGGAAACGGAATTGTGATTCTGAATAGTATCCACCAAAAACCACAGCAGGACTCCCAGCGTTATTCCGATTTGCAGGAAAGCGCCAAACAGCGCATAGTCAGAAAAACCGGAAAGCAAATCAGAAAGCAGAGAAAAAGCCGCGGCCGCCGCACAAAGAAAGCCATACCGCAGCGTCAATTTACCCAGCGAGGGCGCGTGGCCGTTTTCGTCCACCACACAGATCTTTGTCAGCCGTTTTCCCAGGCTTTTTCCTTTCCAGAGCCACTGCAGCAAAACAAAATAGAAAAGATAGGCAGCCGCAAAAGCGTATCTTTCTAAAGAAATAAAGGACAGCCCCAGCCCTACCGGCCAGGAAAGCAGAGAAACAAACAGCATATCCACGCAGAAGGAAAGCAGCCTTCGCGGGAATGTGACACGCATACCCTTTTGGTAAGAACGCTCGTCGATTTTGTCCCGATCCGGCAGAAGCTTCAAAAAAGCCCCTGTCACCAGATACCCCAGCAAGCCGCCCAGGGTGTTGCAGAGCAGGTCATCCACATCGAAAAGCCGGTAAGGGCGCGGATAGATCCCATACAGTCCGGAAAGCTGCGTCAGCTCAAAGAACAGGCTGACACAAAAGCAGACGATCGCCGTACCCAACGCCTTTCTGCGAAAATAGTAGCGCAGATAAAATCCCAGGGGGAACAATAAGGCAATATTAAATACAAATTGCAGCGTAAAATTGCTTGCCAACGCCGGAAGCCATGTAGAGGCCTCAGCCAGCCGGAAATCGGTTTCCCGGGGAAGCTCCCGAAAAAAGCTGAAGGGAACCAGCTGCACAGTAGGCGAAGTCAGCTTTGCCACTTCCGCCCGATCCGGCAAAGGTAAGATCACCAGAAAGTAGGCGCACATCAGGTAAAGTACAAAGGAGTACACCAGGAAGACACGGGGAAAGGTAATGCTTCCGAATTTCCGATAATGATGAATGACAAAAGGCAGTGTGATCAATGCGGCAGCCAATGGAAAGAACACCAGCGCCTGAAGGATCACCTCAGTGTAACCGCTCATTGTTTTCCTCACAATTCCGTTTATACAGGTAGGCGTTTTTCTGTTTTCCCACACGCTGCAAAGTGCCTATGGAAAACAGTACATTCACCGCCACAGAGGCCTTCTTCCCGGAGAGCCCGGAGGCCTTCGCGTATTGCTTTACCGTAAATTCTGCCGGCAGGCCTTCCGGAACCAAGCTCAAATAATCCGCCGGAGAGCACAGCCAAACCTCATCCAGCAGATCTACCGGCAGCCTTTCAAAGCGAGTGGCCCCTCGTTTTCCGTCTTCACTCCAGCCGTTTTTCAGCCGGTATTCCTCCACCTCAAGAAGCAGTACGCAGAACCGGAGCTCCCGCCGTCCCAGCCAGGGCTTGAGCTTATAGAGCTCCGGCAGGATCTCCGCCGCGCCGTAACGCTTCGGGCTTTTCCGTTTCGGCGAGGCTGTTCCGTCCTCCTCCAGCCAGGAAAGCCATTTTATGGTGGGAACAGGATAGATCACCGTAACAGGAGCTTCCGGCAAAAAGGCTTCCAGCTTTCCCCACAGACGGTCAAAGCCGCGCGTTTGGATCTCAAAGATCCCTTCCGCGTTTCGAATATCCGCCACATAAGAGCCCACACGGATCTCGTGGTGCTCTTCCACAGGATCAAAATAGTGCTTCAGCACCGCGTGAAGGGTCTTTTCTCCCAGAGTGCCGATCCCCTGTTTTGTTCGACCCTCATCCATCACTTTTTGGCATGCCGCCAGAAAGGCTGTTTTATCCATTTTTCTCATCCGCTTCCACGTGGAACAGCCGGGCAAAATTATCATAAAGAATGCGGCGGTTCTCCTCTTCGCTCAGCTCCAGGGCAAAGAAGCGTTCCACTTCCTCTTTTGGGTCCCACATGGGAAAATCTGTTCCAAACATGGTGTGTTCCACACCGAAATGCTCAATGCATTTGCGGGCCTGCTCCTTTGTAAGGGCAAACAGTGAGCTGGAGGTATCAACAAATACGTTTGTTCCCTTCAGCACTCTGCGGGCCTCCTCCCATTCCGTATATCCGCCGAAATGTGCGGCAATGCAGGTGAGCTCCGGCAGCTTTTCCAGCACGTTCATCAGCCTGCGGGGAGAAGAAAAATCCGTGCGGTTGTCTCCCATATGAAACAGGATGGGAAGGCCCCGCCGGTTTGCTTCCTCGTAAAAAGGAAGCATGTTTTCATCGTCAATAAAAAATTTCTGAAAATCCGGGTGCAGCTTGATCCCCTTTAAGCCTCTGCTTTGAATATCGTCAAGCTCCGCTTCCATGTCCCTCACCTCCTGATGCCAGGCGGCAAGGCCGGTAAACTGCGGGTATTCCCCGCACTTTTTTTCAATGAACTCATTGATAGACCGCACCTGCTCCACCTTTGTGGCCACAGAGCAAACGAGAAAACGATCGATCCCGGCAGCGCCGCCCCGCTGTGCCAGCACATGGGGCAAGCCTACATTCAGCATATCCACATGATAAAAGTCGCCCACAGAGGCGGTGGCCTTCTCCGCGATCTTTCCGGGATAAATATGGGCGTGGGTATCCGCAGCGCGATAGACGATCCCATGATGCGTAACAGACAAGCTTATCCTTCCTTTCCTGCCTTTTCCCGCTGTGCTTTGGAAAAAACACAGCCACAGTAATTCTGACGATACAGAGAGTATTCCCTGGAAAGCTCTATGGAACGCTTATAACCCTCTTTCTTTTTGAAATCGGCAGGCAGATGCGCCACGCCGGTTTCCTTTCCGATCTCTTCTCCGAGCCTGTTTAAGAGCTCAGCGTTTTTCAGCGGGCTGATGGAAAGAGTGGTCGTAAAATACTCAAAGCCCCGAAGCTTTGCCTCTTCCGCCGCCCGCCGCAGACGGAGCCGAAAGCATTTGGTACACCGCTCGCCGCCCTCCGGCGCTTGCTCCAAGCCTTTCGCCGCCTCCAAAAACTTTTCTCCCTCGTAATCGCAGGGCAGCAGCGTTACAGGGCCTTCCAAAGGCATAGCGGAAAGCAGCCGCTCCAATTCCGCCCTTCGCTTTTCATATTCCGCCTGTGGGCTGATGTTGGGGTTATAATAAAGAATGAAAATGGAAAAATAGCGGGAAAGGTATTCCAGCACATAGCTGGAACAGGGTGCGCAGCACACATGAAGCAGTAAAGAGGGGCGCTTGCCGCTTTTTTCGATCTCCTGCAGAAGCGTTTCCAGTTCTTTGCTGTAGTTTCTTTTTCCTGTGCTCATAGCGCCTGCTCCTTTCTCCAAAAAACTGCTTCATTTTAGCATAAATTCCCTGGGATTGCAAGCGAGCCAGTTGACAGAGAAGGCGGAACCGGATATCATAGAGCTAAGAATACACCTTAGGAAAAGGAACCCTCATGAATCTCAATTTCCTGCTCTCCAATCCGTTAATCAATGTCAGTGTTGCGGCATGGCTCAGCGCGCAGCTGATCAAAACGCTGCTGGACGCTTTGAAGCACAAACAGTTCGACCGCCGCCGCCTGGCGGGGGCCGGAGGAATGCCCAGCTCTCACTCCGCTGTCACCTGCGCTGTGCTTTTAACGGCTTACTATCAGTATGGCTTTGATTCCCCCGTTTTTGCCCTTGCTTTCGTTTTGGCCCTGATCGTGATGTACGACGCTACCGGTGTTCGCTGGGCTGCCGGGCTTCACGCCAAGGCCATCAACCACATTGTGGAATATCTGGAGCAGAGCGACGGAGAAATAGATAAAAAGGCGCTGCAGGATATGATCCCCCGCTTAAACGAATCTTTGGGCCACCGGCGGATCGAAGTGGCCTGCGGCGCAGCCCTTGGTTTTGCCATTGCTGTGATCGCCCATTTCTTTTTATAGCACATTTAAAGCAAAGGGCCCAAGTCCTTTTTCGTAAAGGGCTGGGCTTTTTCGTTGGTCAATTTTCATTGCTTACCGCCTGCCGAAGCAGAAAAAGGCTGCACAGCCCCTCCTCCTGCCAACGGCAGCCGCCGCATACTGCTTGAAACTCCTGCTCTGTCAGCCGGGAAAGACGGCTTTTTGCCTCTTCCCAAGTCAATTCCTCGGCGGGAGCCAGCCGCAGGACCCGCAATGCCGCCCGATCTCTTTTTTCCACATCCTCACTGCTCAGCGCGCAGCCGCCTTCCGATGTTCTATTGGGACAGGCGGCGCAAACCTCGTCGGCTCCAACTATGACAGTCAGCTTTTCCCCTGCCCGCAGCTGCTTCGTAAGATGCGTCATTTTTTCGGTAAAGGTCTCACTGTAGCCGTGCCCGGAAAACAAAGCGGTGCAGAATAAGTGATGCCCCCGCAGTCTCATTCCCTCACCAACCTTGCTTTTTTCAAACTGTACACGATCGCCTGAGCCGCAAGGTAAGCCGCTGCCACGGAAATCACGTCCTTCAAAAGATAGGGCGCGGAGGCCAACAGGAAAGCCTGCCAGGGAGAAATGGCGGAGAGCAGCGCAAACTGGACCGCACCGCACAGATGGCATATACTCAGCCCGGCGATCCCCAAAATGATCGCGAGAACACGCTTTGAACGGCTTGCTCCCAGCCCGCAGAGGAAAGCCATAAACAAAAATCCCCACAAGTAGCCTCCCGCCAAACCGGCGAAAGCTCCAACCCCGCCGCTGAAGCCGGCAAATACCGGCACGCCTACCGCGCCGATGGCAAGATAAACCACAACGGACAGGGTGCCAAGCTTCGCGCCCAGCACAAAGCCGCACAAAGCAACGGCAAAGGTTTGCAGGGTCACCGGTATTCCGGAGGGCAGAGGAAAAGAAATCTGAGAAAGCACTGCCAGCAAAGCGGCAAACACCCCGGTCATCACAGTTTTTTGCAGTTTCGTTTGATGCTCCATTTTCATGATTTATCCCATTCCCTTCTCCTGCTTGCTTCGCAGGCTGTCTAAAAAATCCTTATCGATTGCCACTTCTCCCGCCCCAAAGGCCGCCTGTTCCCCATTCTCCAGAGAAACAAGAAGCCGGGCTTCCTCGTCTATCCCCTGTACCGTGCCGGAAAACTTCTTGTTGCCGCAGACAAAACGGATCGCTTTGCCCGTGAGCAGAGAGCGGCTTCTGTATTCCGGTAAAAAGGGGCGCTTCTCTAAGCTTTCGTAAAAGCCGAAAAAGCTGTTCAGGATTTCCGCGGCAAGAGCCGCCCTGACTCCGGGCGGCGGCGCTTCCCGATAGATCGCCCCGGCGATCTCCTTCAGTTCCTCCGGAAAACCACCCTCCGGCTCCCGGATATTGACGCCGATCCCCAGCACCGCGTAGTGCAGTCCGTTTGTTTCAAAATCGATGGACGCCTCCGTCAGAATCCCGCAGATCTTGTAGCCGTCCAGATACACATCATTGACCCATTTGATCATCGCCCTGCGGCCTGTTACCTTTTCCACCGCTTCCGCTACCGCTACCGCCGCCGCGGTGGTAATGGAAAGAGATTCTTCCGCGGAAAACCGGGGCCGCAGCAAAATGCTCATATAAAGCCCGGTCCCCCGGGGAGAAGCAAAGGAGCGCCCCAGCCTCCCCTTGCCCGCCGTCTGCCGTTCGGCGATCAGCACATGGCCTTCTTTCCCGCCCTGCTCCGCAATTTCCTTCAGAACCGTGTTGGTGGAGGTGACAGCCTCCCGCACCTCAATAAAAGTATGCCGGGCCGCGCCGGATAAATGGCTGCAAACATTTTCGGAAAGAAGGGCGTCGCTTTCCGAAAGGAGCTCATACCCCAGATTGGTGCGGGCCTGTATTTCATAGCCGGCTTCCTTCAGCTTTTTCACGGCCTTCCACACGGCGTTCCGGCTGACATGCAGCTTTTTCGCCATTTCTTCTCCCGATAAAGGGCCGCCGCTTTCTCTCAAAAGCTCCAATACCATGCTCAAAAACTCCAAGCTTCTCCCCCCAGCTCTCCGCTTTTCTTTTCCAGAGGATACCATAGCGAAAGCGTATTGTCAACCCTGCTGATATAATTTGGTGACAATTCGGATAAATAAAATGACAGCGGAAAGTCTCCCGCTGTCATTTCAGGGTATTTCTTATCTCAATTTAAATTGCCGGATCTTCTCAGTTTCCCGGCTTGAAGCTGTCCTTCAGCTTTACCGAACGGTTAAATACCAGATGGCCCGGAGCGCTGTCTTTATTATCCACGCAGAAATATCCCTGCCGCATAAACTGGAAGCTTTCTCCGGGCTCGGCGTCCTTCAGGGAGCTTTCCAGCTTGCATCCCGAAAGAACGGTCAGGGAATCCTTGTTCAGATACTCCAGGAAATCCCCTTCTTCCGGGTTTTCCACGGTAAACAGGTCATCGTAAACACGAACCTCCGCATCCAACGCGGTATCGGCGTCTACCCAGTGAAGGGTGGCTCCCTTCACCTTTCTTCCGTCGGCGGGATCGCCGCCGCGGCTTTCGGGATCATACTCCGCCTTTACCTCGGTCACATTCCCCTCGGCGTCCGTTTCAAAGCCCACACATTTGATGAGATAGGCCCCCTTCAAACGGCACTCCAGCCCTTCCGGGTAGAGGCGCTTGTATTTGGGAATGGGCTCCTTGAGAAAATCCTCTGCTTCGATCCAGAGATTTCTGGAAAAAGTGACTTCCCTTGTTCCGTCTTCAGGCCGATTGGGATTATTCTCCACGGTCAGAGTTTCGCTCTGCCCTTCCGGGTAATTGACGATGGTCAGCTTGATCGGCTCCAAAACCGCCATCACACGGCGGGCATTTTCATTCAGATCTTCCCGAAGGCAATGCTCCAAAAAGGCATATTCCACGGTGGAATTCACTTTGGAAACGCCATTTCTCTCGCTGAAATTCCGGATGGAAGCGGGGGTATACCCCCGACGGCGCAGGCCGCAGATGGTGGGCATGCGGGGATCGTCCCAGCCGTCCACATAGCCCCCCTCCACCAGTGCTCTCAGCTTCCGCTTGCTCATCACGGTGTTGTTGATGCCAAGCCTTGCAAATTCGATCTGCCGGGGCTTAGAGGGCAGGGTCACATTCTGGATCACCCAATCGTAGAAGGGACGATGATCCTCAAATTCCAGAGAGCACAGGGAGTGCGTGATGCATTCCATGGCGTCTTCAAAGGGATGGGCATAATCGTACATGGGATAAATGCACCATTTGTCTCCGGTGCGGTGATGCCGGGAATGATTGATGCGGTAAATGACCGGATCCCGCATGTTGAAATTGCCGGAGGCAAGGTCGATTTTTGCCCGAAGGGTCATTCTGCCGTCCTCAAACTCCCCTGCCCGCATTCGGCGGAACAGGTCGAGGCTTTCCTCCCGGGGGCGGTCCCGATAAGGGCTTCTGGCGGGAGTGGTCAAATCGCCGCGCATTTCCTTCATTTCCTCGGGGGTCAGCTCGCACACATAGGCAAGGCCCTTTTCAATCAGTTCCTCCGCCCCTTTGTACATATCTTCAAAATAATCGGAGGCATAATAGAAGCGGTCTTCCCAATCGTAGCCCAGCCAGTGGATATCCTCCTTGATGGCGTCCACATATTCCACATCTTCCTTGGTGGGGTTCGTATCGTCCATGCGGAGGTTGCAGATACCGCCGAAGCGCTGTGCCGTGCCGAAATCCACATAGATCGCCTTGGCGTGGCCGATGTGCAGGTAGCCGTTGGGCTCCGGGGGGAACCGGGTATGAACCTTCATTCCCTCTGTACGCCCGCCGGGGCTCATATCTTCTTTTACAAAATCATCGATGAAGTTTGTGGAAGCCACTTCATGGCTTGCTTTTTCTTCGCTCATTGTTTTCCCTCTTTTCTGACAGGAGAATTCCCCTAAAACTTTTCAAGTCCCGCTTTCAGTCTGCGCAGGGCCTCTTCCTTTCCCAAAAGGGTCAGGATCTCCATGGCGCCGCCCGGTGTGACAAGGGTGCCTGCCGCCGCGATCCGTACCGGCCACAGCAGCGTGCCGTTTTTCACTTCCAGACGCTCCGCCAGGCCGATCAGGCTGTCGTGGATCGCGGTAAGCTCCCAATTCGGGAGCTGCTCCAGCACCTCGATGGCCGCCCGGAGCATTTGCGGAGAATTTTCCGAATCTGTTTTGCTTTTCTTATTGGTGAAGAACTCCACCGGGTATTCCGGCAGCTCCTTGAAAAAGGCCAAGAGCGCGGGAATCTCCTGGAATTTTGTGATGCGGGCCTGCAAAATGGAGTGGAGAACCTCCCAGGGCTTCTCCTGCTCCCCGAACACCTCCCGGTAGTAAGGCATCGCATGGGAAAGGAATTCCGCTTCCCCCATGGCCTTAATGTATTCGCCGTTGAACCAGGCCAGCTTATCATAATCAAATACCGCCGGAGATTTGCTGATTCCCTCCACGGAAAAGCTCTTTGTCAGCTCCTCCAGAGAAAAAATCTCCTGGTTATCCTTGGGGCACCAGCCCAGCAGGGCAATATAGTTTGTGATCACGGCGGGAAGATAGCCCTCCTCTACCAGCCCTTCAAAGCTGGTGGAGCCATGGCGCTTGGAAAGCTTCGACACACTGCCGTCCTCGTTTCTGCCCATGATCAGGGGCAGGTGGATATAGGTGGGGATCTCCCAGCCGAAGGCCTCGTACAGCAGATTGTATTTGGGCGTAGAGGTCAGATACTCGCTTCCCCGCACCACATGGGTAATGTGCATCAGATGATCGTCGATCACATTGGCGAAATTATAGGTGGGATAGCCGTCCGCCTTTAAGAGGATTTGATCCTCGATCTCTTTGTTTTCAATGGTGATTTCCCCGAACACCGCGTCCTGAAAGGTAGTGGAGCCGGTAAGCGGCACTTTCTGGCGGATCACGTGGGGCGTGCCCGCGTCCAAAAGGCGCTGTACCTCTTCTGCGGGCAGCTCCCGGCAGTGCCTGTCATAGCCGCCGAGGCCGTTTTCATCGTGAAGGGACTCCAGCCGCTCCTTGGAGCAGAAGCAGTAGTAGGCTTTCCCCTCTTTTACCAGCTGCTCCGCGTAAGGGCGGTACAGCTCTTTTCTTTGGCTTTGGACATAGGGGCCGAATTCACCGCCGATATCCGGGCCTTCATCGTGCAGGAGCCCCACCTGCTTTAAAGTGTTATAGATCACGTCCTCCGCGCCTTCCACCAGGCGTTCCCGGTCCGTATCCTCGATCCGCAAAACGAATTGCCCGCCCTGCGACTTTGCCACCAGATATTCATACAAAGCCGTGCGTAAATTTCCCACATGCATAAAACCCGTGGGGCTGGGCGCAAATCTTGTCCGAACTGAAGCCATAGGTTTTCCCTCTTTCGCAAAAAATCATATCCTATTATATAGCAAACCTGTTTCTTTTCGCAATAGGAAACTGCGTTTTCTCTGATTCATCCGGCAAATTTGTGCTTTTCCCCTGCCAAAGGCCTGAAAGAATGTGATAAAATAGAAAAAAGGCACATGGCATTTAAGAGTTCCCCTGGTTTTTCAGATATTCCACATATTCCTCCAGGCAAAAATTCAGCCGTTTCATTTCTTTCGCGTGCTTTTTCCCCACATATCGGTAATGCCAGCTTTCCCGGTCGATTCCGGTAAAGGCGGTTTTACTTTTTTGATAGCGCTGCACAAAGCCGTATTCCGCAGCGTGGACAGAAAGCCACCTGTAGGCCTTGCTCTCTTCAAACTCATCGCTGACGTCGTTCAGATCCACAGCCAGCCCGGTATGGTGCTCGCTGTAGCCGGGGCGGGCAACTGTGCGCAGGGCGTCCTGCTCCGCTTCTTCCCGGGAAAGTCCGTTTTCCATGTTTTCTCGGATCGCCCGCTCCAAAACGATCTCCTGCTGCTCCACGCTGCGATAGCCGGATACTACCCAAAACCACACATCGTCCTCGGCGGCGGCCGCAAACATCTCGGAAAGATCCTGATAGGCCCGCAGGTCCACCTGCTCATCATCGATCATCTTGGGCGTTACGACCCAGCTTTCCGGCAGTGGGATTTGGTTGTTTACCAACACAAGCAGGGGGTCTGACAGCTGCGTATATTCCTTCGCTCCCTGCTGAACACCTGCCGCTGTTTGGATGGCTTCCCGCGTATTTAAGATTCCCAGATAATTGATAAAAAGGCTCAGAAAAATCGAAAAAAGGATCACCGCGCCGGACGCGAATTCTATTTTGGGAGCCTTTTGTTCTGTTTGTTTCATTTCCTTCTCCCCCTTTTTTCTTCTCTTTGCCTATTCTAACCAAACTCCGCATATTCATCATAAACGAAAGCTTCAAGTTTTTATCAAGCAACAGCTTATCCTATCGGGAGGAGTCATTCTATGAAAAAAATTTTTGTCTGTGGGGATCGGGAAATTTACAGGAATTACGCGGAGGCCTTGAGCTTTTGCGGGGCTGCCGGGATTTTTTCGGAAAATCTCCAACACGCCGAAGACTGTGGCGCGCTTTTGCTGCCGGGAGGAGCCGATGTCGACCCCGCTCTCTACGGTGCGGAAAACCTGGGAAGCCGGGGCATTGACAGGGAAAGAGACCAAAAAGAGCTTCAGCTGGTACGGGATTTCCGTAAAACAGAGCGCCCGATCCTGGGAATCTGTAAGGGGCTGCAGATCCTCAACGTGGCCTTTGGCGGCAGTTTGATCCAGGATATTCCCACGGCGGACGCCCACAAATGGGAAGAAGCCACCGGCGATAAGGTGCACCCGGTCACAGCCTCTCCCGGCGGTTTTCTCTTCCCCTTATATGGAGAACGCTTTTCGGTAAACAGCGCCCACCATCAGGCAGCGGCTGAGCCCGCCGCCGGATTTGCCGTTGCCGCACGGGCCGACGACGGCGTGATAGAGGCAATGGAGCTCCCTTCTAAAAAGATCTACGCCGTGCAGTGGCACCCGGAGCGAATGGCCTTCCGGAACGCAAGAAAGGATACGGTGGACGGGCGCGTTCTCTTTGAATTTTTCCTTTCCCAGTGCTGAAATGTAAGCAAACCGGCAAAAAAGAATTGCCCGATCCAGCAAAATTCTCCCTTGACAATAAGCAGGGCAGATGGTATAATTTTCAGCGTTGGTTATGCGCGAGTGCTGGAACTGGCAGACAGGCACGTTTGAGGTGCGTGTGTCTACGACGTACGGGTTCAAGTCCCGTCTCGCGCACCAAATCAGAAAGTGCCTTCTCATGGGAAAAACCGTGAGAAGGCGCTTTCTTTCTGCCATTTTTGAAACGTAATCCCGTTTTACGAAATGAAAATTTCAAGGTCAAAATGCACTTTTGAACACAAAGTGTTCAACCAAGTGTTCAATTTTTTCGAGCCAAAAAACCGAACCCGGGGAGATCAATTCTCCCCGGGTTCTCCCATCAGTGCCACGGCGCTTTTTTCAAAGAGCTTTCTTTGTACATACTCAAATGCAGCGCGTCCTTCTGCGCGGAAGACAAAGGCAGTGCGTTGATATAAGCCCACACCTTTTCCTGCTTTCCATCCCCGGAATACTCCCCGGTATCCCTCAGGAATTTGCAATACCTGTAAGTATCTATTCCGCTTTTCCTTGCCTTCTGGTATTTTTCATATGCGCTGTCGCTCATGATTGCTTCCAAAGCCTGTTCCTTGACCTCTTCCTGATATGGCATTTCTGCGATAGCCATGTACTTTTCCACGGTAGCAGGATCATCTCCCAGGCCTTCCAAAGCCAGCGCGGTGTCGTAAGCGTTGGTGGCATTTACGCCGGCGCCGGAAAGCTTGTCGAATTCGTCAAGAGCATTGTTGTCCTTCAGGGTGCTGTACTTTTCGAAGGATATCCCTCGCTCCTTCTCGCCGTACTTCACATACTTGTCCACAGCTCCGGACCCCTGCGCCTTCAGCAAAAGGTAATCGTCCATATCCATTCCGCTTTCTAGCAGCTTCAGCATTTTGGCATACTGAGAGTCTTCCCCGGATTCCGTTTTCAGCTCCGTGCCGATCTCGTTTCCGACCATAGCTTTCTTTACTTCGTCCGAAAAATCCTTCTCGGCCAGCAAAGTATATTTCTCCTCCGCCTTCATACCGGAGCTTTCCGCCGTCCACGCCGCCCACTCAGCAGCTGTTCCACCGGCTTCCTTGACCTTGTCCGCTTTTTGGAACCGCTTGTCCAGTGAAAAATCGTCATACAATACCGCTTTCGCTTTTGCATCCGCATACTGGTAGAGGTTTTTCAGCATTTTGGCCTGTATTTCCGACTCAGCCTCCTGAAAGCTCTCCGAAGCCACCAGAGAATCCAGACTGTCCTGCATGATACCGCCCCACACTCTGTCATAGGTCTGCTTCTGGTACGCGGTCAGCGTTCTTTCCTCTTCGTCCACCG
>JAETPP010000147.1 GCA_021771115.1 Bacillota bacterium | reverse complement strand
TCGGCGATGTGGAAAAGTCCAAATCAGAGCTCTTGTCCCTGATCGACGATCTGACAAAGCATATGCGGGAGCAGTTTACTTTGCGATTTACGGAGATCAATTCCCATTTCGGCTCCATCTTCCGGGAACTGTTCGGCGGCGGCGCCGCGGAGCTTTCCTTTACGGACCCGGAGGATGTGCTGCGTTCCGGCATCGAGATCAAGGTGCACCCGCCCGGAAAGATCGTCACCCACATTGAGTCTCTGTCCGGCGGCGAAAAGGCGCTGGTGGCCATTTCCATCTACTTTGCCATCATGCGGGTAAATCCCCCGCCCTTCTGCGTGCTGGATGAGATCGAGGCGGCGCTGGACGATGTGAACGTCAACCGCTTCGCCCAATACTTACGCAGAATGAGCGGAAATTCCCAGTTTATCGCCATCACCCACCGCCGGGGTACCATGGAGGGCAGCGATATGCTCTACGGCGTAACCATGCAGGACGAGGGCGTTTCCAAGCTCCTGGCCTTAAAGACCGAGGAAGCGGCGGAATTTGGGACATAAGTTGTTAGTTATTAGTTGTTAGTCGTTAGAGAAGGGCAAGGGCACGCACCCGCCGTCATTCCGAACCGCGAAGCGGTGAGGAATCTCGGCCATATCCCAGCCGGCGATTAAAAAGCCCTTCATGCGCCGGTTGATGCTAACCGAGATCCTTCGTCGCTATGCTCCTCAGGATGACAGTGTGTGTTGGTCGTCAGTTCGCTAAATTGGAATTTGGCGGCGAGGCGCCGCGGCCACTCGTGAAGATAGCGGGCGGTATTTGTAAGAGCGCGGCCCGACCGGTAGCGGAACCAGCCTCTTCCTCTCATTGTCATTCTGAACCGCGAAGCGGTGAAGAATCTCGGCTATATTTCAGCTAGCGAGTACAAATTTCTTTATGCGCCGGTTTCTGCTGGCCGAGATCCTTCACTTCGTTCAGGATGACAGTGTGTGGGGTCGTTAGTTCGCTAAATTGGAATTTAGCGGGCTGACGAATAGCACAAACCCTTGCCTCCCCTGAAAGGGGTGAGCGCGTGCCGGTGGCACGCTGGCGCGAACCGATCGAACCGACAGGTGAGACCCATGCTTTGCATGGTGGAAGGGTTCCAACTCGGCTGCGATTTGCATAAGGGCTGCATTTATCAACTTGCCGCACGGAACCTCTCAGTCACGGCGGAGCCGTGACAGCGAAAGTTGCTCTTTGAGCAACTTTTCCCCTTACTCAGGGGAGCCAAGAGTGACTGCAAAACTATAATTTACCAAATTTACGAGTAAAGCGAAAACGGAGAAAGGGGGTCTCATAATTGAAGGCAAAAAGGAAAGAGCTGGCTGTCGATCTGCTGCTCTATACAGTGCTTGCTTTTTACGTGTTGCTCCTTGTTCTGATCCTGTTTCGGCAGCATCATTCTACCAGGTCGTTTAACCTGATCCCCCTGCGTGGGATCATCAGTTACCTGACAGGTGTTGATTTGGTAACAGGGGATACCGATCCCACCTTTCTGCGGGGGCTAGCCTTTAGCAATTTGCTGGGGAATATTATGATCTTTATTCCTTTGGGCGTATATGTTACGCTGTTTCACAAGAGGAAAGAGATTTGGAGAAATACTCTGTTGGTCGCGGCTGTAAGCGCAGTAGTGGAAATACTCCAATTTATTACTATGTTCGGCATTGGGGATATTGACGATGTGATTTTAAACACGGTGGGCGGCCTCTTGGGCGTACTGCTGTGCAGATGGCTGTACCGGCTGTGCAGAAACGATGGGCCGAAAGTGCGCCGTGCGGTGGCGTTTCTTGCTCCAGCTGCTGGAGCTGTAAGCTTTGCAATTCTAATTTTGATCAATCAATAGCAGCGGAAGAAAGGCGGAAAAACATGAGCTTTTTTGAAAAGATCCGGGACGGACTGAAAAAGACCAGAGACAATATCAGCGGGCAGATCACTCAGATGGTAAATTCCTTCACGAAGATCGACGAGGAACTCTTTGAAGAGCTGGAGGAACTGCTGGTCATGGGAGACGTGGGGGTGGAAACCTCTGTGTTTATCACCGGTGAGCTCAGAAAAAAAATCAAGGAAAAAGGGATCACCGATCCTTCCCTGATTATGAGCGAGCTCAAGGAGATCGTGACGGAGCTGCTCAGCGGAGACGATACCCTGCATTTATCCACTAAGCCTTCTGTGATCCTGGTGATCGGGGTCAACGGTGTGGGGAAAACTACCACCATCGGCAAGCTGGCCGCCCGGCTGAAGGCGGAGGGAAAATCCGTGATTCTGGGGGCAGCCGATACCTTCCGGGCTGCGGCGATTGAGCAGCTGGAGGTATGGGCCCAGCGGGCGGAGGTGCCCATCATCAAGCATGGAGAAGGGGCGGATCCCGCCGCCGTGGTGTTCGATACCATTTCCGCCGCCAAGGCCCGGGGCTGTGATGTGGTGATCTGCGATACCGCCGGACGGCTGCACAATAAGAAAAACCTGATGGACGAGCTTTCTAAAATTTCCCGCATCATCGACCGGGAGCTGCCGGGCTGCGACCGGGAGACCCTGCTGGTGCTGGACGCCGCCACGGGCCAGAACGCGGTGAACCAGGCCAGGGAATTCCAGAGCGCCGCGGGGATCACCGGTATTGTGCTCACAAAGCTGGACGGCACCCCCAAGGGCGGGGTAGTGCTGCCTATCAAGCGGGAGCTGGGCCTTTCCGTAAAATTTATCGGCGTGGGGGAACAGGTGGACGACCTTCAGCCCTTTGACGCCGCCGCCTTTGCGGACGCCTTGTTCAATTTGGGGGAAAGTGCCGAGCCCACGACAAAGGAAGAGCCCGCTGTGATCCTCAAAGAGGAAACCGGAGAAACCGAAAATACTTTGACAGCGGAAGAAGCCCCGGCGGAAGCAGTACCGATGGAGGTAGAAGTTTCGACGAAGCTTCCGGAAAAAGAGGAAACGCCGGAGGAAAAGCATGCCCGGTTCCGCGCCTTTGCGGAGGAGCTGATGGCCCGGCTGGATCGGGACGAAAGCGTGGAAGAGCTGCTGTCGGAGCTTACCCGCTGGCGGGACGACAGAGCGCTGGATCGGGACGACCAGCGCCTGGTGAGAAACCTTTTGCTTACTGTAGAAAATCGATAAAGAGGGAAAGAAACATGGAAATGAAATTTGTGATCGCAACGCACAATCCGGGGAAGGTCGTGGAGTTTCAGCGCATTTTAGAGCCCATGGGCATCGAGGTGGTCATGGCGGAGCTTTCCGAGCCGGAGGAAACGGGGAAAACCTTCGCGGAAAACGCCTTCATCAAGGCAGAAGCCGCCTGTAAAGAGACGGGATTGCCCGCCGTGGCGGACGATTCCGGCCTGTGTGTGGATTTTCTAAATGGCGCCCCCGGCATTTACTCTGCCCGGTTTGCAGAACCGGGAAAAAGGCGGCTGACCGTTTTGGAAAAGCTCAAGGATGTGCCGGTGGAGCAGCGGGGCGCTCACTTTGTAAGCGCAGTATGCGCGGTATTTCCAAACGGCGACAGGATCGAAGCGGAGGGAAAATGCTTCGGCGCCATCGCCTTTGAATCCCGCGGGGAAAACGGCTTTGGTTACGATTCCATTTTCGAGCAGGAGGGCCGCACCTTCGGGGAAATGAGCAATGAGGAAAAGGACGCCCGCAGCCACCGGGGCTTTGCCTTTCAGGAGTTTGAAAAGAAGCTTCGGGAGTACCTGACTATCGGGAAAGCCTGAGAGGGAGCGGCAGGGTATGGAATTCATCGAAAAAGGAAGCATCCGAAGCATGTCAAATCCGGGCGTTGTGTCCAGGCAGCTGCTGAATCCTGACAATTCGTCCAGTACAAGAGTAACGATCACAGAGGTCCACATAGAGCCGGGCGTCAGCCAGCCCAGGCATACCCATGAGGCTTCCGAGCAGGTGTGGTACGCGCTGCGGGGCCGGGGCAGGCTTTTGCTCCGGGAAGGGGAAGAAAAGGAGTTTCAGGCCGGCGATGTGGCGCGGTTTGCGGAACAGGAGATCCACGGGCTTTTGAATGACAGCCGTGAAGAATTTGTTTACCTTTCCGTAACAGCGCCGCCCATCCATTTTGGCGCCGCATACCAGAAGAAAGAATAACGCATAAGAATTATGTAAACTTAAGAATGGAGAAAGCAATCGTGAAAACTATTTGCGGATTGGATTGTAACGAGTGTCCCGGAAAGGAAAGCTGCCCGGGCTGTGAAAAGATCGGCGGAGAAGGAAAATGCGTGATCCACGCCTGTGCAGGCAATGGGAAAAGCGCCTGTGAAGGCTGTCACTATTTTGACGGCCCCTGCGGCATGAAGGAGCAGTTGCTCCGGGAATTCAACGCCCTGGAGATCCCGGGCATGCCGGAGGTCACAGACCTGAACGCCCTGCCGGGGTCTTACATCAATCTGGAATACACCCTGCCCGGCGGGCAGAAGGCAAAGCTGTGGGACGATAAGCGGATCTATCTCGGCAATCAGCTGGAGAAACAGGAGGGAGACCGCTGCTATGGCCTTACCGCCGATGAAAACTATCTGCTGGTGTGTGAATATGGCTGTGACGGCTCTGACCCGGAGATCGTCTGCTACAAGCGGAGAGAGAAATAAGTTATGTAAACTCAATGAAGAAACCTTCCTCCCTCTCCGACCAAAAGCAATTTTAGAGAGGAAAAAAGACATGGAACTGAAAAAGGTAGATCTCAGCAATCTGTGGGAGCTCCTTGCCTTGAAGGTCAAACCGGAGCAGGCGGAGTTTGTAGCGCCCAACGATGTGAGCATCTTAGAAGCGTATGCCACCATTGCCTCCGGCTATATCGCCCTTCCCTTCGGGATTTACGAAGAAGGCGCGCCGGTGGGATTTGTCATGTTCGGCTACGGCCCGGCGGGGGACGAGGAAGAGCCGCCGGTATCGGAAGGAAACTACTGCCTTTGGCGGTTTATGATCGACAAGGCGCATCAGGGGAAGGGCCTGGGAAAAAAGGCGCTGGCGCTTTGTATCGATTACATGCGAAGCTTTCCCTGCGGCAAGGCGGAATACTGCTGGCTTTCCTATGAACCGGAAAATCAGCGGGCAAAGGCCCTTTATGAAAAGGCGGGCTTTTCGGAAAACGGGCAGATGTGTGGGGAAGAGATCGTCAGTGTGTTAAAGCTGTAAAACAGCGGAAAGGAAAAAATTATGTTAACCAGCAAACAGCGGGCGTATCTGCGCTCTTTAGCGGTAAAGGAAGACACCATTCTGATGGTGGGAAAATCCGGCATGGGGCCGGAGATCGTCAAGCAGGCGGATTCGGCTTTGGAAAAGCGGGAGCTCATCAAGGGCCGGGTGCTGCCGGATACCTCTCCCGTTTCCTCCCGGGAAGCGGCGGAGGAGCTGGCGGAACAAACAGGAAGTGATGTGGTGCAGGTCATCGGTTCCCGATTTGTGCTGTACCGCCGGAAGAAAAAAGACCCCAAAATCGTGCTGCCGCGGTGAGAAGGTCAGTTGTTAGTTGTTAGATGTTAGTTGTTAGAGATGGCGCCCTTGTCTGTCATCCTGAGCAAAGCGAAGGATCTTGTCCTTTTGCCCTTTTCCTCAGGAAGGACGAGATCCTTCGTCCGGAAGACGCAAAGCGTCTTTTGTGTTCCCTCAGGATGACAGTAGGTGGGGTGGATAATGCGATAAATTGGAATTTAGCAGACTAATAGAAAGGCAGAAACCCT
>JAETPP010000146.1 GCA_021771115.1 Bacillota bacterium | reverse complement strand
AGTTGGGGAAAGAGGGCCGAAAAATGGCGGAAAATCAGTATCAAACGGAATTTTGTGAGATCTATCAGGAGCATGTGACCCGGGAAGGCGGAGACAGGCTGCTCGCCTGGCTTTCCACCACGGATTTCTTTTCCGCTCCCGCCAGCACAAAGTATCACTGTGCCTGTGAATTTGGGCTGGTGCGTCACAGCATCAATGTGTACCGGGTATTGCGGGAAAAATATTTTGAGGAAGGGGACAGCGAGGAAAGCTTTGCCCTGTGCGGGCTTCTGCACGATGTGTGCAAGGCTCAGTTCTATAAGGTGTCCACCCGCAATGTAAAAAACGATGAGACCGGAGTATGGGAGAAAAAACCATATTATACGATCGAGGATGCCTTTCCCTATGGTCACGGTGAAAAATCGGTTTATTTGGTGGAACGCTTTGTACGTCTGAAGCCGACGGAAGCCATGGCGATCCGTTGGCATATGGGCGGCTTTGACGATGCCGTAAAGGGAGGAAGCTTTGCAAGCAGTGCCGCCTTTGACCGTTACCCGTTGGCGGTAAAGCTTCACCTGGCCGATCTGGAGGCCACCTATCTGAGGGAACAAGGAACTTCTGAAATTCGCCGCGGATAAATTTATCGAAAAAGGGGGCGTGGTCTATGGATGCGATCCTAACATATGATCTTACTAAAAATTATGGTGGCGTATCCGCGCTTCACGGTCTGAATCTGCAGGTTTCGCAGGGAAGCATCTTTGCCTGTGTCGGAAAAGAAAAATCGGGAAAAACCACACTGATCCGGCTGCTTTCCGGGCTTTGCCGCGCCACGGCGGGAGAATGCTCCGTTTTGGGCTTTTCTCCTGTTTTTGACGCGGAAAAGCTGCACAGCGTTACAGGTACAGTGCTGCACACCTCCCAGCTTTATCGGGAAATGACCCTTTCGGAAAACCTGCGTTTTTTCGCGGATATTAACGGAGTGGATCAAAACGACGCGCTGGATCGTATTTCCTTTTTGCTCCACCGCCTGGATATTTGGGAAGAGCGGGACGAAAAGGCGGCGTCACTTCCCACTGATGTGCTGCGGCGCGCTTCTCTGGCCAGGGCGCTGATGCACTATCCCCAGGTGCTTTTGCTGGATGAGCCCGCAGATGGATTGGATACAGAGGCCGCAAACAGCGTGCAGGAGCTGCTTGCGCATTTGATCTCCCAGGAAGGTCTTACCGTTTTGCTCTGCACGCAGGACATGAAATACGCCCAGCGGCTTGGGGATGATTTTGGCCTGCTGCGGGACGGGGAGCTCATGGCGAAAGGCAGCATGGATGTTCTGCGCCAAGAGGCGGGCGTTCCCTATCGGGCAGCCTTTCGTTTGAAGGAAGAGGAAACCGCTTTGCCAGGGTTTCAACTGATAGATAACGTATGGCAAAAGGAGATCCATTCGGAAGAAGAATTGCCAAAGCTGATCTCGCAGGCGGTAGCCGGCGGAAAACAGTTGTATGAGGCAAAGCTGATCGAGCCCTCGCTGGAGGAGATCTATACGGCTTATCTGACCGGCAGGATACAAAGGATAGGTGATATCGATGAACAAGGAGATGAATACAACGAGCACGAGGAGTCAGAGGCCGGTCCGGCAGACCTCATCACACCGGAAGGCTTCCCGGAGCAAGCAGCCGCAGAGGCAGGGGACAGGGAATGGCAGGAATACGAGGCAGACGTCCCAGATGAATCAGAAGCCCCGTAAACTCTTTTCCTCCGCCGAATCCGTACTGGTTGGAAAAGATTTGAGCGCTATTTGGAAACGAAAGGGAATACGGGCTTTATTGATGGTGCTGCCGCTTATTTTGGTGGTAGTTTTGCCGCTGATTTATTTTGTGGCCATCAGTTTGTTTCCTGTACCGCAGGCTCCTCATTTTTCCGCCGCCATACAAGCGCTGCTTCCTGAAAAAAGCGGAGATCACGGCTATCGCCAATTTTGGCTGGATGCCTTTACCACACTGCTGTGTCCGCTTTTGTTTCTGATAGTTCCCATTGTTTGCGCGGTGGCTTCCGCTTCCTGCGCTTTTGTTGGGGAAAAGGAAAACGGCACGTTGGAAACGCTGTTTCTGACCTCTGTGAATGTAAAATCCATATTCAGCGCAAAAATTACGGTTTGTTCCCTGATTTCCGTTATTATATCCCTGGTTTCTTTTCTGATTTTTTCTATTACCGTGTCCATAACAGATCTCCTGCTTTCGGCCCCTTACTTTTTTAATTTGGAATGGCTGGTCACAGTTCTTTTCTTGATGCCGGCGCTGGCTCTATTCTCCGTTACGTTTGTCAGCCTTGTTCTGCCAAGGGTGTACAGCGTGGGAGAAGCCCTGCAGACAATGGGGTATTTGATCCTTCCCTTCATTTTGCTGTATTTGGCTCAGTTTACAGGAGCTTTTCAAATTAACGCCTTGCTGCTGATCGGGCTTGCAGCCTTGCTTGCGGTTTTATCCATTATTCTGTTTAATGTTTCCGCCCGGAGATTTCAGGCAGATCATTTGCTGACAAAGGAACCGGAAGAATAAGAACCTGTATTCATAACCGAAAGTGCCGCATCTGAGCGGTCTTTTGAAAGCCGTTCCGCGTTAAATTTTCTTGCAATACATCAAGTATTCCTGCGAAAATTCGCCTTGAACGCCTCCTAAAATCCTCGCTCATCCGGCCTTACAGGTTGTGAATACAGGTCCTAAGGCTGCTTGACAAAAAGGGCGGAGTTTGATAGATTAAGTAGCAGCGGGGAATGAAACGGCTTTTTCCGCGGCAGCTTATTTCTGAAAAAGGAGAGAGGATAACAATGGAGATCCATTACATACCTCAAGGCGTTTGCTCTAAGCAGATCGATGTGGTTTTAGAAGGGGATACCATCCGGTCCGTGAAGTTTACCGGAGGATGCAGCGGCAATACCCAGGGCGTTGCCGCTTTAGCACAGGGGATGAAGGTGCAGGAATATATCAAGCGCTGCAAGGATATCCGCTGCGGCGCAAAGCCTACCTCTTGTCCTGCACAGCTGGCATTGGCTCTGCAGGAAGCACTGGAATCTGTTTCGGCAAAGTAAGGTTTAAAAAACAAAAGGGAAGGGGCGCTGCGAAAAGCAGCGCCCCTTTTTCTGGCTTATTCAGCGATTCGGGCAGACGCCCAAGCGCCGTTTAGCAGCAACCGCAGCCATTGCCGCAGTCGTTGTTGCCACAGCCACAGCCGCCATTGTTGGCGAAGCTGCCGCAGCCACCGCAGCAGAGAAGGATCAGGATGATGATGATGATCCAAGAGCAACCTCCGTTACCACAACCACACATGGAAGAGCGCCTCCTTTCATTTACACTCCTATCTTATGGCAAACCCAAAAAAGTGTTACAGAAATTAAAAATTAAAGAAAAACAGAGCATGGGAGAGAAAACAAGAGGATTTTATAAATTAAGCCCTGCCAAACCGCCGAATTTGACTTTTTCTGACCTTGATTTTCTTTCAAAATCGGATATAATAAAAGTCAAAGAAAGTCAAAGACAGAAATGGAAGTGGTTTTGTGCGCATCAGTGATAGTGTGGCAAATTATATTTTGGAGCTTCTCAAGGAGGCGGACGGCATTGCGGAGATACAGCGCAATGAATTGGCCGGGTCATTAGGCTGTGTGCCCAGCCAGATCAATTATGTCCTTGCTTCCCGCTTTACGCCGGAGCAGGGATATTTAGTGGAAAGCCGCCGGGGAGGCGGCGGCTATATCCGGATCACCAGGCTGCAAATCTCTAAACCGGATATGATCATGCATATTATCAATGCGGTGGGAGATAGCCTGGATGCGGGAACGGCCCGCGCCATGTCTGAAAATATGCTGCAAAACGGAGTCCTCCACAAGGAGGCGGTAGATCTGATCCAGGCTGCCGTTTCGGAAAAAGCCCTGGCTCTTGTTCCCAGGGAGCTGCGAAATTATGTGAGGGCTTCTATTTACAAAAATATGTTGATTGCCGCAAGAGCATAAAAGAAAAGGGAGGAAAGCTTTATGATCTGTCAATCCTGTGGAAAGAAAACAGCGACGACCCATATTAAAACGATCGTCAACGGTCAGCTGACGCAATATCATTTGTGTAGCGACTGTGCCAAAGAAAAAGGATACGGAAACCTATTTGACACATGGGATCTGGGGTTCGGAACGATGCTGGGAGGCTTGATTGGGAAAAGCCACGAAGAAAATGCCGTACTGCGCTGTAAAAAATGCGGCGCCAGCTTCGCCGAAATCGCGAAAACCGGAAATCTCGGCTGTGAGGAGTGCTATAAAACATTTCGCCGTCAGCTGCTTCCTCTGATCCAGAGAATTCATGGAACCGTTCAGCACAAGGGAAAGCGGCCCGGAAGCTCTGCTCTGCGCATTGCCGATTCCAACCAGCAGATGGTCCCCGTACAGAAATCACCCCTGGATGAAAAGAAGCTTCAGCTGCAAAAGGCGATCGAAGCGCAGGAATTTGAAAAAGCCGCGGTGCTGAGAGATGAAATAAAGGAGATGGAGAAGAATGGCTGATATACTGAAATGGTATGAAAAAGCAGGAAATCACAGTGATATCGTATACAGCACACGGGTGCGTCTGGCCCGGAATTTGCAGCAATATCCATTTCCCGGCAGAGCAACTGTGCAGGAGAAAGCCGAGATCGAGAATAAAATACGAGACGCGCTGATTTCCGGAAACAGTGCGGCGGCAAAGCAGTTTTCCTTTGTTCCGCTGGATTCTCTTTCCGAGGAAGAGGCTGTTTCCCTGGTAGAGCGGCATATTGTCAGCCCGGAATTTATTTCCGACCGCCGGGGAAAGGCGCTGCTTCTTTCAGAAGACGAGGGCTCTTCCATCATGATCAATGAGGAGGACCATCTTCGGATCCAGGTAATGAAAGAAGGGCTTTCGTTAAAAGAAGCGGCTGAATCCGCCGATAGATTGGACACACTATTGGGAGAAAGCCTGCGTTTTGCTTTTGATCCGGAGCTTGGGTATCTGACGCAATGTCCCACAAATCTTGGTACCGGAATGCGGGCCTCCGTTATGCTGCATCTGCCCGCTTTAACAGAAAGCGGCGCAATGTCCCGTATTTCCTCCAATCTTGCAAAGCTGGGAATGGCCCTGCGGGGAAGCTACGGGGAAGGAAGCCAGATCACCGGAGCAATGTATCAGCTTTCCAACCAAATCACCCTGGGGCTCAGCGAGGCGGAGGCCATCGACAACCTGAGCGCAATCACGGCTCAGGTGATCGAACAGGAGCATAAGGCCAGGGAAGAGCTTGGTTCCAATCTTGTGATCCAGGATAAAATAGAGCGGGCATCCGGGGTGCTGAAAAGCGCCAGGATCCTTTCCAGCGGCGAGTTTATGGAGCTGATTTCCTATATCCGGTTGGGACTGTCCACTGGCTTGCTTCGCGGCGTCACCCAGGAAGAGCTGAACAGCCTTTCGGTAAAGGTGCAGCCGGCTACCCTGGCTTCTTCCGCAGAGCAGCCGCTGGACCAAGCTCAGCGTGACGCGGCCCGTGCCCGGCTGGTACGCCAGGTATGTGCCAAGCTGATGGAAGCCTGAAGGCTTTCTAAAGTATTTTATATCAGTTTTACCAAAGGAGTGAGATAGTTATGTATCGCTTTAATGGATTTACAGAAAAGGCAAACCAGGCATTGAACCTGGCAGTCACCTCCGCCCAGGAAATGGGACACGATTATATCGGCAGTGAGCATGTGATACTGGGCCTTTTGAAGGAGGGGACCGGAGCTGCCTTTACCGTGCTGAACAAGTTGGGTGTAACTGCGGAG
>JAETPP010000145.1 GCA_021771115.1 Bacillota bacterium | reverse complement strand
GGCTCCCCTGAAAGGGGAGCTGTCACGGCGAAGCCGTGACTGAGGGGTTCTACACGGCGAGCTGGAACCCCTCCGCCATGCTATCGCATGGCCCTCCGTCTCGCCTGTCGGCTCGGTCGGTTCGCACCAGCGTGCCACCGGCACGCGCTCACCCTTCTCTAACAACTAACTACTCTCGACTAACAACTAATTCCCCGTACTCCGGGTGGGCCTCAAACCAGGTCACGGCGTAGGAGCAGATCAGGCGGGCTTTTTTTCCTTCTTTTCGCAGGGTCTCCGCCGCTTCCCGCAGAAGCTCTTCAGCGATCCCCTTTCCCCGAAGGGCGGGGGCTACAAAGGTGTGGTCGATCTCCGCCACGCCGTCCTCTTTGATGGGGAATGTGACCTCCGCCAACATTTCCCCTGCTTCATCCAGGGCAAAAATGCGGCCCGGTTCTCTTTGAAATTCCATATGACTTCCTCCTGGTGTTTTTATTTTCTTTTTTCGAAAGGATGATCTCTATGAAATGGCTGATTGCGTCAGACCTTCACGGCTCTGCTTCCTGCTGCGAAAAGCTGCTGGCGGCATACCGCCGGGAACAGGCAGATAAGCTCCTGCTTTTGGGAGACCTTTTATACCACGGCCCCAGAAACGACCTGCCGGAGGGCTATGCCCCCAAACAGGTGATCTCCCTGCTGAACGCGGAGAAAGCCCATATTTTCTGCGTTCGGGGAAATTGCGAGGCCGAGGTGGATCAAATGGTGCTGGAGTTCCCGGTACTGGCGGAATACTGCCTGCTGGAGGCGGAGGGCCATCTGATCTTTGCCACCCACGGACATCATTACAACCTGCAAAGCCCTCCCCTCTTAAAGCCGGGAGACGTGCTGCTCCATGGGCACACCCATATTCCCGCAAAGGACAGCTCCGCGGGCTTCTGGTACTTAAACCCCGGCTCCGTTTCCCTTCCCAAGGAAGCCACGCCAAAAAGCTATATGACGCTGGAAAACGGCGTCTTCCGCTGGAAAATCCTGGAGGATGGGAAGGAATACGATTCTCTTTCTCTGTAAGCTCTGATTTCCGGTGCGGCTGTCCACTTGAAAAAGCAGACAGCCGCATTGTTTTTTTACAGCAGACTGTATTCCAAATTCTCCCATTTCAGCCTGCTTCCCACATCGATCCCCTCAGGCAGCAGCGCCATGGCCACCACCATGGGCTCATCAGGATATTCGGTATCCGTGCGGATCAGATAGGCATATTCTCCCTGGATACTGTCTACTTCATAATAATAGGGGCCCAATGGGGTTCTCTCCTTTGTTGTTTAGAATGTTGGGCGATGGGAAATGAGCAATGAGAAATTAGGAATTAGCAATGAGCAATCAGGGATAAGGGCGCATCCGTCTTCTGTCGTCCTGAGCCCCACCTATCTGTCATCCTGAGTCGCCGAAGGCGGCGAAGAATCTCGGCCATATCCCTGCCAGCGAGTACAAATTTTCTTTATGCGCCGGTTAGTGCTAACCGAGATCCTTCACTGAAAGCAAAGCAAGCTTTGCTTTTGTTCAGGATGACAGTGTGTGGAGGTCGCTAGTGTGCTAAACAATAATTTATCGTCTCTTTTGCCTTGCGGCAGCAAGGCCGCCTTCACTGCTCATTGCTAATTTCTCATTGTCCTTAATTTATAAATTTTCCCTTTCAAATTCTATCATACCCAGATTCGGGATGCAATAAGCGGTCTGTAAAATTGCCGTTTCGGGTTTTACGAAAAGATGTAATAGGGCATGTCTCTGGAAAGACCGCCCCTTGACAGGAAAAGTTTTTGTGGGATAATGAAATATAAAAAATGAGCGGCGGAGAACGCTTCGCCTGTGTTTCGGGAGGAATGATCTTATGGAGCTTATCAATTTTCAGCCTTTGGCGGATTGCGGCGCTTCGGTCACCGGATACCTGCACACCCCCATTTGGGAAATGGACATACGCAGAGAGCGGTTTCCCGCCGTTGTGGTGTGCCCCGGCGGGGCCTACGCCATGGTATCGGAGCGGGAGGCGGAGCCCATTGCCCTGCCCTTCTTCGCGAGGGGCTACAACGTGTTTATCCTCACCTATTCCACCGGAGAAAAGGCCAAGGATCTCCTGCCCCTCAGGGAGCTTTCCGAAACGCTGCGGGCCATTCGCTCTCACAGGGAATGGCGGGTAGACCCGGAGCATATCGCCGTGTGCGGCTTTTCCGCAGGCGGACACCTGGCCTGCTCCCTGGGTACCATGTGGGACGATCCGGCGCTGTTGAAATGCTACGACAACCACGGCGGGGAAAACCGTCCCAACGCCATGATCCTGGGCTATCCCGTGATCACGGCGGACGAATTTGCCCATGTGGAATCGATAGAAAACGTCAGCGGCTGCAAGCAGGGAACCCCGGGCTATGCGTATTTTTCCCTGGACCGGCGGGTCAGCGAAAAGACCTGCCCCGCCTTTGTGTGGCACACCGCCGAGGACGACTGCGTCCCGGTGGAAAACACCTTGAAGCTTCTCCTCGCCCTGCAAAAGCACAAGATTTCCTATGAAGCCCACATCTTCCCCTCCGGCTGGCACGGGATGTCCGCCTGCACGGAGGAAACCGGCAGCCAGGACAGCTACAACGCCCGCTGGCTGGAGCTTGCCATAGCCTGGCTGGACCGGGAGTTTTCCTATCAGCTGTGACTCATACCAAAAAAATCAGCGGCGCGGAGCCTTCCCCCGGAGACCCCGCGCCGTTTTTTCCTTGTGCTTTTCTTGACGATCCCGCTGTAAATAATTACGCCTTATGCCGCAAGATCATCCGCTCCAGCTCCTTTGCGGCGACGCTCAGCGTTTGATCCGCTCTCTTGATCAGGCAGACTGACCGGGGCGGGATCTGCTCTTTTAATTTCAGCCGGATCACGGCGGTTTCCTCTTCCCCCTCCAAAAACTCCCGGGGGACAAAGCCGATCCCCAGGTTGTTTTTCACCATGGGCAAAATCTGGTCGGCGGTGGCGGCTTCTATGTCCGGCTTGAACTCCAGCCCGTGCTTGAGAAACCAGCCGGAATACAGCTCATAGGTTTTGGTGTGCTTTCCGAGAGAGATCACGGGAAGCTTTGTAAGCTCCGCAAGAGAAACCTGTTTTCCCCGGTATTCGCTGAAGGCGGGGCCACAAACCGCGACTTCTCTGATCTCCTTTACGGTTTTGGCTTGTAGGCTCTTCAATTCTCCCGTAGGGGTCGTGACCAGGGCGATCTCCGCCGCATTGGCTTTGAGTGCCGCAATGGCCTGGGGCGTGGTATTATTGGCGATCCGCAATTTTACATTGGGATAGTGAAGCCGGTATTCCTTCAGCACCGGCAGCAGAAAGGTCCGCAGGGCCACCTCGCTGGCCCCGATGGAGACGGCGCCGCTTTTCAGCCCTTTTCCCAGGGAGAGCTCTTCTTCACCCGCCTGAATTTGCTCCACCGCGATTTGAATGTGCGCGTAAAGCCTTTCCCCCTCCGGGGTCAGCCTTACTCCCCGGTTGGAGCGGATAAAAAGAGAGCAGCCCAGCTCGTTTTCCAGCTTTTTTACCGTGCGCGTGATATTCGGCTGGTTATTCAGCAGGGCGTTGGCCGCCTGCGTAAAGCTGCGGTATTTCGCCACATAGAAAAAGACCCGATAGTAATCATAGCTGATATACATGGCTTCACTCCCCGAATCAGAATATCAAAATGATATCCTATCAATATCAATTATACATTTTACATATATCACAACAGGATTATATGATAGAAGGAACGGGGATGTCAACCATTTGGAATGGGCTCGCGATCAAGAAAGCAGGAGGCTTCTACAATGAATAAGGACCTGACCGTCGGCAAATCTTCCACTGTGCTTTGGAAATTCTGCCTTCCGCTGTTCGGCAGCATTCTTTTTCAGCAGCTGTATAACATTGCGGACAGCTTTGTGGCCGGAAAATTTGTGGGGGAAAACGCCCTGGCGGCGGTGGGAAACAGCTATGAGATTACCCTGATCTTTATCGCCTTTGCCTTTGGCTGCAATATCGGCTGCTCGGTGATTGTATCACAGTTATTCGGCAGAAAGCAGTACGGCGAGCTGAAAACCGCCGTGTTTACCACGCTGATCGCGGGCGGCGTGCTTTGCCTTGTTTTAATGGCCGCCGGGGCGCTGTTCTGCTCAGACCTTCTCCTTTGGATCCACACCCCAGATAACGTGCTGGCGGATTCCAAGCTGTATTTGGATATTTACATCCTGGGGCTGCCCTTTGTGTTCTATTACAACATTGCCACCGGTATTTTTTCCGCCCTGGGAGATTCGAAAACGCCTTTCCTGTTTCTCGCCTGCTCCTCCCTTTCCAATATCGCGGTGGATATCCTGTTTGTCACCGCGTTCTCTATGGGGGTGGCCGGGGTGGCGTGTGCCACCTTCCTCTGCCAGGGGGTCAGCTGTATTTTGGCGGTGGTTTTTGTTTTCCTCCGCCTTTCCGGGATCAAAACGGAAGGGCCCAGTAAGCTTTTTTCCTGGCGGATCCTGGGGAAGATCGCAAAAATCGCCATTCCCAGCATTTTGCAGCAGAGCTTTGTTTCTGTGGGAAACATCCTGATCCAGGGGATCATCAACACCTTCGGCTCCGCCGTGATGGCGGGCTACTCCGCCTCGATCAAGCTGAATAACCTGGTGATCACCTCCCTGACCACCCTTGGCAACGGCATCTCCAATTTTACCGCCCAAAACCTGGGCGCCGGAAAGCCGGGCCGCGTCAAAGAGGGCTTCCGGGCCGGGCTGAAGCTGGTGTGGCTGTTGTGTATTCCCATCACGTTCTCCTACCTGCTGTTCGGCCGGTATTTGGTGGGCATTTTCCTCGAAGCCCCCACGGGGCTGGCAATGGATACGGGGGTGCAGCTTCTCCTGATGCTTTCTCCCTTTTACTTCGTTGTGGCGGCGAAGCTCGTGGCAGACGGCGTGCTGCGGGGCGCCGGCATGATGAACCGGTTTATGATCTCCACCTTTACGGACCTGATCCTCCGGGTGGTCCTGGCGAAGGTGCTGTCAGCCCCCTTCGGCACAGCCGGGATCTGGGCGGCCTGGCCCATCGGCTGGCTGACCGGCGCCGTGCTATCCGTTGTCTTTTACCGAACCGGTAAATGGAGCAGGGCGGAAGAACCGCAGGCCGGTTCCTGAAATTCGTAAAAAACAGCTTTCTGTTATCATTGTTCTTTGAGTGTTTGTACCGAATAGCATAAAAAAGCAGTAGGGCAAAAGGGATAAACCCTTTTGCCCTACTGCTTTTTTACCTTCTTTTCCCCCGCTTTTTGTGGTCTCCCCGGATCGCCTCCAGCGGCATCTGGGGCAGGACGCAGGTCTCACGGAAATCGGCCACGGCTTCGCTCATCATGCGGAAATTGAGCTCTGTCCCCTGCCCGTCCGGCACATAGTCCACCGCCCGGTCAGGGGCGATCCCGAGCCGGCCCGCTGTCTCCACGGCGTCAATGTTGGCCCCCAGGAACACGAACTCCCAGCCGTACTTCTCCTTTTCACGCTCAATCATGGCCTTGACCCTCTGGGAAGAGAACTCCCGGCTGGAATTCTCCGCCCCATCGGTGATGATAACGAACATCACCTTGTCGGCCCGGTACTTCTCCGCCGTGTTCCGCTGCACACCGGCCAGCTTCCGGATGGTCCGCCCGATGGCATCCAGCAGAGCCGTAGAGCCGCCCACCTGGTACTCCCGCTCGATCATGGGGCTCACCGCCCGGATGTCGATGCGGTCGTGGAGTAGCTCGTAGCGGTTGTCAAACAGCACCGTGGTGATCCGGCACTCGCCGGG
>JAETPP010000144.1 GCA_021771115.1 Bacillota bacterium | reverse complement strand
AAATACCCCTGAAAAAACGCAAAGTTTCACAGAGCATTATATATTGAACCCGCATAAAATCAGGACTTTTCACGCCTTGCATAGCATTGAATTTTGAACTATTTTATGGTATAATAATCGCAAAGTGGTTAGCACTTTGGCGCTTTCTGATAGAATATTTATACAAAGCTTTGCTTTATAAGGAAAGGCAAATGAATATGAGCGAAAATAAAATTTGGCAGGTCGGCAATGCCGCTACGCTGAGAAGCTACACAGACCCTCGCTTCAAGACCATGAAGCTTTCTGTCAATATGCTGCTTCCTCTCAGAAAAGAGACTGCGGCGATTTACGGAATTCTCCCCAGCCTTGTCACCAGGGCAACAAGAGAGTATCCGGATTTTGCCTCTTTAAACAGGAAGCTTTCTGAGCTGTACGGCGCTTCGCTTCACTCCGGCGTTCGAAAAATAGGGGAGTTTCAATGTTTAACGCTGGCGGCGGATGGGATCTCCAACAGATACGCTTTTGGCGGAGACGATATGTTTGCGGAGCTTTCCGGTCTGCTGTTCAGCGCGTTATTCTCGCCGCTTACCGATGAAGCGGGGCTTTTCCCTGAAGAAAATTTCCGTCAGGAACAGCGCCAGCTTCTGGAGCTGAAGGATGCTGAATTCAGTGATAAGATCACCTATGCGCACCAGCGCTGTGAAGAGCTCCTTTTTGAGGGCCAGAACGCGGGGATTGACCGATACGGAACAAAGGAAGAGATTGCCGGACTGGATCGGGCAAAGCTGACGGAAGCCTGGAAAACTGTTCTCTCTTCCGCAAGATTTGAGATTTTTGTGCTGGGAGACTGTACGCCTTCTCCTGAGCTGTTCCGGGAAAGATTTTCTGCGGCCGGCAGGCCCTGTGTTTTACAGGCGGCGCCGTATGTTCGGCCGGAAGCCTTGAAGCGGAGATCCGAAGTACAGCAGGTCACGCAGTCAAAGCTTTCCATGGGTTTTCGGGCAGATGTCTTGCCGGAAGAAAATCAATTATTTCAGCTGGTGAACGCCGTTTTTGGCGGAACTCCCAATTCCAAGCTGTTTCAGCATGTGCGGGAGGAAATGGGGCTTTGCTATTATTGTTCTTCTCTGTATGCTGTTTCCAGTCGCGCTCTGTTTGTGGAGAGCGGTGTGGAAACGGAAAACCTGGAAAAGGCGGAGGAGGAGATCCTGCGGCAGCTTCAAGAAATGCAGGCGGGGCACATTTCTGAAGAGGAGCTCCTTTCCGCCAAGCTGCGGCTTTGTGATTCCTTCCGTTCTGTTGGAGATTCCCTTTCCGCAGTGGAGACCTGGAATTTGGGGCAAACCTTTTCCAATGCGCCGGTCACGCCGGAGGAGGCCGTGGAGAAGGTTATGGGATATACGGCGGAACAGGTGATCGAGGCTGCCCAAAGGCTGGTTCCCGCAGTGGCATACCATCTGAAAGGAAGTGAAAACGGCTGATATGGAACTTCAAACAATAACGAGTAAACGGACAGGGGATAGCTATTATAAGCTGAAGCACCCCACCGGACTGGATATTTTTCTATACCCGAAAGAGGGAAACTCTGTAACCTATGCTGTTTTGGGGACAAAATACGGTTCTATTGACAACTGTTTTCAACGCAGTGACGAAAAAGAGCCGGAAACAGTACCCGCGGGGATCGCTCATTTTCTGGAGCACAAGCTTTTTGAAAGCGAGGATGGCGACGCTTTTCAAAGGTATGCAAAAACCGGGGCCAGTGCCAACGCCGCTACCGAATTTGAATCCACCTGTTATCTGTTTTCCTGTACGGCGCAGCTCTATGAATCTCTCGAGATTCTGCTGGATTTTGTACAGTCTCCTTATTTTACCGAGCAGACCGTAAAAAAAGAGCAGGGAATCATCGGGCAGGAAATCAGAATGTACGATGACGATCCTCAGTGGCGGGTCATGTTCAATTTTCTTCAGGCAATGTACCACACACATCCGGTGCGGATCGATATCGGCGGCACTATAGAAAGTATCGCGCAGATCACGCCGGAGCATCTTTACCGGTGCTATCACACCTTTTACAATTTGAACAATATGGCGCTGGCCATTTTCGGAAAATTCCAGGTGGAAAAAATCCTGGAGGTTTGCGATAAAATCTTGAAGCCCTCTGAGCCGATCAGCGTAAAGCGTATTTTTCAGCCGGAACCGGAATCCATTGTTTCTCCCTATGTGGAGCAGCAGCTTTCTGTGGCAATGCCCCTGTTCCAGTTTGGATATAAGGAATCCATCGGCGGCAGCCGGAAGGAACGGGATATTGCCGCTGTGGAGATCCTGCTGGAGGTATTGGCTTCCAATGCCTCTCCGCTGTTCCAATCTCTTTTGGAGCGGGGGCTCGTGAACGAATCCAGCTTCGGGTACGAGTATTTTGAAGGATCCGGATATGCCACCGCCATGTTCAGCGGCGAATCAAAAGATCCGAAGGCAGTGGCAGACGCCATTGCGGCAGAGCTTCACAGGCTTTGTCAGGAGGGAATACCGCGGGATGCTTTTGAGCGCTCCAAGCGGGCTGTTTATGGGGAAATTATTGCCGCTTTGAACAATACCTCCAGTATCTCCCATGCTTTGATCAGCTTTTCTCTGAAGGGAAGAGAGCTTTTTACCTATATCGATGCCCTTGCGGAGCTGAAGCTGGAGGATGTGCAGCAAAAGCTTGCGCTGTTTCAAAAAGAGAAAAGCGTGCTTTCTGTGGTTTCTCCGCTCTAAAAATGTTTTTTCAGAAAGGAAGGTCAGCGTATGAATCATGTAGTGGAATTTCCCGGTTTGGGGCTTACTTTTGTGGTACACGAGGTTGCCTTTTCCGTTGGCAGCTTTCAGGTACGGTGGTACGGCATTATCATCGCCATTGGCTTTTTGCTGGCGATCTTATATGCGGCTCGCAGCGCGAAAAAGATGAATATCGATATGAACAGGCTGATCGACGCCGTTTTAGTGGGCCTCATCGGCAGCGTGATCTGTGCCCGTTTATACTATGTTATTTTTTTTCCGGGGGACAAGTACTGGAAAAACCCCCTGGAGATCTTAAAAATACACGAAGGTGGCCTGGCCATTTACGGCGGTATTATCGGCGCGATGCTGTTCGGCGGCATTATGGCCAAAATACGGAAGCTGAAGGTGCCTGCGGTGTTGGATCTGGCGGCTTTGGGTTTTCTGATCGGCCAGGCTGTAGGCCGCTGGGGAAACCTGGTGAACCAGGAGGCTTTTGGTTCTGCAACGGATCTGCCCTGGGGTATGTACAGTGACAACACTGCTTTTGTGGTTCCCGGCAGCCCTGTTCACCCTTGTTTTCTCTATGAGTCTCTTTTGTGTCTGTTAGGCTTTATCCTGCTGCATATTTTTACCCGGAAATTCCGCCGCTATGATGGGCAGACCTTCTTACTGTACATAGTGTGGTACGGCGCCTGCCGGTTTTTCATCGAAGGCCTGCGCACAGACAGCCTGATGCTGCATTTTGTGAATCTGCGTGTTTCCCAGGTGCTGGCCGCTGTCTGCGTACTGGTCGGCGTGATTTTGCTGATCGCATTCCGCCATAAGACCAGCCTGACCGGCTGCGGCAGCTATCAGGTGATGGAGGGCGTTGGGATCGCCGATGCTTCTGCCGGCTCAGATGCGGAATTCAGCACGATTTTCGGCGATCTTACCCCGGAGGATCTTTCTTTAGAGGAAGATCCCGAGGAAAAAAGCTCGGAAGAAGAAACATCTGATACGGAAGAAGCGCCGGAAGAAAAGTGATTGGGGAGAGATTCTGCTTATGGCAATTTTGATTGATGGAAAAAAAATTTCCGCCTCTGTAAAAGCACAGGTCGCTCAGGAAGCGGCCAGCTTAAAGGCTAAAGGGCTCTTTCCCGGTTTGGCTGTGGTATTGGTGGGAGACGATCCCGCTTCCCGAATCTATGTAAATAATAAGAAAAAAGCATGTGAAGCAACGGGGATCTATTCCGAAGAGTATGCTCTGCCGAAAACCACCACCCAGCAACAGTTGATGGAGCTGATCGGCCGGCTGAATGACAAGCCGGAAATACACGGTATTTTAGTGCAGTCGCCTCTGCCGGAGGCGTTAGATGAAGCCGCAGTCGTGGAAGCCATTTCGCCGCAGAAGGATGTGGACGCCTTCCACGCGTATAACGTGGGAAAGCTGATGCAGGGGAGACCGGTTTTTCAGCCCTGCACCCCTGCCGGTGTGATCGAGCTGATCCGCTCTACCGGTACCGAGATCACCGGAAAAAACTGCGTTGTGATCGGACGCAGCGATATTGTGGGAAAACCGATGGCCATGCTTTTGCTGCAATGCAATGGCACGGTTACGATCTGTCACAGCGCAACGAAAAACTTGAAGGAAATTTCCTCTCAGGCAGATATTTTGGTATCTGCCGTGGGGAAAGCCGGGTTTGTCACCGCAGATATGGTAAAGCCCGGTGCGGTGGTAATCGATGTGGGTATGAACCGGGATGCGGAAGGAAAGCTCTGCGGCGATGTGGAGTTTGCCCAGGTAGAACCCATCGCTTCTTACATTACGCCGGTTCCCGGCGGCGTGGGCCCTATGACCATTGCCATGCTGATGCGCAATACGATAACTGCTGCCAAGCTCCAAAACGGAATGGCGCTTTGACGGGAGATGCCTTTTTATGGGAAAGCTGTTGGATCGGATCCATGCTCCGCAGGATCTGAATGGGTTTACTGAAGAAGAACTGTCGGCGCTGTGTGAGGAAATGCGCCAGGTCATTATTGAAACCGTTTCAAATAACGGCGGGCATCTGGCATCCAATTTAGGCGTGGTGGAGCTCACTGTGGCGTTGGCGCTGGCCTTTGAGCCTCTTCGGGATACCATTATATGGGATGTGGGCCATCAGAGCTATCCCTATAAGCTGCTGACCGGGCGGTATGGACGCTTTGCCACCATTCGCCGGGAAGGGGGGCTGTCCGGCTTCCCGTGTACGGAAGAAAGTGAATATGACCGTTTTACCATGGGTCACAGCAGTACCTCCATTTCGGCTGCGCTGGGCGTTTCCGAAGCCAACCATTTACAGGGCCGTGACGGCTAAGCGGTGGCGGTAATCGGGGACGGCGCGCTTTCCGGCGGGCTTGCCTATGAGGGCCTAAATAATGCCGGACGGCTTCATCGAAACCTGATCGTTATTTTGAACGACAATAAAATGTCCATTTCCCGCAATGTAGGCTCCATGGCCCGCTATTTGACCTATATCCGCACAAAGCCCACTTATATTAAAATAAAGAGCAATTTGGAAAGCTCTCTGAAAAAATTGCCGGTCGTTGGCGGTATTGTTTCCTCGATTCTCCGGCATATCAAAAAGAATATCAAAAAGCTTTTTTATAATTCTACGATTTTTGAAGATTTCGGTTTTGCGTACTACGGCCCCTTTGACGGCCACAATATCCGGGAGCTTCGGGAAACACTGGAAAGCGCGAAGCTGATCCAAAAACCGGTGCTGCTCCATGTGCGCACCTATAAGGGAAAGGGCTATCAGTACGCGGAGCAGGCTCCCAGCATTTATCACGGGCTTTCCGGCTTTGATGTTTCCACCGGCAGCACAGGGGAAAAGCCGCAGAGCTTTTCCGATATTTTCGGAAAAGCTGTCTGCCGCTTGGCGGAAGAGGATCCGAAGCTTTGCGCGATCACTGCGGCAATGCAGGACGGAACAGGCCTCTCTGAGTTTCGGGAGCGCTTTCCTGACCGCTTTTTTGACGTGGGAATCGCGGAAGAGCACGCTGTCACCTTCGCGGGGGGCTTGGCGGCAGGAGGAATGCTGCCCGTATTTG
>JAETPP010000143.1 GCA_021771115.1 Bacillota bacterium | reverse complement strand
CTTCATCGAACCAAAAGCTTTTGATCTTTTTCAAAAATTCCGCGGAATCCGCCCAGGGCTCCAGGCAGACCTCTCCCCGGACTCCGTGGCTCTTTACGATTTTTCCTGCCTCCAAATACTGCTTGAGCATATCAGCCCGCCCTCTTTTCTTTCCTGCCCGCGGCCATGTGGCCCGCAAATAAAAAAGGCGGCCCTTTTTGCCCGAAGCTTCGGGAAAGAGGGGCCCAGCCTATTTTATGTTCGATCAATCGATCTCGACCATGATCTTTTTGTCTTCCCGGGTAGCGGCGGCACGCATGACCACCCGGATCGCCTTGGCGATCCTGCCCTGCTTGCCGATGACCCGGCCCATATCGTCCTCTGCCACATGCAGATGGTATACGGTGGCGCCGCTTTCCGCTTCATCCACGGTGACGGACACCTGCTCCGGCTTTTCCACCAGACCGGAAGCGATCACCTTCAGCAATTCCTGCATATTCATCGCATTCATCCCTTTCTGTGCGCAATGGAGACGCGGCGTATGATCCTTTTTTGCTTAGATCACGCCGTGCTTCTTGAACAGAGCTTTTACGGTATCGGTGGGCTGTGCGCCGTTCTCGATCCACTTCTTTGCCTTTTCGGGATCCACCTTTACCACGCTGGGCTCTTCCCTGGGGTGATAGTAACCGATCTCCTCGATAAAGCGGCCGTCTCTGGGGAAGCGGGAATCCGCTACCACAATACGGTAGAAGGGAGAGTTCTTCGCACCCATTCTTCTCAGTCTGATTTTTACTGCCATGTTTCTTTCCTCCAATTTTTTGATTCTAGCGTCCAGATAAGTAGGTACTAGATTTTGTATTTATCGATAACGGGTTCTTCCCGCGATCTTCTTTGCAGAAAGGCCTTGCTCTCAAAAGCCTGGGAAGCCGCCGCCCATCATAGGCGGCATTTTCCGCCGCTTTCCCTTGCCGCCGAACTGCTTCATCAGCTTCTGGGTCTGCCGGAACTGGTTTAGAAGGCGGTTCACATCCTCCACCTTCTGGCCGCAGCCCGCGGCGATCCGCCGCTTTCGAGAGGCGTCCAGCACATCGGGGTGAGAGCGCTCATAGGGCGTCATGGAAAGGATGATGGCCGCCGTGCGGTCCATGATCCGATCGTCCAGATCCACATCGTCCAGCTTATTTCCCACGCCCGGCAGCTTTGACAGGATCCCCTTAATGGGGCCAAGCTTCTTCACCTGCTGAAACTGCTCCAGCATATCGTTTAAGTCCAGCTTATTGCTCATCAGGCGTTCCGCGGTTTTGGCCGCCGCCTTTTCATCCAGCTTCGCCTGGGCGTCCTCAATCAGGGAGAGCACATCGCCCATGCCCAAAATGCGGCTTGCCATGCGGTCCGGATGGAACACCTCGAAATCGGAAAGCTTTTCTCCTGTGCCTGCGAATTTAATGGGCTTGCCAGTTACCGCCTTGACGGAAAGGGCCGCGCCGCCTCTGGTATCGCCATCCAGCTTTGTCAGGATCACACCGGTGATATCGAGAAGGTCGTCAAAGGATTTCGCCACATTGACGGCTTCCTGGCCTGTCATGGCGTCCACCACCAGCAGGATATCCGTGGGAGACACCGCTTCCTTCAGCCTGTGCAGCTCGTCCATCAGCTCCTCGTCGATCTGCAGACGGCCGGCGGTATCGATGATCACATAGTCGTTGCCGTAATCCCTGGCGTGGCGCACCGCTTCCTGAGCGGTCAGCACCGGATCCTGGGTCCCTTTTTCGAAAACAGGCGCTTCCGCCTTTTCCGCCATGACCTGCAGCTGCTTGATGGCAGCAGGGCGGTAAATATCCCCGGCCACCAGCAGGGGCCTGTGGCCCTGGGTTTTCAGCGTGTGGGCAAGCTTTGCCGCGTGGGTGGTTTTACCAGCGCCCTGCAGGCCGCACATCATGATAACAGCCGGCGGGTGGGCGGGGCTTTTCAGGCGCTCCTCGCTGCCGCCCATCAAAGCGGTCAGCTCCTCGTTGACGATTTTGATCACCATTTGGGCGGGGGTCAGGCTTTCCATGACCTCCGAACCGATGGCCCTTTCGGTCACCTTCGCGGTGAATTCCTTTGCCACCTTATAGTTGACGTCGGCCTCCAGAAGAGCCAGGCGCACCTCGCGCATGGCTTCCTTTACATCCGCTTCCGTCAGCTTCCCCTTGCTTCTCAGCTTTTTAAACGAATTGCTCAGCTTATCCGCCAAACCTTCAAACGCCATGCCCGCGCCTCCCTTCCTGTTTTTATGCCCGCTCCTTTTTTGTTCGGAGCCGCCTATTCTTCATCGGCGATCTCCTGGGCCTGTTCCAGGATCTTCGCCGCGTTTTCATCGATTTCGGGTACCCCGCCGCTTTTTGCGTTTGCCTCCTGAATATTCAGGGCGCAGTCGCAGATCACGGTCAAGGCCTCCTGCACATGCTGGAACCGCCGGGCCAGGCCCAGCCGCTCTTCCATTTCGAAAAGCTGCTGCTCCGCCCGCTTTACGGCGTCCCGCACGCCCTGCCGGGAAATTTCCCGGTCCAGAGCGATCTCCCCCAAGGAAAGATCTTCATTGTAATAGGCCTCTACCATTTCCCGCTGGGGCGCGGTGAGCATATCGCCGTAAAAATCCAGCAGATACGATATCTTCAGATCCTTTGCCACAGCGCTCTCTCCTTCTCCGGCGGTTTCGACAGGCTACCTGCCTGTAAAGTTTTTTTCTTTACAACGTTTTGCATTATACACTGACCTGTCGGGTTTGTCAACAGGAAAACGAAAAAAAGTTATGGAAACCAAATGCTTTTTTCACAAGGCTGTTTGCCTTTTTCTCTCTCCGATGATAGAATGAGAAAAAAGCAAGCGAAGGAAGAGGCATTTTTATGATCTATTTTAACTGCGATTACAACGAGGGCGGGCATCCGAAAATTCTGGAGCTCTTTGCCGAAACCAATTTTGACCAGACTCCCGGCTACGGCGAGGATCTGTACTGCGGCCATGCCAGGGCGCTGATCCGGAAGGCCTGCCGTGCGGAAAAAGCCGCAGTACATTTTTTCACCGGCGGCACCCAGGTCAACTTCACCGTGATCCGGGCGGCGCTGCGCCCACATCAGGGTGTGGTCTCCCCGGTGACCGGGCATATCAATATCCATGAAACCGGCGCGGTGGAAGCCACGGGCCACAAGGTGCTTCCCGTTCCCTGCTCGGTGGAGGGAAAGCTCAGCGCGGAGCAGGTTTCCGCCCTTTGTGAAGAGCACTACAGCGAAAGCGTCCCCACGGAGCACATGGTACAGCCAAAGCTGGTATATATTTCTCAGCCCACGGAAAACGGGGCGTTGTACAGCCGGGATGAATTGGCTTCCCTCCGCGCTGTTTGCGATAAGTGGAACCTGTACCTTTTTGCTGACGGCGCAAGAATGGGCTATGGCCTGACCAGTGCTCAGGCCGAATACACCCTGGAGGATATGGCGAAATACTGCGATGTGTTCACCATCGGCGGTACAAAATGCGGGGCGCTGTTCGGAGAGGCGGCGGTGATCGTGAACCCTGAGTTGGATCGCGATTTCCGCTATGCTATCAAGCAAAACGGCGCAATGCTGGCAAAAGGGCGGCTTCTGGGCCTGCAGTTTGAAGCGCTGTTTTCGGACAACCTGTATTTTGAGATCTGCAAAAAGGCCAATTTGCTGGCGGAAAAGATCACAGCCGCCTGCCGGGAAGCAGGATTTCCGGAATACGCCCCTTCCCCCACCAACCAGCGTTTTTTCATCTTCCCAGATAAAGTTTTAGGGAAGCTCCAGAAAAAATACTGCTTTTCCTTCTGGGAAAAGACAGATGATACCCACACCGCTGTGCGTATCTGCACCAGCTGGGCCACCACAGAGGAAAATGCGGATGCGCTGATCCGGGACATTCGGGAGGCGCGGTAAGAAATAGCAAAAAAGGAATCGCCGCAAAATGCTGCATTTTGCGGCGATTCCTTTTTTGGATGCTGGATACTGGATGCTAGATGCTGGACGGTGGCGGCGCTGCACAGCAGCGCAATGGAAGGAAGGGCAGAGAGATAAATGATGGTTTAGCTCTCACCCTTGGCTCCCCTGAAAGGGGAGCTGTCAGCCAAAGGCTGACTGAGGGGTTCCGTGGCAGCAAGTACGAAGAACTAGGCTTTGTGCGATTTTCAAACGAGCTAGAACCCTTCCACCGCCTATCGGCGGTCCCCCGTCTCGCCTGTCGGCTCGGTCGGTTCGCGGCAACGCCTCACAGAGGCGTGCTCACCCCTTTCAGGGGAGGCAAGAGCTTTCTGCTTTTTGTCAGCGTGGCAACTCCCAATTTACGCACCGGATCTCCTGCTCTTAATTCCTAATTGCCCTTTTCCCGCTATTCCAGAGGAATTGTTTCTCCCTCGATGGTGAGAGACTCTATTTCCTCCAGGGGCAGCAGCTGGCTAAAGGCCGCTGTGTAGAAGCAGTGATAACCAGCATTCCGGGGCTCAGAAATTCCTATTGAAGAGGAATGCGAGCCGTCTCCTTCCAGATGATATTGAGGATTCCAAAACTTTGTGCCGTTTTTTTGCGTGATCGTAAAATCCATGCTTTCCCGGCGGGAAACCTCCACTTCCCCTTCTATGGTATATTGCACAGTCAGGGATAAGGGAGAAAGTGTGATCTCCTCCAAAACGGCCTTTGCCCCTTCGATCGTCACATGCTGGCCGGCGGGCAGGCTGCGGGACAAGTCCTGTGCCTCCGCTTCAAAGGCCAGCTTCCAGGTACCCTGTATGGTTTTTTCCCGGAAAGGACGGTGACTGTTCAGCACCAGATTTTCCAAGGTGATTTCCATTTTCCCTGTGGGGATCGGCTCCTTTTCCTGCCAGGTTATCACGTACTCCAGCGCGTCGTCTCCGGGAGTCTGGTTGCCCACTGAGGCGCTGCCGCCCTCCAAAACCCGGGAGCCGTCTATTTCCAGCCGGTTCCAGTCAAACAGGATTTCGTTGCCTTCCAGCCCTTTTTTATAGATGCTGAGCACCGCAATGCAGGTATGGCGGTCCCGCAAAAAAGAGCTCACCGTGACGGCAACGCCCTGTTCCTCCACACGGACTCCCACCGGCTGGCCCAGCTTTTCCAGCAGCTCCAGGTCCGGCCCGGTCCCTTCCTCATACCCGTGGAAGGCCGGGGAAAAGAGATCCGTCAGCCCCGGGATCCTCCCGCCGGAGGCTCCGGCGCAGACCACCAGGCTCAGTACCAGCACAGCTGCCACAGCCGCTATGACCCAGCGGGGCTTATGCGGCCGCGCCGCTGCTTCCTTCTCCTGTGCGCAGGACAAAATCAGGCTGTCATTGATTTCTCCCATGGCTCGCAGCAATCTTTCGCTTTTTCCGGTTTCTTTGTTCATAGCTCTACTCCTTCCTTCATGAGATAGTCCCGCAATTCTTTTCGCATACGGAACAGCATGGACTTTACTTTTCCCTCGCTCATACGGTACGCCCGGGCGATTTCCCGAAGGGAATTCGCATACCAGTATCTGCGCAGAAACACCATGCGTTTTTCTTCAGGCTGGGCGTAAAGAAAGCTTTCGATACACTGTGTAACAACGCGGTCCTCCGCCCCCTGCTCCACGCTTACCACAGCGGGAACGCATTCCTCCAGCTCGGAAAGCAAAAGCTCTGTCTGGCCGCCGCCCCGCTTTTTGCGGTTGGAAAGCTTCGCCCGGTTCAGGGCCAGATTCCGCACGATCTTGCCGAGGTACGCCTTCAGCTGATCCGGGCAGCCCGGCGGGATCGCCTGCCACAAAGCAAGATACCCGTCATTGACGCACTCTTTGGCGTCGCTTTCATTGCGCAGAATATGGTACGCAATAGCGTAACAGTAGCTTCC
>JAETPP010000142.1 GCA_021771115.1 Bacillota bacterium | reverse complement strand
TGCAAGGTGAATCAATATGAATCGGAGGCCATGCTGGAGGCTTTGCTTCAGGGGGGCTTTCAGGAGGCCGGGGCCGGGGAAGAAGCGGACGTGGTGGTGGTGAATTCCTGCACCGTTACCGCAACCGGAGATCAAAAGGCACGGCAGGCGCTGCGCAGGGCGAAAAAGCAGAATCCCGGCGCCGTGGCGGTGCTGACGGGCTGCTGGCCCCAGGCCTTCCCCAAGGAGGCGGAGGAATTTCAGGAAGCGGATATCGTGCTGGGCACCAAAAACCGCTCCGCGCTGCTGTCCCACATTCTGGGCTACCTTTCCAGCAAGCAGCGGATCGTGGAGATCGCGCCCCATGAAAACGGGGAGAAATTTGAAGCCATGCGGGTCTCCTCCTTCCACGGGCGCACCAGGGCGTTTCTGAAAATTGAAGACGGCTGCAACCGTTTCTGCTCTTACTGCATTATCCCTTACGCCAGGGGGCGGGTGCGCTCCAAGCCCCTTTCGGACATTCGGCTTGAAGTAAAGGACCTTGCTTCCCATGGCTATCAGGAAATCGTTCTGACGGGCATCAACCTCCCGGCTTACGGACAGGAGCTGGGCCTGCACCTCTGCGACGCGGTGGAAGCCGCCTGCGGGGAGCCGGGGATCCGCCGGGTGCGGCTGGGCTCTCTGGAACCAGAGCAGCTGACAGAGGAGGTCATCGCCCGCCTCAAACGCCAGGAAAAGCTGTGTCCTCAGTTCCACCTTTCCCTGCAAAGCGGCTGCGATGAGACCCTGCGCCGGATGAACCGCCACTATACCGCCGAAGAATACCGGCAGATCGTGAAAAATCTCCGGGAGGCTTTTCCCGGCTGCGCCATCACCACGGATATCATGGTGGGCTTTGCCGGGGAAACAGAGGAGGAATTTCAGGCTTCGCTGCGCTTTGCCAAGGAGATCTCCTTCGCGAAGGTCCATGTGTTCGCCTATTCCCGCCGGCCCGGCACCAAAGCGTATAACGCGCCGGACCAGGTGCCGGAAAAGAGAAAAGAAGAACGGAGTAAGCAGATGATCGCCGCCACTCTCATGACCCAGCGGGCCTTTCTGGAAGCCCAGGTGGGAAACACCGAGGAGGTGCTCTTTGAGCAGGAGGCGGACAAAAACGTATACGAGGGCTACACCCGAAACTATACCCTCGTGCGGGCGGCTTCCCCAAAGCCCTTGCACGGTCAGCTTCTCCCGGTGCAGATCACAGAAGCGGGAGACGGCTTCTGCTTTGGGAAAATAGTTGTTAGTGATAAGTAGTTAGTTGTTAGAAGAGGCAAGCCCCCTTTTCCTGTCATCCTGAGGAAAAAAGGCGCTTCGCGCCTTCTTGACGAAGGATCTCGGTCTTTATGCCTGGGTAAAAGGGCAAAAGGACGAGATCCTTCGGGCGTTGCCCTCAGGATGACAGGTAGAGGCAGGACGATAAATTATTGTTTAGCGCCCACCCTTGGCTCCCCTGAAAGGGGAGCTGTCACGGCGAAGCCGTGACTGAGGGGTTCCGTGCAGTAAGTTGATAAACGCAGGTTTTAGGCAAATCGCAACCGAGCTATAACCCTTCCACCGCCTATTGGCGGTCCCCCGTCTCGCCTGTCGGCTCGGGTGCTGTGCCCCGGTGGGGCACGCCCAGCACCGACCGAAGCGAAAGCGTAGACCGGTTCGCGTCAACGCCCCACTGGGGCGTGCTCACCCCTTTCAGGGGAGGCAAGAGTTTTGTGCTATTCGTCAGTTTGCCAAATTCCAATTTAGCGCACTGGCTACCCTACCCCCTGTCATCCTGAGGAACGCAGTGACGAAGGATCTCGCCCGTAATGCTGAGGAAAAGGGCAAAAGGGCGAGATCCTTCACTGAAAGCAAAGCTTGCTTTGCTTTCGCTCAGGATGACAGAAAAAGCGCCCTTGTCCTTTTCTAACAACTAAAGCCCGCGATTTTTCACCGTCTGTCTCACCTGTCGGTTCGGTCGGTTCGCACCAGCGTTCCACCGGAACGCGCTCACCGGTTCAAAATGACAGACAAGAAGCGTCGTCGTTTCTATTCCCCATCCTTCAGTTTGTCATTTCTCCTCAAAATCCGAAATTCTCTATTGTAATTTTAGCATAAATATGAGATGATAGAAAAAGGAAAAAGCCGGGGTCAGGGTGAAAGCTCCGGCGAAACAGGAGGGGGCGCCTTTTATGGCGAAAGCAAGCGACAAAAAATTTACCAAAACCGAGAAAAGCTGGATCCTGTACGACTGGGCCAATTCCGTATACGCCACCAATATGCTGGCGGCCATTTTTCCGCTGTATTTTGCCAGCGTCTGCCAGGCAAACGGGGCGGACAATCTGGTGCTCTGGTCCTATGGGACCTCTGCCGCCACCTTCCTGGTGGCGATCCTGGCCCCGATTTTGGGGGCGCTGGGAGACCACAAGGGCCATAAGAAAAAGCTGTTTGCCGGGTTTTTATTCCTGGGCGTGGCCTTTACCTTATTTAATGCCTTTACGGAGGACTACCGTCTGCTGCTCGTGGGCTATGTGATTTCCCACATCGGCTTTTCCGGCTCCTGCCTGTTCTATGATTCCTTCCTGACCGATGTGACCACCCCGGAGCGGATGGACCGGGTTTCCTCCTGGGGCTATGCCATGGGCTACATCGGCGGCAGCACCATTCCCTTTCTGATCTCCATTGTTATTCTGGTGGCCATGGGCATGGATAATCCTCTGGCTTTCCGGCTGGTGATCGTTCTCACCAGCATGTGGTGGCTGGTGTTCAGCATTCCCGCCCTGAAAAACGTAAAGCAGCTTCATTACATAGAGCCCCGGAAAAACCTGGTGCGCTCCACCTTTTCCAACCTGTGGCACACGGCAAAGGACATTTTCTCTCACAAGGAGATCTTCCTGTTCCTGGTGGCTTATTTCTTCTACATCGACGGCGTAAATACCGTGATCTCCATTTCCACCTCCTACGGCTCCAAGCTGGGGTTGGATACCGTAAGCATGATCCTGGCGCTTCTGGTCACGCAGATCGTGGCTGTGCCCTTCTCCATTCTGTTCGGCAGGCTGGCAGGAAAGCTGGGCTCTGTCAATATCCTGTGCGGGGCCATCGCGGTGTACTTCTGCATCTGCGTGGTGGGCTTCTTTATGGGCTTCAATATTGAGCAGCACCCCGGAGACGCCTCTGCCTTGAGCCTTTCCTTGATTCTGTTCTGGTGCATGGCGTTTTTGGTGGGTACCGTGCAGGGCGGCATTCAGGCGATCTCCCGTTCTTACTTCGGCAAGCTGGTTCCCGCTGAGCGTTCCAATGAGTATTTCGGCTTCTTTGATATTTTCGGCAAATTCGCCGCTGTGATCGGCCCCCTGCTGGTTGCCTTCTTCACCCAGCTGACCGGGCGGGATTCCATCGGCGTGATCAGCCTTGCGCTGCTGTTCCTCATCGGCTTTATCATTCTCTTTACCGGCCGGAAAAAGTACTTTTCCGAAAAGGCCTCTCAGCCCGGAAGCGGGGAATGAGCCATGCGGTTTCGGAAGGAAGGTTCTGTGATGAGCGTGGATCTCCACGGGGTCTATCTGGAGGACGCGAAGGACCTGCTGCTGAACTGGCTGGATCATGCCCAGCCCGGCATTACGGAGCTGCGGGTGATCCACGGCTCCAACCGGGGCACAGTTCTGCGGGATATGGTGCGGGAGGAGCTTTCCCACCCTAAGATCAAGGCGAAGCTTCCCACCCTGAACCCCGGCGAGACCCGGCTGATTTTGAAATGAGGGCATAGTTTTTGAATAGCTTGTTGTATTGACACGCTTGGATATTTCATTCAAATTCAGAAAGGCGGCAGCACGATGGAACAGCGGGAAAGAGAGAAGGCATTGGAGATCATGAAGCAGCGGTTCGGGTGTGATACGCTGATCGCTCTGGCCACAACGGCGGGGGAGATCCCCTTCGTGCGGGCGGTCAACAGCTATTATGAGGACGGCTCGTTTTATGTGATCACCCATGCCTTGTCCGATAAAATGAAGCAGCTGGGGAAGAATCCCTGCGCCGCGATCTGCGGCGATTGGTTCACGGGCCACGCCCTGGGGGAAAGCCTGGGGTGGATCCGCCTGCCGGAAAACGCCGATTTGGCCGATAAGCTGCGGGCAGTGTTTGACGAATGGTACGATAACGGCCATGTGGACGAAAGCGATAAAAATACCGTGATCCTAAAGCTCCGCCTGACAGACTGTACACTGGCGGATCACGGGACCTGGTATCAGTTGGATTTCACCGATTCCAAGGAATAAAGCAAACCTTTGACCGGGAAGGAGGGGGGCTTTTTTTGAAAACCGGGATCAGCACCGCCTGCCTGTATCCTATGGAAACGGAGCGGGCCCTGGAGCTTCTCCTTTCCTTGGGCTACCGGCGGTTCGAGGTGTTTTTGAACGCCTTTGAAGAATTGGAAAAGCCCTTCCTGCAAAAGCTGAAAGCCAAAGCGGCGGAATATGGAGCCTCCTTTTGCTCGGTCCATCCCTTTACCAGTCCCATGGAAATGCTGCTGCTCTTCGGCGAGTATCTCCGGCGTACCGAGGAGGGGTTTCGTCTGTATTACCGGTATGCGGAAGCGGCGGCTTATCTGGGTGGGGAATATGTGGTGCTCCACGGCCAGCGCCAAGGCGCGGGCTCCCTTTCCGATGAAGCCTATTGGGAACGGTTCGGAGAACTGAGCCGGTTCCTTGGGGAGACCGGGGCAAGGCCCGCCCAGGAAAATGTGCGGGATCACAAAAGCTGCGACCCCGATTTTATCAAAGGCATGAGGGAGTATCTGCGGGAAGACTGCGCCTTTGTGCTGGACGTGAAGCAATGTGTTCAATCGGGCTGTACCCCAAAGGAAATGGCGGAGGCCATGGGAAACAGGCTTTCCCATGTGCATCTCAGCGACCACAAACCCGGCGCGCCCTGCCTGCTGCCCGGCGCGGGAGCGTTTGATTTTTCCTCCTTCCGAAAGACGCTGGAGGGAATTTCCTATCAGGGAACCATTGTGACAGAGGTGTACCGGCGGAATTTTTCCCGTCCGGAAGAGCTGGAAACGGCCCGTATCCTGGTGGAAAACCAGTTTTCCGTTGACTTTTTTTCGTGAATTTCTTGCTTTTTCTATATGTGGTAGTGTATAATAAATCCAATAACATGATATGTGAGTATTCAGGAGGTGCCAGACTGTGAAATGTCCATTCTGCGGTTATACGGAAAGCCGTGTGATCGATTCCCGCCCCACCGATGAAGGGGAGCGGATCCGCCGCCGCCGTGAGTGCCTGAAATGCGGCAAACGCTTTACCACCTATGAGATCATTGAAAGCGTACCGATCGTAGTCATCAAAAAGGATAAATCCCGGGAAACCTTTGACCGCAACAAGCTCTTGGGCGGCCTGCTGCGCGCCTGTGAAAAGCGACCCGTATCGGTGGATACCCTGGAGCGCATTGTGGATGAGATCGAAAACCTGCTCCAGAATTCCCTGGACCGCGAGGTCTCTTCCCAGCGGATCGGCACGTACGCCATGGAAAAGCTGAAAACAGTGGACGAGGTGGCTTATGTCCGCTTCGCCTCTGTGTACCGCCAGTTTAAGGATATCAACAGCTTCATGGAAGAGCTGAGCAAGATCATCAGCAGCAAAAGGGATATTTGACCGGGCGCGGATAACCGGTAAAAAAAGCGATTACAGAAAGCCAGCCGTTGCATGCATAAACGGCTGGCTTTCTTTCTGCCATAAGCTCTTCCTGATTTGTCTAGCTTTTCCGGACAGCGTGACGCTGTGGCCGCCTCTTATGTAAGAGACGGTCGCTTTTTCTTCACAAGCTGCCAGAGGTAAGCGTCATTTCAATCCGCGCCTCCCGCATGGGAGGCGACGCGTTTCAGAGCGTTTGCCGCTGCTGGTCA
>JAETPP010000141.1 GCA_021771115.1 Bacillota bacterium | reverse complement strand
GCCGCGATACCGGGCGTGTTTTTCATGACAGGATCGTAAACAGAGATCTTGTGGTTGACGCTGCTGACGATCACATTGACCTTTGTTTCTTTCTTCAGCGCGGAGAGAAAAGAAAGAATATCAATAAGATCCTGATCGGAAATAGTAAAAGAAAGGCCGGTCAGCGCTCCGTGGGTAGGAGCCATGGAGATCATATCAATATTGATGTCATACTGGGAGATCGCGTCAAAAATTTTCGCGATGGAATCCGCATTGGCGGGGAACCCCTGCAGCGTGACAAGGGTAATATTATCGACCGTACTGATCACAGTGGAATTGCTCACTTTTTCCTTCCTCCTTAAATCAGATCCGACATATCGTAAAGCCCGGGTCCTTGCTGTTTCATGAATACAGCCGCCTGTACCGCGCCGGAAGCAAAAAGCTCCTTTGACTGGGCGGAATGGGAAAGGGTGAGAACTTCGTGAAGTCCCGAAAAAATCACCTGATGCTCTCCTACAATGGTGCCGCCGCGCACGGAATGAAGGCCGATCTCGCTTTTCTCCCGCTTCTTTCTTTGAGAATGCCGGTCATAGGTGTATTTCATCCGGCCCTGCCGCACGTCGTTTATGGCATCCGCCAGCATAAGCGCCGTACCGCTGGGAGCATCCAGCTTCTGGTTGTGGTGCATCTCCACGATTTCCACATCAAAGGATTCTCCCAGAACAGCTTCCGCCTTTTTGGCTAGCTCAATCAGGAGATTGATGCCGAGAGACATATTGCGGGAATAAAAAATGGGGAGAGTCTTTGCGGCTTCCTGAATCCGCTCCACCTGTTCCCGGTCATACCCGGTGGTGCACAGCACAGCGGCGGTACCCGGGTGGAGCCTGCAATATTCCAAAATCGGCTCCAGAGCTGTCGGGTGAGAAAAATCGATCAGCACATCGGCAGATTCCATTACCTCAGAGGGAGCGGTATAAATAGGGAAGTCGCTGCGCAAAGGCTTTGCAACATCCACACCGGCTGCAATGCGGCAATCTTCCCGATCACGAATCGCCGCCTGTACCGCGGCCCCCATTTTTCCGGCACAGCCGCACAAAATCACATCCGTCATCCTGTTTGATTCCTTTCCTTGTCACTTCCTGAAAATACGGAGCTTTAGAGCATTGCGTGCTTTCTCAGAAGAGCCTCCAGCTTTTCCGAATTGGCTTCGGTCATAGTTGTCAGCGGCATGCGGCAGAAATTGGTGCTGATCCGCCCCATGCGGAACAGCGCTTCCTTCACGGGGATCGGATTGACATCCATAAAGAAGCCGTCCATCAAATCGAGATATTCCACGTTGAGCTTCTGAGCGCCGTCTAAATCACCCCGGAGCATGGCTGCGGCAAGCTCGTGCATCTGCTTGGGAAGGGCGTTGGAGAAAACGGAGATAACGCCTTTTCCGCCCAAGGCCATGATGGGAAGCGTTTGATTATCCTCTCCGGAATAAACCGCCAGCTCATCCCCGCACAGCGCAAGGGTGCGGGCAACAGAAGCGGTGTCGCCGTTTGCTTCCTTTACCGCCACGATATAGGGGTTTTTAGAAAGCTTTTGATAGGTAGCAGGCTGAATATTGCACCCGGTACGGCTGGGAACATTATAAAGGATACAGGGGATCTTTACACTGTCCGCAATATAGCGGAAGCTTTCCTCCAGCCCTTTCTGGGAGGTCTTGTTATAGTAGGGGGTAACAAGCAGCAGACCGTCTACCCCCAGCTTTTTTGCCTCCAACGACAGCTCCACACAAAAACGGGTGTCATTGCTGCCTGTGCCGGCAATCACAGGCACACGCCCCCGAACCTTCTCGGTAATGAATTCGATGGTTTTTAAGTGCTCCTCCGCTGTCATTGTGGCAGCTTCCCCGGTGGTTCCGCAGGCAATGATCGCGTCAATGCCGTTTTCGATCTGAAATTCAACTAACTGTTCCAATTCCTCCCAAAGAATATTGCCTTCCCGGTCAAAGGGAGTGACCAGCGCGGTACCGGCGCCGGTAAAAAGCAGATCTTTCATAAGGCGTAAAACCTCCGAAATCTATATTAGTCTAAATAGCCCAGCTTGCACAGCAGCTCCGCCATAAGCACGCCGCCGCCCGCGGCACCGCGCAGAGTGTTGTGGGAAAGACAGACAAATTTATAATCGTACTGGGTATCGGGGCGGAGACGGCCGATGGAAACCGCCATGCCGCCTTCCAGATTTCTATCCAGCTTAGTCTGAGGACGGTTTTCTTCCTCAAAGTAGTGGAGGAACTGCTTGGGAGCGCTGGGCAGCTCCAGCTCCTGCGCAGGCCCCTTGAATTCGTTCCATCTGCGAATGATCTCTTCTTTGGAAGCCTTCTGCTCCATGGAGAAGAACACAGCCGCCATGTGGCCGTCGGATACCGGCACCCGCAGGCATTGGGAGGTAATAGAAGGCTTCTGCGCGTTGACGATCACGCCGTTTTCCACCTTGCCCCAGATCTTCATAGGCTCCTGCTCGGATTTTTCTTCCTCGCCGCCGATGTAGGGGATTACGTTGTCAACAATTTCCGGCATGGTCTCAAAGGTTTTGCCGGCGCCGGAAATGGCCTGATACGTGCAGGCCAGCACCTTTGTAACGCCCAGATCCAACAGGGGATGGATCGCGGGCACATAGCTCTGTAAGGAGCAATTGCTTTTTACCGCGATAAAACCTTTTTTGGTGCCAAGGCGCTTTCTTTGCGTCTCGATGACCTGCGCATGATCCGCGTTCAGCTCCGGCACGATCATAGGAACATCCGGGTCGCCCCGGTGCTGCTTGTTATTGGAGATGACAGGGCATTCCTTTTTTGCATAGGCCTCTTCCAAGGCGGTGATTTCTTCCGACTTCATGTTGACGGCGCAAAAAACGAAATCCACCAGGGAAACGATTTGATCCATATCCTTTTTCGCGTCATAAACGGGAAGCTCACTCATGGAGGAGGGAATAGGCGATTTCATGGCCCATCGCCCCTCTACAGCCTCCCGATATGTTTTTCCGGCTGAATTGGCACTAGCCGCCAGCGCCGTCACCCGAAACCAGGGGTGATTTTCCAAAATTGTGGCAAAACGCTGCCCGACCATTCCGGTACACCCGATAATTCCTACCCGATACTGCTTCATCTTGCAACATCCTTTCTGAAAATTGCTTGAGCCTCATTTAGAGGTTGTTTGAAAAATCAAAAACACCGTCTTATTGCCCAGAAGCAGGCATTTTCTCTATTTTCAAACAACCCCCAAGAAAAAACAGAAAAACCGGTTGAAAACCGGCTGCCAATCTTTTATAATGAAACTGCTGTTTTTTCGGGAAAGAACCCGAAATCAATAGCGCTCCATCGGAAAGATGGCAGCCACAGGGCTGTTTGCCGCTGCAGCCAGGAGCTGCCTGCCAAACAGACTCCTTCGGCGGATTTCCCTTTCACACAATTTCACAGGTTTTGGCAACCTCTATTCTGATACTTTTGAAAGCCGCGCCTCTATTTCTTTTATCATACCTTAGTTTCTCCCCGTTGTCAATTTTTCGGCCTTATATTCTATGAATTTTTTGGAAAACAGGTGCATCATTTTGAGGCGGCTATTAGGGAACGGGAAAGAAAAAGAAACGATTGCCTTACAGGAAAGGAACCCTTATGGAAAGCACGATGAAAACAAGCGATTTTTACTTTGAACTGCCGGAGGAGTTGATTGCACAAACCCCCGTGGAGCCCCGTGACAGTTCGCGCCTGATGTGCCTTGACAAACATACCGGAAAAATAGAGCACCGATATTTTCGGGATATCATAGAGCTGCTGGATCCGGAGGACTGCTTGATCTTAAACGATTCCCGCGTGCTTCCCGCCCGCATTTACGGGGTAAAGGAGGATACCGGAGCCCACGTGGAATTTCTCCTGCTGGAAAACAAGGGAAATGACATTTGGGAGGTTCTTGCAAAGCCCGGAAAAAGGGCAAAAAAGGGCAGCGTATTTACCTTTGGCAACGGAGTGCTCCGCTGTGAGGTAGTCGATGTTCTGGAGGATGGCAGCAGGCTCATCCAATTTTCCTATACCGGTGTGTTTTTTCAGCTTTTAGATCAGATCGGGCAAATGCCTTTGCCGCCCTATATCAAAGAAAAGCTTCAGGATAAGGAACGGTATCAAACGGTTTATTCCCGGGAGACCGGCTCCGCGGCCGCGCCTACCGCCGGCCTGCATTTTACGCCGGAGCTGCTGGAAAAAATCAAAGCGAAGGGGATCAAGCTGGGCTTTGTCACGCTTCACGTGGGCCTTGGGACCTTTCGCCCTGTCAGCGCGGAGAAGATCACCGACCACAAAATGCACTCCGAGCATTACTATATGCCGGAAGAAACGGCAAAGCTGATCCGGGAAACCAAGGAAAAGGGCGGGCGCGTTGTGGCGGTGGGCACCACCAGCTGCCGCACCATTGAATCAGTTGCCCAAAAAGAGGGCTGCTTCCGGGAAAGCGAAGGCTGGACGGATATTTTTATCTACCCCGGTTATGAATTCAAGGGCCTGGATGCCCTCATCACTAATTTTCACCTGCCGGAAAGCACGCTGATCATGCTGGTATCCGCCCTGGCCGGAAGGGAAAATGTACTGAACGCCTATCGGGAAGCCGTAAAAGAAAAGTATCGCTTTTTCAGCTTTGGAGACGCCATGTTTATTTCATGAGCGATGGAAAATGGCTCAGCAAAATACTTAGGAGATATTTGTCATGTATCAGTTGATAAAAACAGAGGGAAAAGCCCGCCGCGGAGAATTTCACACGGTTCACGGAACGGTGCAGACCCCGGCCTTTATGAATGTAGCTACCGCCGGAGCGATCAAGGGAGCGGTTTCCGCCTATGATCTGATGGATCTGCGCTGCCAGGTGCAGCTTTGCAATACGTATCACCTCCATGTGCGCCCGGGCGACGAAATCGTGAAGAAGCTGGGTGGGATCCGGAAATTTACCGGCTGGAAGGGCCCGGTACTCACTGACAGCGGAGGATTTCAGGTGTTTTCCCTGGCAAAGCTGCGCAATATCACGGAAGAGGGGGTCACCTTCGCTTCTCACATTGACGGCCATAAAATTTTTATGGGGCCGGAGGAAAGTATGCGGATCCAGTCAAATCTCGGCTCTACCATTGCCATGGCCTTTGACGAATGTGTGGAAAACCCCGCGGAATACAGCTATGCCAAGGCTTCCTGCGAGCGTACCGCCAGATGGCTGGAACGCTGTAAAAAAGAAATGGCTCGATTAAACGCCGGGGAAGACGTTATCAATCCACAGCAGCTGCTGTTCGGGATCAACCAAGGCTGCACCTATGAGGATCTGCGAATAGAGCATATGAAGCGCATTGCCGATATGGATCTGGACGGCTATGCCATCGGCGGCCTGGCGGTGGGGGAGCCTACCGAGGAAATGTACCGTATCATCGAAGCGGTGGAACCGCATATGCCAAAAAATAAGATCCGATATCTGATGGGCGTGGGAACTCCCGTAAATATTTTAGAGGCTGTCCACAGGGGCGTCGATCTATTTGACTGCGTGATGCCCAGCCGGAATGCTCGCCATGGCCACGCCTTTACCTGGGAAGGCTGCCGGAATTTGCTGAACGCCAAATACGAGCTGGACGACGCTCCTTTAGATGAGGCCTGTGATTGCCCCACCTGCCGGAATTTCAGCAGGGCATATCTGCACCATTTGCTGAAGGCAGGGGAAATGCTTGCTATGCGGCTGATGGTAATGCACAATCTGTATTTTTACAATACGCTGCTGCTGCGGATCAGAGAAGCGCTGGATGAGGGACATTTTGAGAGCTTTTTTCAGGAAAACAGGGAAAAGCTGGGGAAACGGATTTAAATACTTTGAGAAATCTCTGTGATTTGTAGGTTTGTCAATGATATGTTACAAAAAAGAGAAGGAGTCTAAAGCCAGTTTAGGAGAGAGCCAGTTGAGAGGCCGGATAGGGAAGTTATTGTACTGCCTTTGCCTCACAGCGA
>JAETPP010000140.1 GCA_021771115.1 Bacillota bacterium | reverse complement strand
CTGCTCTTCGGCTCGGAGATCAAAAGCTTTCTGTTCCACCCGAAATTCAAAAAGGAATTAAACGAGCGGGCGCTGGAGCATTACCTTTCCTTTCAGTATTCCCCCGGGCCGGAAACCTTTTTCAAAAACGTGTACAAAATGCCTCCTGCTCACTATTTCAAATACGCCGGCGGCAAAATGGAATTCACCCGGTACTGGCTGCCGGAATTCCACGGGGAGGAGGACAAGTCTCTCGATTACTGGGTGGATGAGATCGAAAAGACCTTCGATGATTCCATCGAAGCCCATAAGGTCAGCGATGTGGAGGTAGGCTCCTTCCTTTCCTCCGGGGTGGATTCCAGCTATGTAGCCTGCTCCGCCCACGTGGACAAAACCTTTACCGTGGGCTTTGACAACGGCACGAAATACAACGAGATCAGCTACGCAGAAGAGCTTTCCCAGCAGATCCCTGTAAAAAATATCAGCAAGGTCATCACCCCGGAAGAATTCTGGGGGACTTTCCCGAAGATCCAGTACCACATGGACGAGCCCCTGGCAGACCCTTCTGCCGTGGCCCTGTACTTTGTGTGCAACACCGCCGCGAAACACCTGAAGGTGGTACTTTCCGGCGAGGGCGCGGACGAGATTTTCGGCGGCTACAATATCTATAAGGAGCCGCTGGAATGCGCCTGGTACGATAAGATCCCCTTCCCCATCCGGAAGCTCATCGGCTCCATTGCCGGTCTGCTCCCCGCTCACCGTGGCCTGAATTTCCTGGTGCGCCGGGGCAAGAAGCTGGAAGACCGCTTTATCGGCAACGCCTATATGTTTACGGAAAAGGAGCGCAAAGCCCTTTTGAAGCACCCCACGGACGCCCAGTCCCCCGCCGCCATGGTAAAGCCCTATTATGACATGGTGCAGGACAAGGACGCCGTGACAAAAATGCAGTTTGTGGATCTCAATATGTGGATGGTGGGCGATATCCTTCTGAAAGCCGATAAGATGAGCATGGCCAATTCTCTGGAGCTCAGAGTACCCTTCCTGGATAAAAAGATCATGGCTTTGGCGGGGCGCATCCCCCTCCGGTACCGGGTCAACAGCGAAAACACCAAGTTCGCCATGCGGAAAGCGGCCCTTCGCCGGATGCCCGAAAAGTGGGCCGGGAAAAAGAAGCTGGGCTTCCCGGTTCCCACCCGGGTCTGGCTGAAGGAGGACAAGTATTACGACATCGTAAAGGCGGAATTCCAAAGCGAAAACGCGGAGAAATTCTTTCACACAGATCTTTTGCTGAAGCTTTTGGACGATCACAAAAACGGAAAAGCGGACAACAGCCGCCGGGTCTGGACGGTGTACACCTTCCTCATCTGGTACAAGCAATTCTTTTCGGAGGTAGGAGAGCATGGCGGAGAAAATTGAGTTTATCCCGGTGCTGCTGGGCAGCGATATCAATGTGTACGGCATGGCCCGGTCCTTCCACGAGGAATACGGCATTTCCTCCGTTGCCATCGGAAAAGGGATCCTCGGCCCCTGCACCGCCAGCAAGATCGTGACGGTGGAGGTAGTGGAGCCCAATTTGGAGGACGACGAGGTCTTTGTTTCCACGCTTCTGAATTTCGCAAAGCGCTATGAGGGCGCAGGCAAAAAGCTGCTTCTTGTTCCCTGCGGGGACAACTACATTAAGCTTCTGGTGAGAAATCAGGACAAGCTCCGGGGCGTGTATGAGTTCGAGTGCATCGACGAAAAGCTTCTCATGCGGCTTTCCATCAAGGAAAGCTTCTATGAGGTCTGCACCGAGCACGGCTTTTCTTTCCCGAAAACCACCACCTGCACCTATGAAAACCACGAAAACCTGGAGCTGCCCTTTGATTTCCCTGTGATCATCAAGCCCTCCAATTCCGTGGCCTACTGGAACTGCAAATTTCCCCACAAGAAAAAGGTGTTCGTGGCGGAAACAAGAGAGGAATTTGAAAAGATCCTCACTGCCATTTACTCTTCCTCCTACAAGGACCACCTGATTTTACAGGAATACATTCCCGGCGACGACAGCAACATGCGGGTGATGAACTGCTACTGCGGCCGGGATAAAAAGGTGAAGCTCATCGCATTGGGCAACGCCCTTCTGGAGGAGCATTCCCCCGAGGGGATCGGCAGCTATGCCGCCATTATAAACGGGTACGATGAAAAGCTCAATGAGATGATGAAGAGCTTCTTAGAGGGCATAGGCTATGTGGGCTTTGCCAATTTCGATATGAAGTATGACCAAAGGGACGGCACCTACAAGCTGTTTGAAATGAACCTTCGGCAGGGCAGAAGCAGCTTTTTTGTCACCGCCGCCGGGTACAACCTGGCAAAGTGGCTTGTGGACGATGTGATCTACCACAAGGACATGCCCTGCACCGTGGCCGAAAATAAGGTGCTGTGGACGATCATTCCGAAAAAGATCATTTTCCAATACGTGAAAGACGAGGCCCTGAAGGCGGAGGCAAGAGAGCTCATCCGGCAGGGAAAATACTGCCAGTCCTACTACTACCGGGGCGACCGTTCCCTGAAGCGCTGGATCCATTTCGTGAAAAACCAGTACCACTATTTTGAAAAGTACAAGCGGTATTTTGGAAATAAGGGGCTCAGAGACTAATGAGCAATTAGCAATGAGCAATTGGGAATTAGCAAGGGAGGGAAACGACGTGAAAACACTGGGGATCATCGGCGGGCTGGGGCCTATGGCCACCGCTTACCTATTGCAGCTTATCATTGAAATGACGGATGCGAAAACCGACCAGGAGCATCTGGATGTGATCGTGTTTGACCGCCCCAGCGTACCGGATCGCACGGCGCATATTCTGGATCCCGGAAAGCCCTCCCCCCTGCCTTCCATGACGGCTACCGCCAAAACCCTGGAAAGCCTGGGCGCGGGGTGTTTGTGCGCGCCCTGCGTGACCTCCCACTATTTTTACAGAGAGCTGGCGGGAAGCGTTTCCATCCCGTTTCTCAATATGGTGGAGGAGACAGCAGGAGAATTAAAGGCCGCCGGGAAACGACGTCCCGGCATCATGGCCACCACCGGCACGGTAAGCACCGGGCTGTTTCAAACCGCCTTTCAGAACGCGGGGCTGGAATTTGCGCTGCCGGACGAAGCGGGCCAGCGGCTTGTCATGAGCCTGATCTACGACGATATCAAGGCGGGAAAACCTGCTGACCCGGAGAAATTCCAAAAGGTATCCGAGCTGCTCCGCCAGGACGGCTGTGACTGCATTGTGCTGGGCTGTACGGAGCTTTCCCTCATCAAAAAAAGTGCCGGGTTAGGCGCAGAGTATCTGGACGCGCTGGAGGTGCTCTCCAAGCGCTGCGTGGAAAGCTGCGGCGCGCCGCTGAAACAGGAATATCAAAGGCTGATTTGAGCCAAAAGGAAACTTTATGACGATCAGGAAAGCCGCAAAGGACGATCCTTCCCGGGCGGTGGTTAGTTGTTAGCTATGAGTAGTTAGTTGTTAAAGAAAGGACAAGACGTAAAGGCGTGAATGATAGTTTAGCAGGCACCCCTTGGCCCCCCTGAAAGGGGGGCTGTCGCCCGATAGGGCGACTGGAGGGTTCCGTGTGGCAAGTGAGAAAGCCACAGGCTTTATGCCGTTTTCAAGCGAGCTGGAACCCTTCCACCATGCTAACGCATGGCCCCCAAGGCTCCCGAAGGGAGACTTTTCCCCTCTGGCAGGGGAGGCAAGGGTTTTCTGCATTTTGTTAGCACTGCTAAATTCTAATTTATCGTCTTCGTCCTTATTCAGTATCCAGCATCTAGAGTCCAGAATCTAAAATATGGAGTGTGATCCCCTATGTGCGGTTTTGCAGGCTTTTTCAATACCCCGGTGGTTTCAGACCGGGAACAGGTCATCCATGCCATGGCGGACAGGATCGTTCACCGGGGCCCGGACGATGCCCATTACTATGTGGACGAAGATATTTCCCTGGGCTTCCGCCGACTTTCCATTATTGACCTGGAGGGGGGCCGTCAGCCCATTCTCAATGAGGATGGCACAAAGGCCCTTCTCTTTAACGGTGAGATCTACAATTACCAGAGCCTGCGGGAAGAACTGATCGACAAGGGGCATACCTTTACCACAAAAGCCGATTCTGAAGTAATTCTGCACGGTTATGAGGAATACGGCAAGGAGATTTTGCAAAAGCTTCGGGGCATGTTCGCTTTTGTGATCTGGGATAAAGAGGAAAAAAAGCTTTTTGGCGCACGGGATATTTTCGGCATTAAACCTTTCTACTACTACAAGGACGGCAAGGAATTTCTCTTCGGCTCCGAAATCAAAAGCTTTCTTTCCCACCCCGGCTTTCAAAAGGAGCTGCGGGAGGAAAAGATCCCGGAGTACCTTTCCTATGAGTATCTCCCCGATGAGGAAACGATTTTTAAAAACGTGTACAAGCTTCCCGGAGCTCACTGCTTCACCTATCAAAATGGGGAAATGCAGATCGAGCGGTACTACCGCATTAAATACCATGTGGAAGAGGACAAATCCCTGGAATACTGGGAGCAGGAGATCACCAAGGAATTCACTGAATCCGTGACCATGCACCAGATCAGCGATGTGGAGGTGGGCTGCTTCCTCTCCTCCGGCGTGGATTCCAGCTACGTGGTAAAGGAGATTTCCAAGGGGACAAAAAAGGTGAAAACCTTCTCCGTGGGCTATGAGGAGGAAAAATACAGCGAGCTGCCCTACGCCCAGGATTTTTCCAGCGTGGTGGGAGTCCCCAATATCAGCAACAAGGTGTCCGCCGATGAGTTTTTCGACGCCATGCCCGAAATTCAATATTTCATGGATGAACCCCTGCCCAACCCCTCCGAGATCCCCCTGTATTTCCTGGCAAAAAACGCCAGAAAATACGTCAAGGTAGTGCTCTCCGGCGAAGGCGCGGACGAGCTGTTCGGCGGGTACCCCATGTATTTGCAGGGCGGGCATTTTGCCGCATACACCAGAAAGGTGCCTCGTCCCATCCGGAAGCTGGCCGGAGCCGTGGCGGGAAAACTGCCGGAATTTAAGGGCAAACATTTCCTGGTGCGGGGGGCCATGGAGCCCTGGCAGCGGTTCATGCGGGCCAATTATGTGTTTACAGACAGCAAGGAACGCCAGAAATACCTGAAGCGCCCCATCACCTCCAAGCTGCCGGAGGAATACAGCAAGCGGTACTTTGACGAGGTACAGGACCTGGATGAGCCCACCCAGCTGCAATATGTGGATATGCACACCTGGATGATCTACGATATCCTTCTGAAGGCCGACCGCATGAGCATGGCCAATTCCCTGGAGCTGCGGGTCCCCTTCCTGGATAAAAAAATGCTGGAGCTTTCCACCCGCATTCCCACCCGCTTCCGGGCAGACTGCGAAACGGAAACCACAAAAAAGGCACTGCGCAGCGCCGCCATCAAGCAGCTGCCGGAGCGCACGGCCAATAAAAAGAAGCTGGGCTTCCCGGTGCCCCTGTCCGACTGGCTGAGAGAGGACAAATACTACAACAAGGTAAAAGAAGCCTTCCAAAGCGACATTGCCGAAAAGTTCTTTGTCACAGAAGAGCTGATGAAGCTTCTGAATGACCACAAGGAAGGAAAAGCCCGAAACATGCAGAAAATCTGGTCCTTCTACACCTTTATCGTCTGGTACGATCAGTTCTTTGTGAAAAACTAACGCCACCGCAAAAAGCAAAAGAGCTCCGCCGCACAGAAAAAACGCGGCGGAGCTCTTTCTTTTCCAAGCTTGCGGTAAATTGCAAGGACAATTTTGGATGGTACGATAAATTATTATTTAGCACTTAACCCTTGGCTCCCCTGAAAGGGGAGCTGTCAGCCAAAGGCTGACTGAGGGGTTCTGTGCGGCAAGTTTTATACAAATCGCAACCGAGCTAAACCTCTCCACCGCCTGACGGCGGTCCCCCGTCTCGCCTGTCGGCTCGGGTGCTGTGCCCCGGTGGGGCACGCCCAGCACCGACCGAAGCGAAAGCGTAGACCGGTTCTCGGCAACGCCTCACAGAGGCGTGCTCACCCC
>JAETPP010000139.1 GCA_021771115.1 Bacillota bacterium | reverse complement strand
TACTTTCCTTTCGACCTTTCAACCCTCGCTTCGATATTTTCCCGGTGGGATCCCCTCCATTTTTTTGAAAACTTTAGAGAAATAGTATTCGTTTTTGAAGCCGGAAATCTGAGCAATTTCTTCCATTTTCATTCCGGAGCTCAGCAGCAGCACCTTCGCCTTTTCAATGCGCATTCTGTTCAGATCCTTAATGGGACTGATTTGAAAATACTCTTTATACATGACGGAAAAACGGCTTTGACTGATATTCAGGCGCTGGGCCATAGTCTCAAGCGACCAGTCCTCTTCCAGATGGTCATAGATGTAGTTTCGCAGGGAAATCACCTCTGACTCGTACTTTCTTTCGTAAGCGGTCATCTGCGTCTGCTTTGCGGCGCGGGCCAGCTTGATCAGCAGCGCCTCTACCTGAATGTGGATCGCTTTTTCGTAGTAGGGAAGCTCTTTTCTTCTTTCATCGAGGATCCGCTTGATATCGCGCTCCAGCAGGTCTTCCCTGTTTCCGGGAATGAGGACATTGGTGGGGATCTCCAGCTGGCTCAAGTTCCCTTTGAACTCCATGTTCGGGTGGAGATACAGCCAATCGCTAACGACGTTCCCGCCCCCTTTTTTCGGTGCGGTGATCCGCTCTGAAAAAAGAGGAGTCTTCACAAAACACGTACCCGGTTCCGCCCGCATCGGCCCCTGTTTCGTAAACACTGTTGCCGGAGTGCGGAAGCATCGGATCACATACGGTTTTTCCGAATCCTGGCTGCGGTTGTCGTCGGAACTCTTTCCGTACAGGGCCTGTATTTTTAGGTCTTGTACATAAAACATATCCATTCCTCCCTTGTTCAGTATCCATTGGTTTTCAGGAACATCCTCTCTGCAAATTCGATTATAACATCTAAAAAGAATTTACCAGCGATTTCAAAATGAAAGTATAAAAAGCCAGTCGAATTGTACATTGTTGTTCCACTTTTTTTCTAGTATGGTTTTTTCAGAAAGCACATTTTTGTCAAAGATGTGTAAAAACACCGGGTACTTGCAAAAAGTATCTGCAGAAGGAGTTGTTAAAATGTATCAATTCGATCGGAAGGAATACGAAAAAAGAATGCAGTGGTATGTGCACGACCGGTTCGGCATGTTTATTCACTGGGGCATTTACTCTATCCCCGCCAAAGGCGTTTGGTACCGCAGCGAGGCAAGAGTTTCAAAGGAGGAATATTACAAGTATTTCCATGAATTTGATCCCGTGGATTACGATCCGAAAAAATGGGCGCGGGCAGCAAAAAACGCAGGCATGAAATACGCCGTGTTAACGGCCAAGCACCACGATGGATTCTGCCTGTTCGACAGCCAGTATACGGATCTCAAATCGACAAACACAAAATGCGGAAGAGATCTGGTAAAAGAATATGTAGAAGCTTTTCGGGCGGAAGGCTTAAAAGTAGGTTTGTACTTTTCTTTGCTGGATTGGTACCACGAGGATTATCCTCACTGTGGAGATGAAGTTCATCCCATGCGCGGAAATCCTGATTTCCCTGATGAAGGGCGCAATTTCGACAGATACCTGACATTTATGCACAATCAGGTTCGGGAACTCTGCACAAACTATGGGAAAATTGATATTTTCTGGTTTGATTACTCTTATGGCGAGGGAGAAAACGCCATGCGCGGCGAAAAATGGAGGGCAACAGAGCTGGTGGACATGGTTCGCACCCTCCAGCCGGGCGTCATCATCGATAACCGTTTAGAGGTCAGCGGCATCGGATTCGGTTCTCTCTGGGAGGGTAACCCCACAGCGTACCATGGAGATTTTGTAAGCCCCGAGCAGATCATTCCTCCGCAGGGCCTTCAGGACAAAAACGGGAAGGACTTGATCTGGGAAGCTTGCTTTACGATGAATGGCCATTGGGGATATACAAAAGACGACCCGTTTTTCAAGCCCTCTTCCCTGCTGATCAGAAAATTGGTGGAATGTGTTTCCAAGGGCGGCAACCTTCTGTTAAACGTCGGCCCTGATGCTCGCGGAAACATTCCTCCTCAGTCTCTTTCCATTTTGGCTGATTTTGGCGAGTGGATGGCAAAAAACAGCCAAAGCATCTACGGCTGTGGAAAAGCGGGAATGGAAAAGCCGGAGATGGGCAGAATTACACGGAATGGAAACACACTTTACTATCATTTGTTCGAAAACACCGTAGGCTGCATGCCGTTAATTGGCTTAAAAAAGAACAATATAGAAAAGATTCGTATGCTTTCCACCGGCGCGGAAGTTCCTATCGCACAGAGCTGGATCTATGATAATTACCCGGATATTGTGTTTGCGGATTTAGGGCCGGATCCCGTTTTAGCAGATCCCGTTGATACGGTACTGGAGGTTGTTTTGAAGGAATGATTTTCAAAGAACCAGTCCTGCATCTGTGCACTTTCGGAAATCTATAAAATAGAACACATTGCTCAGATTCAAAATTCCCCGAAAGTACTGAAACTCTCGGGGAATTTTGAGCTATTACAGTTTCTTCAAGCGACGCTTTTTTTCTTAAACATTTGAAATAGTATTCGAATCATCTATTAGAAGTGAAAGGAGTCCGGAAAAATGTATCAATTCGATCGGAAGGAATATGAAGAAAGAATGAAATGGTTCGTGCACGACCGGTTCGGCATGTTTATTCACTTTGGGCTGTACTCCATGATCGGCCGGGGCTGCCTGGTGCAGGAAACCGAGCGGTTCCAGGATGAGGAATATACGCCCTACGCCAAGGAATTTAATCCCGCGCCTAACTGCCCCAGAGAATGGGCGCGCCTGGCGAAAAAAGCGGGAATGCAGTATGTGGTTTTGACAGCCAAGCACCATGAGGGCTACTGCCTGTTCGACAGCCAGTATACCGATTACAAGATCACCAATTCTCCCTATGGGAAAGATTTGATCCGCGAATACGCGGACGCCTGCCGGGAGGAAGGGCTGAAGGTCGGTCTTTATTATTCCCTGCTGGACTGGCATCATGACGATTATCCCCACAGAACTGCCCGCCACCCGCAGAGCAACGACCCCGCCTTTTCCGATGAGGGCCGGGATTTTGACAAATACCTGACCTATATGCACAACCAGGTGCGGGAGCTCTGCACGAACTATGGAAAGATCGATATTATGTGGTTTGATTTCTCCTACGATGAAATGTCCGGGGAAAAATGGAGGGCCACTGAGCTTGTGAATATGGTACGGGAGCTGCAGCCCGGCATTATTATCGACAACCGCCTGGAAACCTCCGCCGCGGGAAAAGACTCCATGGCGCTGGGAGATCCTGTGCCCTATCACGGCGACTTCTGCTGCCCTGAGCAGGTGATCCCGCCCGATGGCATGAAGGACGTTAACGGAAACGATTTGATCTGGGAATCCTGCGTGACCATCAACAATCACTGGAGCTATGCAAAGGACGATCACTTCTTCAAATCCACGCCCATGCTGATCAAGAAGCTGGTGGAAATCGTTTCAAAGGGCGGCAATCTTCTTCTGGATGTGGGGCCGAACGCCAACGGCCATATTCCGGAAAGATCCGTAAAGGCGCTGGAAGAAATCGGCAAGTGGATGGAAAAGAACAGGGAAAGCATTCTGGGCTGTGGGAAATCCAGCCTGCCAAAGCCGGATTGGGGCAGGCTTACCCAAAACGGAAAGGACCTTTACCTGCATGTTTACGAAAACACAGTCGGGCCCCTGCCGCTGTACGGTGTTTCCAATGAGGAGATCGAATGCATCCGGGAACTGGCCAGCGGCGCCGAGGTGCGCATTTCGGACAGCTGGGTCCAGAATGGGATCGATGGGAAATACGCCTTTATCGATATGGGAGAAGATCCCGATCTGCCCGATCCTGTGGGCACGGTCATCAAGGTCACGCTGAAATAACAGACGCAAAAAATTTTCCCGGAAGCACTGGCGTTTCCGGGAAAATTTCGGTTATGCTTTTAAATAAATCCACAGAAGGAGTTGTAAAAATGTACTGCTTTGACCGGAAGGAATACGAAAAGAGAATACAGTGGTATGTGCACGACCGGTTCGGCATGTTCATCCACTTCGGCCTGTACTCTATTATCGGCCGGGGCTGCCTGGTGCAGGAAACCGAGCGGTTTCAGGATGAGGAATACATGCCCTACGCCAAAGAATTTAACCCTGACCCAAACTGCCCCAGGGAATGGGCCCGTCTGGCGAAAAAAGCGGGAATGCGGTATGTGGTACTCACCACCAAGCACCACGAAGGCTACTGCCTGTTTGACAGCCGGTATACCGATTACAAGATCACCAATTCCCCTTACGGAAAAGATTTGATCCGCGAATATGTGGACGCCTGCCGGGCAGAGGGCCTGAAGATCGGCTTTTATTACTCCCTGCTGGACTGGCATCACGATGATTTCCCCCATTATGGGAACAGCCGCCATCCTCAGGGAAAGGATCCCGCGTTTCCCAATGACCACCGGGATTTCAACCGGTATCTGACCTACATGCACAACCAGGTGCGGGAGCTCTGCACAAATTACGGCAAGATCGATATCATGTGGTTTGATTTCTCCTATGATGATATCAGCGGAGAAGATTGGAAAGCCACCGAGCTTGTAACGATGGTTCGTGAGCTGCAGCCCGGTATTGTGATCAATAACCGCCTGGAGGTAGGCGGCATCAAGCTCGGCTCGCTGGTGACGGAAAATCCGGTTCCCTGGCACGGGGACTTTGTCACCCCGGAGCAGATGCTGCCGCCCAACGGGATCCAGGACGTCTATGGAAACGATGTGGCCTGGGAATCCTGCGCGACAATCAACAACCACTGGAGCTATGCCCGGGAGGACAGGTTCTTTAAGCCCGCCTCTCTGCTGATCAAAAAGCTGGTGGAAATCGTTTCCAAGGGAGGAAACCTGCTGTTGGATGTGGGGCCGGACGCCCATGGAAGGATCCCGGAGGAATCTGTAAAGGCTTTAGAGGAAATGGGCAAGTGGATGGAAAAGAACGGGGAAAGCATTATTGGCTGCGGCAGATCCGAGCTATCAAAACCGGACTGGGGCAGGATCACCCAAAACGGAAACACCCTGTATCTGCACATCTATGAAAACACCCTCGGCCCTCTGCCCCTACAGGGAATTGCCAAGGAAAAAATTAAAAGCATCCGGGAGCTGGCCGGCGGCGCGGAGGTCCGCCTTTCCGAAAACGAACTGAAAAGCGCCTACGACAACGACTTCACCTTCATCGATCTGGGAGAAAACCCCATCCTCCCCGACCCCGCGGACACCGTTCTGAAAGTAACCTTAAAATAACAAAAAGGAACCTCCTTCAGCAGCGCACAGCCTACTAAAGGAGGTTCGTTTCATCTTAAATTCTCTTATCTAACAACTAACAACTAGCTTCTAACAACTAAATCAGTACATGTCAGGAGCGGCGGGAGCCGGAGCAGGAGCGGGCTCCTTGATATCGGCTACCAGAGATTCCGTGGTCAGAATGGTAGAGGCCACGGAGGAAGCGTTCTGCAGGGCGGAACGGGTCACCTTGGTGGGGTCTACAATACCGGACTTCACCATATCCTGGAACTCGCCGGTCAGGGCGTTATAGCCATACCCCACCTTGTTCTTCGCCTTGAGCTGCTCCACAATGACAGAGCCCTCAATACCGGCGTTGGCGGCGATCTGGCGCACCGGCTCCTCCAGAGCCTTCAGCACGATAGAAGCACCTGTCTTCTCATCGCCCTCGGCGGAATCCACATAGGCCTTTACGGCGGGGATCGCGTCGATGCAGGCGGTACCGCCGCCCGCTACGATGCCTTCCTCCACAGCGGCCTTTGTGGCGGCCAAAGCGTCCTCAATGCGAAGCTTCTTTTCCTTCATCTCGATCTCGGTGGCAGCGCCTACCTTGATCACAGCCACGCCGCCTGCCAGCTTGGCAAGGCGCTCCTGCAGCTTTTCCCGATCAAAATCGGAGGTGGTGGTTTCGATCTGAGCGCGGATCTGGCCTACACGAGCCTTGATATCCGCGGAATTGCCGGCGCCGTCCACGAGGATGGTGTTGTCCTGATCCACCTTGACCTGGCGGGCACGGCCCAGCTGAGAGATCTGGGCGTCCTTCAGCTCCAGGCCCACTTCCTCGGAAATGACCTGGCCGCCGGTGAGGGTGGCGATATCCAGCAGCATTTCCTTCCTGCGGTCGCCG
>JAETPP010000138.1 GCA_021771115.1 Bacillota bacterium | reverse complement strand
TTTGCCGCTTTGAAAAAATGATTGACAAACTCTTGTTCTCCGGTCTATAATGATTTTCCTGTCGCTTTTCCCGCTTTTGCATCGTGTCAGCGGAGGTGGAAGGAAAGCGGCGGCCCATATTCAGCAAGACACCCTGGGGGAGCTTCCTCCGGGGCGTCGTCTGTTGGAGCCGCGGCGGCGCCGTTACCGCTGCCGGGCAGAGGAAAGCTTGTAGAACGAGAAAGGAGTGTTTTTATGATCGAAGTTTCCCATTTGAGGAAAACCTTCCGGGTGGCAAGGCGGAACGCCGGATTTTCCCAGGCGGTAAGGGCCTTGTTTCACCGGGAGTACGAGGAGATCCACGCCCTAGACGATGTGAGCTTTTCCATCGGTGAGGGGGAGATGGTGGGCTATATCGGCCCCAACGGAGCGGGGAAAAGCAGCACCATCAAGATCCTCAGCGGGATCCTGACCCCCGACGGCGGCGACTGCCGGATCGACGGCAGGGTCCCCTGGAAGCAGCGCCGGGAGCATGTAAAGCAGATCGGCGTGGTATTCGGCCAGCGGTCTCAGCTTTGGTGGGATGTGCCCGTGATCGATTCCTTTGAACTCCTGAAAGAAATTTACTCTGTACCGGACAGCCTGTATCAAAAAAACCTTTCCCAGTTGACGGAGCTTTTGGATCTCCAAGAGTTGCTTCGCACGCCGACCCGCCAGCTTTCTTTAGGCCAGCGGATGCGCTGTGAGATCGCGGCCTCTCTGCTCCACAGCCCCAAGGTGCTGTTTTTGGACGAGCCCACCATTGGGCTGGACGCCGTATCCAAGCTGGCGGTGCGGGACTTTATCAGGGAACTGAACCGGGAGGAAAAGACCACGGTGATCCTTACCACCCACGATATGCAGGATATCGAGGCCCTGGCCAGCCGGGTGATCCTGATCGGCAAGGGAAGGATCCTTTTAGACGGTACTCTCAGTGACATTCAGCGCGGGGGAGAGAGCATTGATCAGGCGCTGGCCGAAATGTACCAGGAACTGGATATCTAGGGGGTGAGATCGTGAAAAAATATCTTTCCTTTTTCCGGCTTCGCCTTGTCACCGGCCTGCAGTACCGGATGGCCGCTTTGGCCGGGCTTGTGACTCAATTTGCGTGGGGCGGGCTGCTGATCCTGGCCTATCAGGCCTTTTACCGTTCCGATCCCAATGCCTTTCCCATGACCTTTCAGGCCACTGCCACTTACATCTGGCTCCAGCAGGCGTTTCTGGCGCTGTTTCTGCCTTGGGGCTTTGAAAACGATATTTTTGAATCCATCCGCAGCGGCGCGGTTGCCTATGAGCTCTGCCGCCCGGTGAGCATTTATTCCATGTGGTTTTCCCGCACGGTGGCACGGCGGGTCTCTCAGGCGGCCCTGCGGTGCTTCCCCGTGCTGCTTGTGGCGGCCTTTCTGCCCGCCCCTTACGGCGTTGCCCCGCCGGACAGCGCGGCTCAGCTTCTCTGGGCGCTGCTCTCCACGGTTTTGGGAACCCTGGTGGCGGCCGCCCTGTGCCAAATTGTCTATTTTACCACCTTTTTTACCGTGGCGGTGGAGGGGGTGCGGGCCATTTCTGCCACTTTATCGGAATTTCTCTGCGGCCAGGTGATCCCCCTGCCTTTTCTGCCGGACGGCTTCCGGCAGGTAGTGGAGCTTTTGCCCTTTGCCTCTACCATGAACGCCCCTCTGCGGATCTACGCCGGGGACATCACCGGCGCCTATCTGTATCAGACAGTGGCCTTGCAGGCGTTCTGGCTTTTTGCGCTGGTGCTTGCCGGAAAGCTGATGGAGTGTGCCGCCATGAAGCGCACCGTGCTGCTGGGAGGCTAGCGTGAAAAATACTTCTAAGACAGCAAAAGACGCTGCCTAAGAAGTATTAAAATTTCACGCTGTTTGTATTTAGCCGCTAAAGCGGCCGGAGTTGTAAGCGTGAAAAATACTTCTAAGGCAGCAAAAGACGCTGCCTAAGAAGTATTAAAATTTCACGCTGTTTGTATTTAGCCGCTAAAGCGGCCGGAGTTGTAAGCGTGAAAAATACTTCTAAGACAGCAAAGGACACTGCCTAAGAAGTATTAAAATTTCACGCAGGAAAAACGCAAAGGACAGCGTTTTTTATATCAAAATGAGCCGCTAAAGCGGCATAGAGGTTTAATATGAGACTATACCGAAAATATTTTGCCATTCATTTAAAAAGCGCCATGCAGTATAAAGCCTCCTTCTTTTTAGCGCTTTTGGGGCAGGCGCTGGTGACGATCAATATGTTCCTGGGGATCTTCTTTCTGTTTCAGCGGTTCCATTCCATTGAGGGCTTTACCTACAGCCAGGTGCTGCTGTGTTATACCGTGGTCCTTTTGCAGTTCTATGTTGCGGAATTTTTTGCCCGGGGCTTTGACCGGTTCGACGCCATGCTGGGCAACGGCCAGTTTGACCGGATCCTGGTGCGCCCTCGAAACACCGTGTTCCAGGTGCTTGCAAGCCGGACCGATTTTACCCGGCTGGGCAGGGTATTACAGGTAGTGGTGCTTCTGCCTTATGCGGTGGCTACCTGCGGCGTGGACTGGAGCTTTTCGAAAGCGATCACGGTAGTTTTTATGGTGCTGGGCGGAGCCCTTCTCTTTTCCGCTGTTTTTGTGCTGTGCGCGGCCCTTTCCTTTTTTACCACCGAGGGGCTGGAGGTCATCAATGTCTTTACCGATGGAGCAAAGGAGCACGGAAAATATCCCTGGAGCGTGTATGGGAAGCGGGTGCTGCAATTCTGTACCTTTCTTGTTCCTTATGCCCTGACCCAGTATTACCCGCTGCTCTATGTGCTGGGCTGGGAGACAAATCCCGTGTTCATTTTCCTGCCCCTGTGCGCGGCATGGTTCCTTGCGCCCTGCTATCTTTTGTGGCGGATCGGCGTCAGACACTATAAATCCATCGGTTCCTGATTGTTTGAAGGGAGGAAAAACCATGATACTGGAAACAGAACGCCTGCATTTGCGGGAGCTGGAGCAGGCAGATTTTTCTGCTCTCTGCAAAATTTTGCAGGACGAGGAGACCATGTACGCCTATGAAGGCGCCTTCAGTGAGGAAGAAGTACAGGAATGGCTGGACAGGCAGATCGGAAGATACCGGAAATACGGCTTCGGCCTGTGGGCGGCGATCCGGAAGGAAGGGGAAGAGCTCATCGGCCAATGCGGGCTGACCATGCAGCCCTGGAAGGATAGCGAGGTGCTGGAGATCGGCTATCTCTTCCGGCGGGACTGCTGGCATCAGGGGTACGCCACGGAAGCGGCAAAGGCCTGCAAGGAGTATGCCTTTGAAGTGCTGAAGGCCGATGAGGTATGCTCCATCATTCGGGATACGAACCTTGCCTCACAAAGGGTCGCCCTCCGAAACGGCATGACTGTGAAGGACAGCTGGGTAAAGCACTATCGAGGCGTGGACATGCCCCATGACCGGTACGCGATAGCCAAAATGCCATAGGAAAGCCACCACAGAAAACTACTCCGCTTTTTTATGCGTATTGTATGAGAAAGAAATTGACTTATCCCGAAAAACAGTTTATACTGAAAATACACAGCCTACACTGCCCAAACGCAGAGAGAGGCTGTGAAATGAGGGAAAAGAAAAAATAGGAGGATTTTTCATGTCTAAAAACTGTCAAAGCTGCGGTGCGGTCTGCAACGACAAAGATGAGTTTTGCCGCCAGTGCGGTGCGGCGCTGCCCATATCGCAGTCACAGCAGCCGGTATTTCAGCAGCAGCCGGTGCCACAGCCACAACCGCAGCAGCCTGCTGGAGCGGCGAATGTGCCGCCGCAGGTCGTTCCCCAGCTGGGGATGAACTGGTTTAAGTTTGTCATTTACTTTCAGCTGTTTGCCATGGCGGTTCTTTCTGTTATCAATTGCTGGAGCTTTTTCTCCGGATTTCTCTATGCAAGAGAGGGTGTTGACACGTCCCTTCTATATAGTTTGTTTCCGGCGATGTCTCTTCTGGATAAATTCGTGGGCCTTCTGTATCTGGGCTTGGCAGTTTTTGCCATCATAACACGCATTAGGCTGGCAAACTATCGGGAAAACGGGCCCCGGCTTTACCTGATCTTGCTGGGAAGCGGCATAGCACTGAACGTGGTTTATACCATGGCTTCTGTTGCGATACTCACGCAGGGCGCAGGGGCGGGGCTTGATGTTTCTCAGGATATCGCGCAGCTGATAGGCAATGTTTTGGGGAATTTACTGGTGATTGTTCTAAACGGGGTATATTTCAACAAACGCAGGCACCTTTTTGTCTATTGATTTTTATTCTTGAGCCGGGTTATAGCTTTTTCAAAGGAAGCGCCGCAAAGGAAAGCCTTTTGCGGCGCTTCCTTTTGCAGCTTACACCCGAATTTCGGCAGGTCGGGAAAAACCGGTTGATTCAAAGCTGCTTCCCGGATATACTGGTTTTGTGATCACAGGAAGGAGGAAACCCCATGCGGCTTTCCATTGAAGAGGGAGAACAGTACACGGAGACCGAGGTGCGCATTCGCTGCCGGAAAACCGATCCGGAGCTTCTACGGATCGTCAGCCTGCTGCAGGCCTATGACAGAAAGCTGACCGGCGTGAAGGAGGGCCAGACCTTTCTGCTGGAAGCGGCGGACGTGCTTTACATCGACACGGCGGACAAGAAAACCTTTTTGTATACGGCAAAAGAGGTGTATGAAACTCCCCTGCGGTTGTATGAGCTGGAAGAACGTCTTGCCGCCTGCGATTTTTTCCGGGCCACCAAATCTTCGATTGTCAATTTCAACTGCATTCGTTCCCTGCGCCCGGATTTCGGCGGCAGAATGCTCGCCACGATGGTAAACGACGAACAGCTTGTGATTTCCAGGCAGTATGTGCCGTATGTTAAACAGAAATTAGGCTTATAAGGAGAGATACCTATGAAAAAATTTTTTCAATTTGTAGTAGAATTCAAGTCCTGGCTTAGTCTGTGCTTTACCGCCTCCATACTGATTTTTATCACCATCAGCTGGCTGGTAGGCGAAGAAACGGTAAAGATCGCAACTTTATTTCAAATCTTCCTGTTGGCGGCAGGCGTTACGCTTTTGCAGTTTGTCTTTTTCTCCGGCCGGGTCGTGAAAAAGATGCGGTACTCTGTGCGGCTTGTGCTCTTCCTGCTGCCCATGATGGCGCTGATCACAGTCTGCGCTGTGAGCTTCGGCTGGGTGCCCATGGAAAATCCCGGAGCCTGGGTTATGTTCTTTGTCAGCTTTCTTGTTTGCTTTGTGCTCATCTGCGCCGGGTTTGAGTTCTGTTTCTGGGTCACCGGCAAAAAGTATGACGGCCTTCTGGGAGAATACAAGGCCAAGCGGGAAAAACGCCCTTGAGTTTTTTCAGCTTTCCCCTTATACTGAAACGAGAATGGGAAAAGGGGAGAGTGCGGATGACGCAGGAAGAGCTGAACGGCGCTTTAGCGGAAATGGCCGAGACCCTTCGGGGCCTGGGCCTTTCCGTTTCTGATAAGCTGCGGCCCGAGGTCATTGTAAATACCCGGGCCAAGCGGCGGCTGGGCTGCTGCTATTATAAAAACGGCGTCTACACCATCGAAGTGTCCGCCATGTTGACCGGGCAGCCGGAAAAGCTCCGGCAGACTCTGGCCCATGAGCTTCTGCATACCTGTCCCGGCTGCCGGAACCACGGGGAGCGCTGGAAGGCCTATGCCCAAAGGGTCAATGAAGCGCTGGGCTTTTCCATTCAGCGGTTGGCACCCCCGGAGGGAGAAACCGGCCCTCTGCGCCGGGATACGATCAAATATGTGCTGGAGTGCCAGCGCTGCGGGGCAAAGATCTACCGTTCCAGAATGTCGAAAGCGGTCAAGCAGCCCTGGCGCTACCGCTGCAAATGCGGGGGAAAGCTGAAAAGGACAGTGATCCGGCCGGAAAAATGATCGCAAGCGATCATTTCAGCGGGCGCTCACCGGAACAAGTTGACTTTTTCGCAAAATCCGGGTACAATAAACCGTATCAAACTGCTGTTTTGGGAGGCTGAATTCCCTTGAAAAAATTGATCGCCGCGCTTTTGGCCGGCTGTATGCTTTGCTTTCTGGCAGGCTGTAAAAACCCCGATTCCTTGCAGCTGGATCTGTCCCGGGGATATGGGGATAAGGCAATGGTACAAGTATTAAGCCCAATATGTGAAACGTTCT
>JAETPP010000137.1 GCA_021771115.1 Bacillota bacterium | reverse complement strand
CGAGCCAATGCTCGGTTTTTTTGTTTTGGAGCGGACGACGAGGCTCGAACTCGCTACCTCCACCTTGGCAAGGTGGCGCTCTACCAGATGAGCTACGTCCGCATATCGGAACGCTGTTTATTATAGCGAAAGTTTTCCTGCTTGTCAACCACAAATTTTTGTTTTTTCACTTTTTTCGAAACAAAGGCACAAAAAAGCCGGGTCTTCCCGAAATGGGAAGACCCGGCTGAATGGTCCAAAATGCTGAAATCAGATCTTCTGGACGTTCACAGCGCGCAGCTTCTCGCTGTTCTTGGGATCGGGCTCGGTCTCAAAGGTGACCTTCTGGCCCTCTTCCAGAGTCTTGAAGCCTTCGCACTGGATCGCGGAGAAATGTACAAAAACATCCTCGCCGCCTTCATCGTTAGAGATGAAGCCATAGCCCTTTTCTGCGTTGAACCATTTGACTGTACCGTTCATGTTCGGCACCTCCATAAAAAATTGTATCCGGCATAGCCGCGCCGTACCACCGGGAGGCAGCCCTCCCTGCGCTCCGAGCTAACCGGGAGATCCCGGTTAAAAAAAGCTCACAGCTTGTGTAAATCATCAGACGTTCAATGACTTACAAAAACTGTGAGTTCATCTTCGTGCTATCAGAATACATGCTTATTATAATACGCCTTCTGCAAGTTGTCAACAGCTTTTCTAAAAATTTCTTTCCAGAAAATTCTGGAACCAGGTTTTGCCGCTTTTCCGCCGGATAGCCTGCAAATTCCGGAAAGCCGATGCTGTGAAATTCCCAGGCGGCTATGGCCTTTTCTTCCAACTTATGCTACAATATTCAACATAGCTTCGCCGGGCTCGGGGAAGCTAAAATTCGCTATGATCCGCTTGAATATTCAAATGAGGTGATCTCTTTATGATACAGCCCCAGGCACTGCGTATCATCAATGAGGTGCGCAAGGTCATTCTCGGCAAGGACACTGTGATCTGCAAGGCGCTGATGGCCATTCTGGCACAGGGCCATATTCTTTTGGAAGATAATCCCGGTATGGGAAAAACCACACTGGCGCTGGCCTTTTCCAAGGCCATGGGGCTGGAATACAGCCGGCTTCAGCTCACTCCGGAGATCACTCCGGCGGATGTGGTGGGCTTTTCCATTTACAACCAGGCGAAGGGGGATTTCGAATACCGTCCCGGCGCGGCGTTCTGCAACCTGTTTCTGGCGGATGAAATCAACCGCACCAGCGCCAAGACTCAAAGCGCCCTGTTAGAGCTGATGGAAGAGAGGCAGGTCACGGTGGACGGCGTTTCCCGCCCTCTGCCCCAGCCCTATATTGTGATCGCCACCCAAAATCCCGTTGGTTCCGCCGGTACTCAAATGCTGCCGGAATCTCAGCTGGATCGCTTTATGATGCGGCTTTCCATCGGTTATCCGGAGCCGGAGCAGGAAATTAAAATCCTAAAGCAAACGGAAGGCGCTCGCCCGGTGGATTCCGTGCGCCCTGTGGTCAATGGAGATGAGCTTTTGGAAATGCAGACCCAGGCGGCTGCTGTTCATGTATCGGACGAGCTGTACCAATATGTGGTTCGGCTTTGCGCCGCTACCCGGGAGCTTTCCACCCTTCGGCTCGGCGCCAGCCCCAGAGCAGGCGCCGCCCTGATCCGGGCCGGCAGGGCCTCCGCGTGGATGGCCGGCAGAGATTATTTGATCCCCAACGATATCCACTTGCTGTTTCTCAGTGTATTGGAGCACCGTGTGCTTCTTTCTCCCCAGGCGGGGATAAACGGCCTGACAGCCCGCTCTGTTCTTTCGGACGTTTTGAAATCCATCCCTTCTCCCAAATTGGTGAAATAACGGTATGCTGAAAAACAGAATTTCCTACTTTCTCATTCTTTTGGGCGTGTTCCTGTTTTTTGTTTGCTATAACGGCTACATTTCTTATTACGTGCTGCTGGTAGCGCTTGCTCTCCCCTTCCTTTCCCTTTTGCTTTCCCTGCCCGGCATTCTTGGGATCCGTCTGGAATTTCAGGCGGAAGAGCTTTCCGCACAAAAGGGGCAAAGCGTTCCACTGCGGCTTACCATTGCCAGCGCCCTTCCCTTTGTAAGCGGGCGGGCCAAGGTCACTTTGCGCACCAAAAACATTTTGACCGGAGAAACCCAGGAGGAGCATTTTTGCTTCACTGCCAGCCAAAGCCCTCTCGCCATTGTCCATCAGCTTACCTCTCCTCTCTGTGGGCAGGTAGTCTGTCAGCTTTGCAAGGGCCGGGTATGCGATTACATGGGCTTATTCTCCTTTCCCCTGCGTCTTTCCCGCTGCCCCCGGCAGACGGTGACTTTTTACCCCACGGTGTATTCTCCCCAGTTGTCTCTCGACCAGGCTCCGCAGCCCGACAGCGACAGCGAAGCCTATTCCCAAACAAAGCCCGGTGACGACCCCTCGGAGCTTTTCGGGCTTCGGGATTACCGGGAGGGTGACAAGCTTTCCCGAATCCATTGGAAGCTTTCCCAAAAAACGGGAGCCCTTCTCGTCAAGGAATTCGGATATCCCATTGCCGACCGCCTTCTGTTTCTGCTGGATCCCGGCTTCGGGCGGGAAGCCGATGTGCTGCTGGACGCCTTTGCCACCCTTTCCCATTTTCTTTCCGTGCAGGAGGTCCTCCACCGGGCCGCTCTCTGGAATAAGGAAGGCTTCTCGATGAAGGAAATCACCGACGAAGAAGCCTGCCTCCCTGTTTTGAACGTTTTACTTTCCGTAGGAGAAACGACGGCGCTCCAGCCGGTTTTTTCCCAGAAGCTGTTTTCCGGTGTTTCCCATATCATCTACCTGTGCAGCACGCCGGAACAAGGAATCGTCAGAAGCGCCCGGCAGCAGGCGCCCTTCGCTAAACTCAGTATCCTGTCGACCGAGTCCGACCCCTCCGCCATAACCGCCGACCTGCCCGCCGGAGCTGAACTGCTTGTTCTGCGGCCCGGCCAGATCAAGGAAGCGCTGAATGGATTTCAGCTGTAAGCGGATGGCACAATGAGGAATTAGAAATTAGGAATGAGCAATTAAGGTGGCCTTGCTGCCGCAAGGCAATGAAAGGAAAGGCAAATTATTGTTTAGCATACTAACGACCCCCACACACTGTCATCCTGAACGAAGTGAAGGATCTCGGTTAGCAGAAATCGGCGCATAAAGGGAATTTGTAGCCACTGGCTGGGATATGGCCGAGATTCTTCGCCTTCGGCTCAGAATGACAATGAGAGGATGAGGCCGGTTTTACTTCCGGTCGGGCCGCACAGGGTAAAATACCCGTCGCTGCCTTCACGAGTTGGTGCAGCGGCACGCTGCTAAATTCCAATTTATCGCACTGGCCGTTGCTGCCTCTCTCATCCTGACGAAGGATCTCTCCTTTCATTGCTAATTGCTAATTACTCCTTGCCCTTCCAACGCCCTTTCTAACAACTAACTACTCACAACTAACTACTAAAAGGGGGAATCTTCATGCGCCGCGGCAAACCGTCTGAAAAAGCCGGCGCCGGTCTTTTGAACCGGCCGGGCATTCTGCTGCCGAAGCCCACGTTTCTTTCCTCCTTTTTCTTTTACGCGGTGCTGCTGTTTGTGGCATGGCTCAGTGCCTTTGGCTGCTTTTACACGGCCTTTCAGATCGAGCTGGACTGGTCTGTGCTGATGATAGCGGGGGCGGGCTTCAGCATATTGTGCGGCGCGCAATTCCTATTTGAGCGCCGGAAATGGCTGCCTCCTTTCCTTTCTGCCGCCGTATGGGGCTTTGCCCTGTGGAGAAGCTTTGAAGCGGCGGCCCGGGGCTTTTGCCTGACCGTCAACGCCGTATCAGCTGCCTACTCGGAAAAGCTTCATTTGGAGCCTCCTCTTCCCACTTTTCTCACCACGCCCGGCACGCGGCTGGAGCGGCTGGAAAGCCGCAGCGTATTTGCCGTTTTCCTTGCCTTTCTTTTTCTCTGGCTTCTTTCCTGGCTGCTGGTCCGGCACAAAAGCGCCTTGGGGGCTTTCTGCCTTACCGGCCTTTTTCTGCTGTTTCCCCTTTCCTTTTCCATTGTGCCGGAAGAGTGGGCCTTTGGCCTGCTGCTGGTGTTCTGGGCGTTTCTGCTGCTCTCTGCGCCCTCTATGCGGCAGCGCCGTCAGCTCATAGAAGCCGGCGCTTCCTTTCACTCCTCCGGGGATATGTTTTTCCGTCCCGCTTCTCTGGCGCTGCTGCCTGTTCTGGCGCTCTGCCTGATTTTTCTCTATCGCCTCTCTCCGCCGGAAACCTATACCCGCCCGCAGTTTATTACCGACCTTCGCTCCGGGCTGACAGAGCGCCTGGGAGTTCCCTCCTCTTCCTTCCGGGGCGGCGTGGGAAACTCTGACCGGGTAGATTTTTCCTCTCTCGGCAGCAGGCGCTATACCGGAAAAACAGCGTTGCAGGTGCAGCATGAATGGCAAAACGGCGTGCCGGAGGCAGACGCTTCCCCCACCGGGCAAAAGGATTATCTAAAAAGCTTTGTGGGCAGCGTATACACAGGCGAAAGCTGGGAATGCCTTTCCGGACCGGACGCGGCGCAGGTGAATGAGATTTGGGAAACACAGAAAGCCCAAACGCTGTCGTCCTCCCTGCTGCTTGCCATGCCCATGGAAAGCGACCCGCGGTTTTCCTATCTGCTTTCCGTGCGCAAGCTGGAAGGAGCCACGCAGACCGTTTACGCTCCTTATGGCCTGTACGCCCCGGACGGCCCGCCGAAGGACACGGAATACCGAGACGACGGCTTTTTGCAGTCTTCTCAGCTTTTTGGCGGCGCAAAGGAGCACCGCTTTTCCGCCGTGGCCCTTCCCGGCTGGAAGTATGCGGTAGGCTACGTGGAGCGATTCACGCAAAATTTTAACACCGCCACAAACCGGCTGTTGGATGAAGAGCGCGCTTCGGAGCTTCAAAGAGCCCTGACCGATGATTTTGAAGAGCAGAACCGCACCGGGCTTTCCTATCCGAACTGGGACAGATGGAAAGCGCCGGAATGGGCAAAAAAGCTTTTGGAGGAATATTCCGGCCCGGCTGCGGGCCCACTGATAGATTCCAACCTTCCGTTTACCGGCGCGGAGCTGGTGGAGCTCTTGGAAAGCTATACGGAATTCGTATACCAAACCTACACGCAGCTGCCGGACAGTACACGGGAATTTGCAGAGGCGTTTCTTGCGGAAAACCATTTTCCCTCCCTCAATGCCATCGGCCGCCAGGCGTATATCCAGCAGCTCCAGGCCCTTTTGGCGGAGCAGTGCACCTATACTCTTACCCCGCCCACTCTGCCCCGGGGACGGGACTTTGCAGAATATTTTCTCACCGAAAGCCACAGCGGCTACTGCGTGCATTTTGCCACAGCGGCTGTGGTGCTGCTGCGGGCGGCGGGGATCCCCGCCCGCTACGCGGAGGGCTACTGTGTACCCGTCAGCACAGATGGGCGTTGGGTCAATGTGCCGGATTACAACGCCCACGCCTGGGTGGAGGTGTACTGGGGGGATACCGGCTGGCTGCCGGTAGAGGTGACGCCTCCGGGGCCCATGGTCCCCGCGGCATACGAAAACGCCATGGGGCCCAGTGAAAGCGAAACGCCTTCCCCCTCTCCCACCCCGGAGGCGTCTTCCGCTGTTTCCTCACAGCCGGAGCCCAGTCCGCCCCCGGAAGCCTCTTCTTCCTCGCCTTCCCCTTCCCCCACTCCAACCGGCGCTCAGGGCGAAACGGCTTCTTCTCCCGGGCCGGGGGCTTCCCCTCCGCCGGGCATGGCGCTGACCGCTTCCGGACGTCTGATCCTTTGGGGGCTGCTTCTTGTCTTCTGCCTCGCCCTGCCCTTCCTGCTTCTTTGGGGAATTCGCTCCTTCCGTTTACTGCAAAGGAAGAAAAAATTCCGCCAGAGAAACCGCAACAAGGCGGCTCTCTGCGTTTATGCCCATCTTCTGCGGCTGTACCGGGTAAGCGCCACGCTGCCCGGCGGTGAGACCGACCCGCCCGAAGAGATCACCCAGCTTGCGCTGAAGGCCCGGTTCAGCAACCATACTTTGACCCGGCAGGAGCTTTCTCAGCTTACCGATCAGGTCGAGCTTCTGGAAAAGAAGCTGGAGGCCGACCTTCCCAAATGGAAGCGCCTGCAGTGCAAGTATTTGCTGGCGCTGCTCTGAGGGCTGGATGCTGGAGGCTAGAGAAGAAACCCTTATCTGTCATTCTGGGCCCCTTCTGTCATCCTGAACGAAGTGAAGGATCTCGTCCTTTTGTCCTTTTACCTAGGTATGAAGGACGAGATCCTTC
>JAETPP010000136.1 GCA_021771115.1 Bacillota bacterium | reverse complement strand
TTAAAATCAAAGTGTCAAATACGCTCCCACCGGGTAATGGTCGGAAAGATACCTGCCGTTTTCCTCGTCCTCCGCCTTGAAGGAACGGGCTTCATCACAGGGCAGGGTGGTAAAGATATAGTCTATCTTCATTTGCGCCGCCGGGTCGTGAGGCTTAAAATCGTGGAAAGTATTCCCCACGTTCGCCGTCACATCCCGAAGGGGCGCACCACACCCGGAAAAGCTCAGAACGGAGCGGTATACCGGGCTTTCCGGAACCACGTTAAAATCTCCGGTCAGGATCACAGGCATGGGCCAGGCGGCATGATCCGCCGCCATCCTGTTCAGGACCAGCGTGATGCCCTGGGCCTGGGCCATGGCCCCTTCATGATCCAGATGGGTATTGCAGTGCCGAAGCAGCCGCCCTGTTTCCCGGTGACGAAGAACCGCGCAGGTACAAATGCGGGGGCACATGCTTTGATCCGTGGCAAACCGGCTGCCGGGAATACGGGGCGTATCGGAAAGCCAGAAGGTATCCAGGGAAACCAAATCAAAGGCTTTCCTGCGGTAAGCGATCACATTGCTTTCATCGCCCAGATCGGCGCCCCGGCCCACGCCGCAGATCTCATATTCCGGAAAGCTCTCCATCAGCCACCGGCGCATATGGGGCTGTGTTTCCTGAAAGCCTATCAGATCCGCCTGATAGGAGGGAAAGCGCGCCTTGATAAAATCCCGGCGGTTCTGAAACGAATTGATGCCATCTTCCTGGCAATCGGTACGGAGATTATAGGTAAATACAGTGATCTCTGCCATATGTTACAGAATGATCTCGCCGTCCACCGTACCGGGGAGCGCGGCCGCGTTGGCTTCATCGGTATCCACATGCATGGCCAGAGCATAAGCGGGGCTTACACGGCACACCACGTCGCCGTAAACCAGGCTGCGGCCGTTGTACTCCACCTTGACGGAAACGATCTGCTTATCGGTAACGCCGGCTTCCTTAGCTTCTTCGGGGTTGAAATGAATATGGCGCTTCGCCGCGATGACGCCCTTTTCCAGCACGACTTCTCCGGCGGGCCCCTTCAAGGTACAGCCGGGGGTGCCCTCTAAATCGCCGGATTCCCGAATCGGCGCGGTCACGCCCAGCTTGCGGGCGTCGGTAAGGGAGATTTCCACCTGGGTTTCCTTCCGGGTGGGGCCCAGAATAGACATGGACATGGAGCCCTTGGGGCCCACTACCTCTACCTTTTCCGCACAGGCATACTGGCCGGGCTGGGAAAGATCCTTCTTGTTGGTAAGAGCCGCGCCCTTGCCGAAGAGGGTCTCCAGATCCTCATTGGAAACGTGAACATGATGGGCGGAAGTTTCTACCATAACCTTCATTGCATATTCCTCCTTCAAAATTCATCAGCTTTTGCAGCTTTTATTGTACTACCGGACGGAAAAAATTTCAAGTCTCTTCCCCTGTGCTTTGGATCCTTTTGTGCTGAGAAGTAGGGCTATGTTGTCCAAAAGCCTACCGCGGACTCATATGCGCTGCTGTCCTCATGTTCATTTTTGATCCATGCGACATCGAAATATATTTTATCCACAGAACGATCCAGCAAACAAAAGGAAAAGCCGGAATAATCCAAAAGCATTTCAATATCGTATTCAGTAAAATTGCTTTTGTCATACTCCAGGCCGGTGCAATTCCGTGACGCATCGCACAGCTGATCTATCTTTTCATAATCGTTGGGATCATACGCTCCGATGGCGATACTGTACCCGCAGGCGGTTCCCGCCACTGCCACGGTACGGTCATCTCCGGTGCCGTAATGCAGAGGAGCACCGAGCAGGCGTATTTCATAGAGCTCGCCTATTACAAGATCCTTTGTTTCGAGTATAAGAGTATAATTCGTATCCGTATTGACAGCTTCTTCATTCTCTGTTCCCTCAAACAAAAGGTAATCTATATTGAACAAACTTTTCCGTACAGAAAACCGGCATTTCTTTCCGGAGGGATCTGTGATCAGGATCTCACCGCAGGGAGTGGGCAGGCTTTCTATGTTCTGATAAACGTATGACATACGACATTTTCCTTTCAAATGGATCGATTTCACTTTAGAAATTTCTTCTTACAATACAAACTACGGTCTTTTCGTTGCCTTTCTCATGAAAATTTGCTATACTGAACTTCAAAAAGCCATGGGAGGGAGTAACATGATCGACAACTGGGAAGCGCTTCGGGAAAGCTGTTTGCAGTGCCGCAAATGCGGGCTGTGCGAGACCCGGCACAATGTGGTGTTCGGTGTGGGAAATCCTAAGGCCAAGGTCCTGTTCGTGGGAGAAGGGCCCGGAGAAAATGAGGATCTGCAGGGAGAGCCCTTCGTGGGCCGGGGCGGCCAGCTTTTGGATAAGTTTCTGGCCGCTGTGGACCTGGACCGGAAAACCAATATTTATATTGCCAATATCGTGAAATGCCGCCCTCCGAAGAACCGGGATCCGCTGCCGGAGGAGCAGGAGGCCTGCATCGGCTGGCTGCGAAATCAGTTTGCCCTATTGCGCCCCAAGATCATTGTGTGCCTGGGGCGTGTTGCCGGCATGAAGATGATAAAGCCCGACCTGAAGATCACAAAGGAGCACGGCGTTTTCTTTGAAAAGGGCGGCGTGCTGATGATGCCTACCCTCCACCCTGCCGCTCTGCTGCGCAATCCCAATCAGAAACCCGCCGCTTTTGAGGATTTTTTGAAGCTGCGGGAAAAGATCGACGAGCTGGGGGCGGATATAGCCGCCAGCACTTGATTGTTAAGGAAGCACTGAATAAATCTGGTGTGCATATCGCGCAGTCAGTGATTAAAAAGCCCTTTATGCGCCGGTTCCTGCTGGCCGAGATCCTTCACTTCGTTCAGGATGACAGTGGATAGGGACAAATAGTGTGCTAAATTATTATTTAGCACACTATTGAGAAAGCGTTAAAGCTGGGGCTGTTGCAGAATGAACGCTGCAACAGCCCTATTTCATTCTTCTGGTAAATTGCTTTGCTCCGCACTTTCCTTTTTCTTTTTCCTGCCGTAAAAGAACTGATCCGCTACCACTAACAGCGCGCCGGCGATCACTACCAGGTAATAGGTAAAAAACCGCCAGACCATCACGGCGGAGTAAAGATCGTCCTTTACAAAATAATTTCGGAAAAAGGCGGAAAAGCCGATCTCCTGGGCGCCGGAGGCCCCGGGCATGGGCATGAAGGATACGGACACCTGCAATAGGCTTTGTACGGCAAAGACCTCCCAATAGCTGATGGTATGATAGCCAAAGGCCCGAAACACAAAATAGATCACGCTCATTTGCAGCATAAACTGGGGAATGGAAAGCAGGATCCCCCACAAAACGCTGCGCTTATTCTCCCGAAAGGTTTCCCGATAGCTGCCGAAATCCGTTTCAAATTTATCGATAGAATCCAGAAGGCGAAACCGCCCCTGCAAAAATTTGATTTTTCTCACCAGCCATTTGGCAAAGCGGCAGATCCCGTGGAGCACCGGCTTGATAAACAGGCAGGGAAAGAAGATGATAGAGCCGCCGTTTATGATGAGGCCCAGAATGATCAGCGGGATGATCCCCGGGTTTTCCAGGCTCAGCTTTCCATACATCAAAAAGAAGCTCAAAAGCGAGCAAAGGAAAAAAGCGCACTGGAAGCAGAAAAATTTCACGATCAATACGGCGGTGGAAACGCCTACGGGAATATTGTCCCGGCGGAGATACGCGGCCTGCATGGGCTGGCCCCCGGTGGAGCTGGGAGTGATATAGGAATAATAAATGCCGAGAAGCCCGATTTTCATGGCACTTCTGAGCTTCATGGGAATGCTCTGGCTGCGCATCAAAAGGCGGATGATCCCGCCTTCAAACAGGAAATAGACCACCGTGATCACTACCGCCAGGACGAGAAAGCCGGGAGTCAGGTTTGCGATAGTACGAAATACATTTCCAAATTCCCGGTTGCATATTCCAAATACCACGATCGCGATGATGGTGGCAAAAATGTACAGCATCCCCCAGGGGATCTTTCTTTTTTTCTTTTTCCGTCCTGCGGCGGAGAGCTCCTCTGCCTGCATTTCATGATCTGCCAAAGCGCATCGCTCCAAATACTATTGCTTGTGCAGGTATTTTATCACGCTTTGTGCTATAATGCAAATGCTGATCTCTTACAGCTTTATTAAGGAGTGTTTTTATGCCCATTGCAGCTATTGAACAACCGGAAATTTTATCGATCTCCCCCACCCTGCGGCTCAGAAAATATGACGGCGTTTTTGACTTCGCTTTACCCTGGTATCAGGACCCGGTGGTCCTTCACATGTCTGAGGGAGAAGGGACTAAGCCCTACAGCATGGAAAACCTCAAAAGGATGTACACCTACCTTGACGCCCATGGAGAGCTTTACTGGATCGAGGAGGATCAGGGAAACGGGTTTGTCCCCATCGGAGATGTGACCCTGTGGCAGGAGGATCTTCCTATTGCCCTGGGCTCCCCCTCTGCCAGAGGCCGGGGGATCGAAAAATCAGTGCTGCAGGCACTGATCGCACGGGCCAGGGCGCTTTCTTGGGACCATCTGGCAGTACAAAACATTTTCAGCTACAATACCGCTTCGCAAGGATTGTTTCTCTCCTGCGGATTTCGGGAGACAAAGAAAACGGAGACCGGCGCAAGTTACCGGCTGGAGCTGGCAGAGTGAAGCGAACCCGGCTACCCGAGCAGCTTCACAGTGAGCACCGCGAAAACCAACGCGGCACAGTCTCCCAGCAGGGCCGCCGGAACGGTATACCGCAGCTTCTTGTACCCACAGGCTCCAAAATATACGGCAATGGCGTAAAAGGTCGTTTCTGTGGAGGAAGCCAGCACAGAGGCGATCTTTCCCGTTGCGCTGTCCGGGCCGAACTGCTGAAGGATCGAAAGCGTATAGGCGGAAGAGCCGCTGCCGGAAACGGGACGCAGCAAAGCCAGAGGCAGAATTTCCGGAGAGATCCCCACCGCCTCCGCCGCGGGCGCCGCCAAAGAGCACAGCAGATCCAAAAGTCCGGAGGCCCGCACCATGGAGACCGCCACGATCAGGCCGATCAAGGTGGGAAGAATTCGCAGAGAAGCTTCTATCCCCTCTTTTGCCCCTTCTAAAAAGGTATCAAAAACCTCCACGCCTTTCAGAAACCCAAACAGTACGATCACACCGATGATAAACGGCATAGCCGCCGCGCCGATCTGCCCCATGGTTTTCCCGCCTTTCTTTTTTCAAAAGATGGATCCGGTTTTCAGAGTTTCCTGAAGGTTCTCCGCTCCAGGAGCTTACAGCACAGTACACAGGTGCACAGCGCGGCAAGAGAGGTGATCCAGATCTCCGGCAAAACGGCAAAGGGCTCAGCGCTGCCGCAGGAGCTTCGCATAGCCGCCATATTCACAGGCAAAAGCTGAATGGAGGCCGTATTGAACACCACAAACAGGATCATCCCCTTTGTGGGGGCATTTTCCGGGTTTTTCTTCGCCATGGCGCTGACCGCCGCCAGTCCCAACGGTGTGGCGGCGTTTCCCAGCCCCAGAAAATTCGCTGAAAAATTCATGCACATTTTCCCCTTGATCTCCCGGTCCTCCCGGTATTCCGGGAAAAGCCTGTCGATCACCGGAGAAAAGGCGGAGGCCAAAAGATCTGTCAGCCTGCTTTTTTCCGCGATTTTCAAAAAGCCCAACCAGGCGCACATGCTTCCCAGCAGAAAGATGGTAAGCTCCACCGCGTCCTTTGCCCCATCCATGACGGCGGCAGAAAGGTTGCCTAATCTGCCGGTAACCAAGGCGCAGACAACGCTTGACAGGATCATACCGAACCAGATCGCGTTTAACATGAAATTCCCCGCTTTCCTCTCCCGCTTTTTCTTGACTTTGCAGGGGAAAAAGAATAGTATATTTTTCAGAAACTTTTTTGAAACGGAGGCGCAGCTCATGCTGTTTGGAGAAAAAATTCTGGATTATTGGGACGATATTCTAAAGGATCTGGCAACTCTGGTTGCCGTTCCCTCTGTAGCCGGTAAGGCGGAAAACGGGCATCCCTTTGGCGACGCCTGCGCAAAGGCCATTGATACGGTGCTGGAAATGGCCGAGGGGTATGGTCTGAAAACAAAAAACGCCGATTACTACGCCGCCCACGCCGAATATGGCGAGGGTGAGGGCAACGCTGTTGTCATGGCCCATGTGGATGTGGTGCCTGCCGGAGAGGGCTGGGCTACAGATCCTTTTACTCTGGTGATCGATGGAAACCGCGCCTTCGGGCGGGGCGTATCTGACGACAAGGGCGCCGCCATTGTGGCCCTGCATTGTCTGCG
>JAETPP010000135.1 GCA_021771115.1 Bacillota bacterium | reverse complement strand
GTTTCATAAGAGCGCTCTTTCAGCAGCTTCTCCGCCAGGGCATTGATGTAGGGATGCGCCGTGGAATCCAGAGAATAATGGCAGAGGAAGCCAAAAACATAGGAACGATAGCCGGGCTCATCGCACCGCTTCAGAAAATCCCGCATGGCGGTAAGCGTGGCGGAGGGCGAAGTCTCGTGCAGCTTATTGCCATAGGCCTTCAAAGATCTCCCCTTCATCCAGGGAAAATAGCGGTGGCAGAAAAGAAAATCCGGCCCCTGTGCTCCCCAGGAATAAGCGCACAGATCCGTTACCGTTTTTTCGGGAAGAGTTTCCAATACAGTTTTGGCAAATAAATGATGGGTCAAGCATGCCGGCATAAAAAACATCCTTTCATGGTAGCTTTGATAAACTAGGGATCCAGGGAAAGGCCGTGCGAAGATCCTCCGGAAATTCCAAACTTAGCTCTGTTTTTACAGCTAAAGCCCTGCTGGAAAGAGATACCCTGCCGCAGTGCAGGGCCTGCCGCCCGATCCGTTCCCGGCTGCCGCCGTACAGATCGTCCCCGGCAAGCGGGTGACCGATATGGGCCATGTGGGCCCGGATCTGGTGGGTACGGCCCGTTTCCAGATGAAGGGAAAGCAGGGTGTGCCCCTCGGCGCAGGCCACCGCCTGCCAGTGGGTGACCGCCGCCTCGCCAAAGCCGCAGGCCCGTACGATCTTACTGCCCTCCCGCAAACCGATGGGCAGATCGACAGTGCCGGAACCGGCAAGCTCTCCTTCACAAACCGCAAAATACGTTTTTTCGATCACAGCGGTGGAAGCCGCCGCACGATGCTTCCCGATCACAAGAATTCCGCTGGTGTCCTTATCCAACCGGTACAGGGGACGAAACAGATGATGCTGTCCCGTTTGCCTGTAATAATAGGCAGTGGCATTTAACAGGCTGTCCCGATCATGCCCCGGAGAAGGGTGCACAGGCATATCCGGCGGTTTATCTACAACCAGATAGTCCTCCGTCTCCCATAAAACGGCCAAAGGAACAGGGGTTTCCGGATAATCAAACACTTCTTCCGGCAGCGGAAAGGATAAAATATCCCCGGCGGCAAGCTGATCCACGGTACGGCAGGGGCTTCCGTTTTTTAAGATCCCGCCGGGAAGCTGCTTTTGCTTTGTGAGGAGCCTAGCGGAAAGGCCCGCCTGTTTTCGGGCGAAATCCCGAACCGTCATTCCTTCGCACGCAGGCGGAATTTCATACCGTAAAACCCGCATCAGGCTTCCCTGTTTTCCAGACTTTGCACCAGTTCCCGAAGGAAAGCCGTGTCCCCTGAAAAAACCTCCAGCGCGCTCACAGCCTGCTCTGTATATTCCCTTACAAGCTGCTGGGCTTTCCCGGCGCCTAAAAGAGAAACATAGTTTCGCTTATCCCGCGCCGCGTCCATTCCCACATTTTTTCCGAGCTTTTGGGGGTCGCCCAGCAGATCCAGAATATCGTCCCGGATCTGAAAGGCCATGCCAAGGCCCAAAGCATACCGCCCGGCGGCTTCTTGCTCCTTTTCGCCGGCCGCCGCAGCAATGCAGCCCATACGGCAGGCGGCTTCGATCAAGGCCACGGTCTTTCCCGTATCCATGGAGAGCAAAAGCGAAAGCTCCGCAGCTTGTCCCTCTGACTTCAGGTCGACACACTGGCCGCCTACCATGCCGGCGTCTCCGGCGTATTTCGCCAAAACCAAGGCGGCCTTGGCCGCATGCTCCGTTTTTTCCGCGGAAAGGGCCGTTTCAAAGGCCTTTGTCAACAGGCCGTCACCGGCAAGCAGTGCCATATCTTCCCCGTACACCTTGTGATTTGCCGGTTTTCCCCGGCGCATATCGTCATCGTCCATGCAGGGCATGTCGTCGTGGATCAGAGAATAGGTATGCACCATTTCCACCGCGCAGGCAAAGGGCAGCGCCGCTTCCGGGCTGCCGCCGCACAGCTCGCAGAAGGCCAGAGTCAGCACCGGGCGGATCCGCTTTCCGCCGCAGAGCAGGCTGTACCGCATGGCTTCCTTTACCGGCGCCGTCAAATCAGAGGGCTCCGGCGGGGGCAGATACTGCCTGAGCGCGGTCTCGATCATTTCCTGATAGGACGTCAGCAGATCAGTCCTCATGTTCCGGTTCCTCCTGAAGCTTCGTCAGCTCTGTGACCTTTTGCTCCGCCTGCTCCAGTGTTTTGTAGCAAAGTGCGGAAAGCTCCGCACCCTCTTCAAAAAGCTTCATGGAGCTTTCCAGCGTTTCCTCTCCGCTTTCCAGCTTGGCCACGATTTCCTGCAAACGGGTCATTGCCTTTTCAAAATTAAATTTTTCAGCCATCGCTCGATCGTCCTCTCTGTTACACTTCCTGCTCTTCTATGCGTTTCAGTACCTGGGCCTCTATTTTACCATCGGAAAGCCGCAGGGAAAAGGTATCGCCCGGAGAAAGTGCAGCCGTACTGCGCAGCACTCTTCCCCTTTGATCCTCCGCCACCGAGTATCCCCTGTGCAGCACCTTCAGAGGACTTAAAGCATCCAGCTCTCCCGCAAGAAGGGAAAGCTTTTGCTTCTCCTGTTCTATTCTTTCACAAAAGCCGCCTGCTACTCGCCCGAACAGGCTTCCCAGCTGCTCTTTCCAGGGAACCAGCAGCCGTTCCGGGCTTCCCAAAGGCGAATCCTGAACCAGCAGATCCACACTTTGCCGCAGATATTCAATCAGCTTTTCCGCCTCTTCCTGAAAATACCCGGAAAAAGCTGCGCAGCGCCGCAGCTCTTCCCGCAGCTCCGGGGTGGAAAGCTCCGCCGCCGCGCTGGGAGTGGGAGCCCGCAGATCCGCGGCAAAATCGCAGATCGTAAAATCTGTTTCGTGGCCCACCGCGGAAACCACCGGAATCTTTGATGCATAGACCGCCCGTGCCAGGCCCTCATCATTAAAGGCCCACAGGTCTTCCAGAGAGCCGCCTCCCCGGCCCAGGAGGATCACGTCGCAGGCCTTTTTCCGGTTCATTTCCTCCACTGCCGCAATCAGCTGGGCGGGCGCGCCTTCTCCCTGTACCAGCACAGGAGAAACAATGATCTCGGCCACCGGCCAGCGCCGGGCGGTGATCTGCAGAATATCCCGGATCGCCGCTCCCGTGGGAGAGGTGATCACGCCGATCCGGCGAGGGTACTGGGGCAACGGCTTTTTGTGCGCAGCATCGAAAAGCCCCTCCTGCTCCAAACGGGCTTTCAGCTGCTCAAAGGCAATGCTCAAAGAGCCGATGCCGTCCGGCTGCATGTCCTCCGCGTAAAGCTGGTACTGCCCGGAGGGCTCATAGACGGACACCCGCCCCCGAACGATGACCTTCATTCCATCGGCGGGCCGGAATTTCAGCCTTTTGGCAGAGCTGGAGAACATGACCGCCTTCAGTACGGATCTTTCATCCTTCAACGAAAAGTAAAGATGGCCGGAACGATAGTGGTCGGTAAAATTGGAGATCTCGCCGATCACCAGGATATCCTGTAATCTTTGCTCGCTTTCCAGCAGAGATTTCAAAAAGAAATTGACTTGAGAAACGGTAAGCGCGGAAGAAGCCATACTCAGCCCTCTCCCTTTTCCGCCGGAAAAGCCTTGATCACGGAAGCCAGCACGCCGTTGATATAGGGGGCGTCGTCCTTGCCGCCGTATTTTTTGGCAAGCTCCACCGCCTCGTTTACGGAAACACCCTCCGGAATGGTGGGGTCGAACAAAATTTCATACACCGCCAGACGCAGCAGGCTAAGGGTCACCTTGGAGATGCGCCGGATATTCCAGCCCCGGATATTCTCACTGATGATCTCATCGATCCTTTCCTGATTTTCCTCTACGCCGAACACCTCCGCTTCCGTGAAGGAGCTGGGAATAAAATCCCTGGCTTCAGAAGCGGCGTGCAGGATCTCATCAATGCTTTCCCCGTTCATTGCCTGCTCAAATAAAACACAGAACGCCTGTTCTCTGGCTTCTTTTCTTTTCATGAAGCGATCTCCTTTTCTCAAACAAAAAAGGCCCACCAATATCTGGTGAGCCTGCGTGGGGCGGAACGATCCTTGCAGTTTTCAAGCTTCACCACCGGCTATCCAGCCCGGCCGATATTATGAAGCTATTATATACTATTCCGTTCCGCTTTCGCAAGAGAAAACAAAAGTTTTTTTATTTCGCGGGAATGATCGTAATTTTGTCAGCGCTCAGCCCGGTTTGATCCATTACGACCTCCTGGATGATCAGGGTGTCTTCCGCCTTGATCTCCCCTGCCACCACAACGCTGCACTCTTCGCCGCTGAGGTAAGCTACCGTTTCCTTGTAGCCCTTTGCCTGCAAAAGATTTTCCACGTTGGTTTCCTTCAGAATGTTTTGGGCAATGGCGGACGCCTGCTCAACAGCTTCCTTTTTCGCGTCGCTGTCCGCCTCCACGCTTTCCAGCACCTCATCCAGCATCTCCATGGCCTCGTCTCTGGAATTCTGCCGGTTTAACCGGGCCTCTGAAAACGCGGTGGAGGAAGAGCCGGAGGAAAGACGCTGCTTCAGATCGTCGGAAACAGTTTCCACATAAGTATTGTTGACCAGCTGGGCGGCCCCCAGCTCGCTGACCGTACTGGAGGTGTCTCCCACCGGAAGCTTATTGACCCCCGCAAACTGCCAATTCAAATAGACCGCGGCCCCCAAGGCAAGGACCATGGAAGCCAGAACCAATTGCTTTTTTCCGAATTTTTTCATTGTAAAAACCTCCGCAAAATTTTGTGGTAACGAATGCATGCTTGAAAGAAGCTCTATCCGCTGCCGGTCACGCAGATCCTGGCCGAAGAGATATCCAAAGCTGTTTTTACCGCTTCTGTCAGCTTTTCCCGGGTCTCCAGGTCACCGGCATATCTGCTCACGATCACCACCCCTTTTATTCTTGGCTGTATTTCTGTGACAGGCAAAGCCTGCTGCGCACCCTCCGCGTTTTTCAGGATCACGTAGGCCGTCTCTTTTTCCTCACTGCTTTCTCCGGCGGCCTCCTGCCGGGAGGCGCCCTTTTCTTCAACGGCATACACATATCTGCTGCCGCTTTTCAGGGTCACCATGACCGCGGGCTCTGTTTCCCCGGTGATGGCGCTGACGACCCGTGCGATTTCCCGCTCCAGCTTTTTTTCATATTCATCGGCTGTACAGGCCGCCGTTTCGTTTCCCGGGGCAGGCTCTTTTTCTTTACCGGAGCCGAACAGTGTGGAAAGATAGATCAAAGCAATGCCGCATATTCCCAGGAGAATCAGGCCTTTCATTCCCTTTTCCTTCGAGAACGCTTTTTGCAGCGCTCCCTTCCATTTCTCAACGTCCATCTGTTTGTACCTCCAGGTCGATATCCTTTCCCAACGTATTTTCCAGCAATGCCGCCGCCCGCTGGGAATCGGAAGCGTAAGCAAACACAGCCCTTACTTTTCTTAATACTATGCCGGAATCCTCTCCGATATCTGTAATCACCTCAATTTTTTCTGCACGCAGTCCCGCCACGGCCAAAAGACCCTCCAGGTAAGTTTCCATCTCCGAGCGAAAAGCCGCCTCTGTCTGCTCCTGCACATAGCCGGAAAGCTCTTCTCTGGTCTCCTCCGCTTTTTGACCGGAAACGGAAAAATCCAGATCCACGGAAAACAGAGAAGCGACAAAGGAAGTCAAAAGCACCAGGACCGTCAGCGCCCTGACAAAATTCACCATCGCATCCTTGGAGCAGAGCCTGGCCGCCAGCTCCGAGGCGACCAAGGCAACACAGATCACCGCCGCATTCTGCAAAACTGTATTCATAGGCTTCCTTTCACAAACAGCACAATGGCGGCGCTTACCACGGAAACAGCGCAAACAGAGGCGATCACCGCCAGGATCATACGGGCTACAGAGGCGCACATTCCCAGAAAAGAACTGAGCTTCGGCATTTCAAACAGATCTCCGGCGATCTGCCCAAGAGAGCAAACCCCGATCCAGGCTCCGGCCTCTATGGCCGCGGGGGCAAAGATACCCAGCGCCGCCAGTATTCCAAAAGCCCCTACGCCCGATTTTACAATGTGTACGCTGTTCTGGATCGCGGCCACCGCGTCTCCGAAAGCGCCGCCGACAATGGGGATGGCGGAAGAAGCAAGAAGCTTCATCGCTTTATTGGAGGCGGCGTCGACTTGAGCGTTTAAGGCGGTCTGTACGGAAAGAACGCCGGAAAAGGCAGTGACCGCCAGCACCAGGATCCATTTGGAAAAGCCGTAGACAGAAGCCAGCACACGGTCCAGCTTGATCTGAGAGACCGAAGACATCAGAGAAAAAGCAAGAACAGCATGGAGCAGTGGGAAC
>JAETPP010000134.1 GCA_021771115.1 Bacillota bacterium | reverse complement strand
ATCTCGCTTGCATCTTTTCCGTCATAGCGCACAGCTTTCGCTTGCCAATCGCCAGATTGGCTGCGCTCAAGCTGTACACTCTGACGAAAAATCTGACTGCGCGATATGCACACCAGCTTTATTCAGCGCTTCCCTAGAATAGAATAGCAATTTCCTCTTGTTTTTTCAAGCGGAAAAAGGTATAATAACCGTAAAGCGGCGGTTGCAGAAAGTTGTCTTTTGTGCGAAAGCAGGGACACGAGTGCCGAAGGTTCGGCGTGACTATGTCGAAACTTTTTCGTAGATGTGGCAGTGGAACAGTGGAATATGGGAGCGGACAGGTCTGTACGGCGGAACGCCGTGAACCATGTCAGGCGGGGAACCGAGCAGCATTAAGCGGATGCTTCCGGGCGATGCAGGTCGCCTGTCCGTTCTCATATTCTACCGGGCTTCTGCCTTATCTTTTCTTTCAGCAAATTTTTCAGGGAGGCGGCTGTCTATGTATAAGGTGCTGTACCGAAAATACCGGCCCCGTTTTTTCGCGGATGTGGTGGACCAGCCCCAGGTCACCGTGACCCTGAAGAACGAGCTGACCCGGGGGCGGATCGCCCACGCCTATCTGTTTACCGGCTCCCGGGGTACGGGAAAAACCACCTGCGCTAAAATTTTGGCAAAGGCGGTCAACTGCTTAAATCCCCAAAACGGGGATCCCTGCGGGGAGTGTGAGGTCTGCCGGGGCTTGGAGGACGGTTCCATCCTGGATGTGGTGGAGATCGACGCCGCCAGCAATAACGGCGTAGACAGCATCCGTTCCCTGATCGAAGAATCCAATTTTACCCCGGCCACCGCAAAGTACCGGGTGTATATCATCGATGAGGTCCACATGCTTTCCGTGGCGGCCTTTAACGCCCTGCTGAAAACCTTGGAGGAGCCGCCGCCCCATGTGATCTTCATTTTGGCCACCACTGAGGTGCATAAGCTTCTGCCCACCATTTTATCCCGCTGCCAGCGCTTTGATTTTCGGCGGATCTCCCCGGAGGCCATTGCCGGCCGGCTGGAATATGTGGCCGGGGAAGAGGGGGCCCAGCTCGATCGGGAAGCCGCCCTGCTCATTGCCCGGATCGCGGACGGCGCCATGCGGGACGCTCTTTCCCTTTTAGATCAGTGCTTGGGGCGGGACAGCCATGTGACGCTGGAAACCGTAAACCGCACCGCGGGTGTGGCGGCAAGGGACTACCTTTCCTCTCTGGCCCAGGCAGTGGCAGAGCGGGATATTTCCGGGGCCTTGGGAATGATCGACGAGCTGTACCGGGAATCCAAGGATATGAGCCGCCTGTGCGAGGAAATGGCGGAATATTTCCGAGGCCTGATGCTGATCAAGACCATGAAGGACGCTTCCCCCTTGGTGGCGGTTTCCTCCACGGAATGGGAGGCCATGAACCGCCAGGCCTTATCCATGAGTCTTTCTTCCATTCTGCACGGCCTGGATACCTTTGAAGAGACCTTGAACAAAATGCGCTACAGCAACCAGCGGGCCCAGCTGGAAATGGCCTTTGTGCGCCTCTGCTCTCCTGAGCTGGACGTTAGCCCCGAGGCTCTGCTTCGCAGGCTGGAGGCGCTGGAAAGCGGCGCGCCGGCTTTGAGAAGGCCGCAGCCCGCGCCGGAGGCCCCGGTGAGGGAGCAGGCTCCGCCCAGAGAGACAAGGCCCGCAGAGAAAGAGGCGGCTCCACCGGAGAATCCGCCTGCTGCGGAGCAGCCCGAGGAATTGCCTGGCCCCTCCGTCAGCCTAAGGGAAGAGCCTTTGCCGGAACCGGAGCTTTTGGCGGAAACCCCCGCCTTTGAGCAGGCTCCTCTGCCGGTGGAACCGCCTCCGGAGCAGGAAAAGACGGAAAAACAGGCTTCGGCGGCAGCTGCTGAAAAACAGGCGGCAAAGCCCGCCCCCGCTGTAGATATCCGGGCTCTTTCCGCGGAGGCCCAGCGCTTCCGGGACTGGCCGGAAATTCTGCAGGTCATTAAAAATTCCACGAAAAGCGTGGCCATGGCCTTTTCCGGGTCCTCCGCCTATATCAACGGAGACTATATGCTCATCGACGCGCCGGAGATCGCCTTTGAGCTCTTAAAGCGGCCGGAGCAGCGGGAGCGCATGCGGGAGGCCATTCGCCATGTGACAGGCCGCACCTATAGGCTTGGCCCCTATCGAAAGGCCGAGGCCGCGGAGGAAAGCGACCCGTTAGAGGAGCTGGCCCGCCGGGCGGCGGAATCCGGCATTGCACTTCAGGAGGAAGCGGAAGAAGAACTGCCTCCTTTAGAGGAGGATTCCATTCCGTTTTAATGTTATTTGGAATGATATTTCAGAAAGAAAGGATCGTGGTCACATATGAAAGCAAGATTACCCCAGGGTTATGGCGGAGGCGGAGCCTCCAACCTCCAGCAGCTGGCAAAGCAGGCCCAGAAAATGCAGGAGCAAATCGCGGAGATCACCGCTGAGCTGGAGGAAAAGGAGTATTCTGCCACTTCCGGTGGAGACGCGGTGAAGGCTACCGTTACCGGAAAACTGGAAGTTAAGTCCGTAGAGATCAAGCCCGAGGTCATTGACCCCGAAGACGCCGAAATGCTGGGCGATTTGGTTACCGCCGCCGTCAATGAGGCCCTGCGCGCAGCCAATCAGGAAAAAGAGGAAAGAATGTCCGCCGTCTCTGGCGGTATGGGCATTCCCGGTATGTTCTGATGGGAAATTACCATGTTCCCCCGCTGGAGGGGCTTGTGGAGAAATTTGAAAGCCTGCCGGGTATCGGCCATAAAAACGCCCAGCGCCTTGCCTACCACGTGCTGGATATGAGCAAAGAGGACGCGGAAAGCTTTGCCTCCGCCATTTTGGAGGCCCATGAAAAGATCCACTATTGTTCCGTGTGCTGCAACCTGACCGACAGCGACCTCTGCCCGGTGTGCCGCAACGACCTGCGGGATAAATCGGTGATCTGCGTGGTGGAGGAGCCGAAGGATGTGTTCGCCCTGGAGCGGGCGGGAGAATATAACGCCCAGTACCATGTGCTCCACGGCGCCATTTCGCCCCTTTCCGGCATCGGCCCCGACCAGCTTCGGATCAAGGAGCTGCTTGCCCGGATAGACGGCACGGTGCGGGAGGTCATCATGGCCACGAACCCCACGGTAGAGGGGGAGGCCACCGCCATGTACCTTTCCCGGCTCTTAAAGCCCCTGGGTGTAAAGGTAACTCGCTTGGCATACGGTATCCCCGTAGGCGGCGATTTGGAATACGCCGACGAGGTGACCTTACAGCGTGCCATGCAGGGCAGGCAGGAGCTATGAAGTCCCGGAAAACTGCGGAGACAGTCCTGTGGCTGGCTTTAGTCTATGTCTTTTCAGGCCTTTGCTATCTGCCCGTTATATTGAAACGAAACGGCGCGGCGGTCCCTCAAGGCCTCACCGGCTTGGGGAACGGTTTTGTACTTGTTCCCGCGGTGGTCACGGTTTTCTTTTTGATACATGCCCGCAGGCTGAAGGCCTATGGGAAAGAAAGCTTCAAGGGGATCTCCCGAAAAGAAATGGCCGTCTGCCTGACGGCGGCTCTGGCAGGGATCTGCTGCGTGGGGGTGTATTCCCTCGCAAAGGGGCGGAACCTCTTTGCCGAAACCTTTCCCTCTGTCCTTTCGCTTCTTGCAAGCGCTTGTTATCTGTTTTTGACCGCTTTGGCGGAAGAAATAGCCTGGCGCGGTTTTTTCCTGCAGCGGCTTGCCGAAGGGGGCAAGGGCCTTGTTTCGCTGCTGCTTGCGGGGACGGCTTGGGCTTTCTGGCATATTCCCATGTGGACAGCCCACGGACTGCCCGTTTCGCAGCAGGTACAGCTGCTGCTTTGGGCCGTTCTGGTGTCGGTAGTCCTTGGGGCCCTTTTTCTCCGCTTCCAGAATGTATTATCTACCACGCTGTGCCATATGCTGTTCAATGTATGCTTTCTGGCTCCCGTGTGGATAAACTGCCTGGTTCTGTTTTGCATTCTCGTGATCTGCGGCTGTATTCAAAGCCGCAAAGGAGCCGGCCGGAAGATGCAATGAGCCGGCGTTCAATCGATTCGTATCAAGGCCGAAAATAATGCTGAAAATCTGGAAAAGGAGAAAAGCATATGTCCGAATATCCGCAGGGAAAGGGAAAAGGCACGATTGAAAAGACTGTAAAGACCGGTATCACCTTCGGCAGTGCTTTGGCTATGGTGATCAGTTACACCACCTGGCATTCCGTTGGCTGGGCCATCATTCATGGGCTTTTGAGCTGGGTGTATGTGATCTATTTTGTGATTCGTTATTAAGAATGACCTTGCCCTTATCCAGAATCCAGTATCCAGAATCCAGCATCCAGGAGGTGTGCTATGGCGGGAAAAGCAAACACAAAAACCATTGCTCAGAATAAAAAGGCCTATCACGATTATTTCGTGGAGGAAAGCTTTGAAGCCGGGATCGAGCTTGTGGGAACGGAAGTGAAATCCCTCCGGCAGGGCAGGGCGAACCTGAAGGACGCCTGGTGCTCCGTGGTGGACGGCGAAATGCTCTTAAACGGCTGCCATATCAGTCCCTACGATTTCGGCAATATCTTTAACCGCGACCCCATGCGGGTGCGCCGCCTGCTCATGCACAAGCGGGAGATCCTGCGGCTCTATGGTATCGTAAAGCAGCAGGGGTATTCCCTGATCCCTCTGTCCCTGTATTTTAAGGACAGCCGGGTCAAGGTGCAGGTAGGGCTCTGCAAGGGCAAAAAGAATTACGATAAGCGCGCCGACATGGCCAAGCGGGATGCCCAGCGGAACATCGAGCGGGAATTAAAAGAACGAAACAGATAAAGCAAAAATTTTTCGAGGGGGAAATGAATATGTTTTGTAGAAATTGCGGTTCGGAGATCTATGATAACGCGGCGGTTTGTGTCCATTGCGGCGTAGCTGCCGGAACAGGAGCAAATTATTGCCCCACCTGCGGCGCCCAGACAATGCCCGGCGCGGCCGTGTGCCTGAATTGCGGTGTGTCGCTGAACGCGATGCCCTATGTTTACCCCGGCCAGCAGAAATCCAAAATCGCCGCCGGGCTGCTGGGAATTTTCCTGGGCTGCTTCGGGGTGCACAATTTTTATCTCGGCTACACGGGAAAGGCCGTGGCACAGCTTTTGCTCACTCTTTTGAGCTGCGGGGTCCTGGCCGTTGTTTCCGGGATCTGGAGCTTCATTGAGGCCATCATGATCCTTGTGGGCTCCATCAATGTGGACGCCAAGGGGATCCCCCTGGGGAACTGACGGAGATAGGAAAAGAAATGAGAGACATGTAAATGATTTCCTGCGTCCTTTTTGACTTGGACAATACGCTCTTATTAAAAAAGCCTTCTCTGCCCGAGAAGGTTTGGGAAGTGGTTTCTTGCGTTCACCCTGAGGTGCCGATGGAAGCGGTAGAGCGCGCATATGCCGCCAGCGAGCTTTGGCAGGGCAGGCAGATTCAAAAGGAAAACGAGACCGGCGTGCGTGCCAGCGACGAGGAATATTTTGCGGGCGTGCTTTCGACATATCGCCGGTTTTTGCCCTTGGACGACAGCCTTTCAGGGCAGCTTTTTTCCGTTTTTTCACGGAATTACGCGATGGAATATCAGCTTATGCCCCATGTGAAGGAAACTCTGGATGATTTAAAGCGCAAAGGCTTGCGTTTGGGAATCGTCAGCAATAACAGGCCGCAAGTAAAGCAAACGTTGCTCGATTTTGGCCTGACCCCTTATTTTGAAAGTATCGTCATTTCAGAGGAAGTGGGCCTTTATAAGCCGGATCCCAAAATTTTGGAGCTTGCCTGCCGGGAGCTTGGCGTGCCCTGCGAGAACAGCATTTATGTGGGCGATCACCCCTTTGATGTGCTGTGTGCCCACCAGGCCCATATGCCCGCCGTCTGGTTTCCGCCCAATCCGTTTTTTGAAATGCCGGAGAAAGCAGGAGAGCCGGAGTACGAAATTCACAGCCTGGAGGAATTGTGTTCTGTTTTTTAGGAGGCTTTCTGAAGGGAAAGCGAGTGGGAGAGAAGCATGGTAATCGGGATCATAGGTGAGAATTGCAGTGGGAAATCCACCCTTGCAAATGAGGTGAAGAAGGTCATTGGGGCCGATATCATCACGGGGAAGGATTATCTCCGAATGGCAAAAAGCGAAAGTGAAGCAAAGGCGCTGTTTCAGGAAAAGCTCAAGCAAGCGCTAACCGGCGGGAACCTGATCTATGTGATCTCCGAGCCGGAACAGATCGCATTCCTGCCGGAAGGAAGCATTACCATACTTGTGTACGCGGATCTTGAAACCATCAAGGAACGCTTCCAGGCCAGAATGCACGGGAACCTTCCCCCGCCTGTTGCCGGCATGCTGGAGAAAAAAC
>JAETPP010000133.1 GCA_021771115.1 Bacillota bacterium | reverse complement strand
CTTCATGAAAGCAAAGCTTGCTTTGCTTTTTGCTCAGTAATGACAGTGGTGCGTGTGCCCCTTTTCTAACAACTAACTACTTACAGCTAATTACTAGTACGCTAAATTCCAATTTAGCGCACATCGTAATCGCTGTCGGGGGACGCAAACCCCCAGGCCCTGCTGCCGGATTCCACCGCAAACAGGATGCGCACCCCTTCTTTTTCCTCAATTTTCCGCAGTTCTTTCTGTATTTGCCTCTCCACTGTGCGCCTCCTTCTTTTTCCAGGGAAGCTCATCGCCCGATGCCTTGAAATTGTACACGGGCTTCATGAGGTCCAGGACCTCCACCGAATCCTCTATCACATCGATAATATCCTCCAGCGATTTATAGGCCATGGGGGCTTCATCGATGGTGTTTTCGTTGACAGAGGTGGTATAGATCCCCTCCATGGCGGCCTGATATGCTTCCAGGGCCAGGGTCTCTTTTGCCTTCTGCCGGGACATGATCCTCCCCGCGCCGTGGGGGGCGGAGTAATTCCACTCTGGGTTTCCCTTCCCCACCGCCAGCACGGAGCCGTCCCGCATGTTGATGGGGATCAGCACCTTTTCCCCGGCGTGGGCGGCTATCGCGCCCTTTCTGAGGATCTTTTCCTCTGTGTCGATATAATTGTGGATGGTATGGAACGCTTCCTCCGCCGCCATACCGGTCCGCTCCAGCAGGATCTCCGCCATCTTTTCCCTGTTTCTGCGGGCAAAGCTTTGGCAGAGCTCCACATCGTGCAGGTAATCCTCCAGATAGCTGCCGTACAGCCAGCAGATATCCTCCGGAACGGCAAGAGTCTGCGTTTGAAAGCTTTTTTCCAGCTTCTTTAAAGCGCTCTGTATTTCCGACCGCCTGCTCTGCTCCTTATAGGTGCGGATGATCTCTTCCCGCTGCCGGAAATATTCTTCCTTCCCCATGTGCAGGTCAATGGCAAGCTGCTGGTAGATTTCCGCCACCTGCTTGCCGAGGTTGCGGCTGCCGGAGTGGATCACCAGGTAAAAGGCGCCGTCCGCCGCCCGGTCGATCTCAATAAAATGATTGCCGCCTCCCAGCGTGCCGAGAGAGCGCTCCAGCCTTCTGGAATCCTTTAAGGAGCGATAGCAGCGAAGGGCCGTCAGGTCAAATTTTTCGACCCTGCCTTCCCAAACCCGCATCCCGGAGGGAATGAAATGGGCCGCTTCATCGATCTTTGCAAAGTCCAGCTCTCTGCGATTGAGCCTTACCGTATACATGCCGCAGCCGATATCCACGCCCACGATGTTGGGGCAAGCCTTGTCGGTAACGGTCATGGTGGTGCCTATGGTACAGCCCTTGCCCGCGTGAACGTCCGGCATGATGCGCACCCTGCTTCCTTCTGTCAAAGCATAGTCGCACATTCTGCGGATCTGCTCCGCCGCCATTTCCTCTATGACCTTGGCATAGCAGATGGCGGTGCTGTATTTTCCTTGTATTGTAAGCATATTATTTCTTCCTTTCCAAAATGGGCGGGACAAAGCATATGCCCGCCCGTCAGTCTCTGTTTGTTACGCCGCGCCACGATCCTTGTATATATTTAAACCCACGAAGGGAAAATTTACGTACTTGCTATAACCGCTTAGCTATGTAAGGGTGCTGTATGCGTCTTCCGTTTTGTACAGTGCCATTTTATTCCAAAAGCTTCCCTTTATCACGGAAAAAAAGTTGCGAACAGGTCACTGTTCGCAACTTTTTTGTTGGAGAAGTCTTTTTTTGACCAGCTCCACAAAGCTCTGGGGTGCGGTGACCTTCAGCATGGGACCGAAGGAAAGGAGGCGGATCAAGAGCTCTGTTTCGTCGTCCTTATCGTAGGTGACCGTCACCCGGTAGCGGTCCTCGGTAAGGCGTTCCGCCTGCTTTTCAAAATGGGCAAAATGGAGCAGCACCCGTTCCAGCGCGTTTCTTTCATCGATCAGCTCAAATTCCACCGTTTTGGATCTTTGGGGCGTTTTCTTGTTCAAATGAAATTCATAGGGCTCTGTGTACGGCTCACAGCTTGTGATCCTGGCCAGGTTGACCGTGCCTCCCCGGCGGCGGCCGGAGCCTATCAGGCGGAATTTATCGTCCTTTTCCGAGTATTCCAGATACTCCGGCAGCAGCACCAGGCGGACCGTGCCGCCCCTGCGGTTTTCCGTTTTGATGCTGAGCGGGTACCGCTCCCGGATCGCGCTTAAGATGACCCTGAAATTTCTTTGATAGGTCTCGTCTTCGTAAGGGTCGCCATCGGAATACTTGTCAAAAACAAGAACATCCTCCGGCGTAAACAGCGGCTCCACATCGGGAAAATCGGGAACGGCGTCGCCGAAAAGGGCCATTCTCGGATCTGAGGAAATGGCCTTCAGCCAGCGCTTTTGCAGCAGGGTCAGGGGCATGGAGGGCGCATGTTTCAGGGGCGTTGTGCCATCGGCCCGAATGAGCTGCCAGCGTTCCTCCGAAAGCGCCGGCTCGATCTTCAAAACGCTTTCGCCAAAGGCGTGCTCCCGGATGATGCGGCGCAGCTCGTTTTTCTGAAGCGGGTGATCCACCGCCGCCTTCAGAATGCTTGCCACCGTATTGTAGTAAGCGCTGTAAAGCTCGCTGAAGATCATTGGCCCTCACCCCCTTCCAGGCCGTAAAGAGCATACATTTCCCGGATATACTCTTTGAATTGGGCCTCCAGCTTCGGGTCGGAAAACCGGATCTCGGTGATTCGGCACAGAAAGGTGCGGATCCAGGGGATGAGCTCGCTGGCGTCGAACACATCGGCGGAAAACCGGCTGGAGTTTTGATCCAGCCGTTCCACCGTGCCGCAGCGCTTTTCCCTTTCCAGCCGCCGGTGGATATGGCCCTCATCCTCTCCGTAGCGCACGGTAAATTCCACATGCTCCATCCGCTGCCGGGAGCGGCCTTGGGTGCTGACCCCCCAGATATGGGGCTGCATTCCCTTGAGCTTTTCCCGCAGCTCCTCAAAGCGCGGGCACTCCTCCTCCAGCCTTACCGAAACGATATGATCCGTTCGGAACGGCTCAATGCGCTTGAACCTGGGCAGGTAGGCCATCAGGTACTGCCGCCCACCCTGAACGCTTATCATGACCCGCAAGGGAACAACACGGCTTTCCGCGATCCCGCCCTTGCGGCGGTTGGCGGTTTCCAGCGTGATCATCCGCTTTTCGCGCATAGCGGTAAAAAGCAAACACAGTATTTCGCTGTCCATTGCGCCGGTGATGTAATGGTGCTTAAAGGCAAAATTCTCCTCATGAGCGCCGGCCTTATCCAGCAAATAGGAGCCCACCACGCCGCAGGGGGCGGCCTCGGAAAAGAAGTCCAGCGCGCCGGCTGCGCACTGTGCAGAAGACGGCGCCCGCCTGTAATACACAAGCTTGCCCTGCTTTGTCCGAAAGGATCAGCCCCTCGGCCATATACTCCTTCAGTTTTTTCCGCACGGTGGATTCATCAAACACCATCGGCTCTCTGAATTCGGAAAGGTATGTGTCGATCTGCGCCATGATCTCCTGTAGAGAAAGGGATTCCTCCGGAGAAGAAAGGAGATCGAACAAAATGAAATGAAGGGTGATATCCCGGTCGGTAAAGCTTTTCGCTTTCCAGGCGGTATAAAGGGGGTTGTGGCGGAAAACCCGGCTGTCGATGGAAAGGAACACGTTTTTTCCGTCCGGCGTTTGGCGGAACCGCATGTGATCTCCAAGCCAGCTTTCCATCCGGCGGCGCTCATCGTCATAGGAGCGGGCGCTTTTTCCGGTATATTCCTCACGGCTTTTAAAGCCGTATACATAGAATTCCCGCATATAGTCCCGAATGCGGTTGAAATTCTTGATCAGTTCGCTGTACGCCACCTTCACCCCTCCTTCTGAATTCGCAGCGCCGCAGGGGGACGCTTTGCTTTCCGCCCCGGCATTTGCCGCTTTACCTCTATTATATCGTTTTCTTTTAGAAATTCAAGCAAGCTAACAGAATGCTTCCTCCCTATAACCACCGGAACCTCTTTTCCGGCGGTTCAAAATTTTTTCTTCCAGAGACTTGACAGCACTGTTCTTTTTTGGTATTCTGTTCCTTGGTTAATTACTTGACTAACTAACCAGATAGGAGGAACGCCTATGGAGCTGGAGTTCAACTCGGAAAAACCCATTTTTCAGCAGATCGCCGAAGGGATCGAGGACGCCATTCTCACCGGCGGCTTCCCGGAGGAAAGCCAGATCCCGTCTATCACGGAATTTTCTCTGCGGTACACCATCAACCCCGCCACAGCCCTGAAGGGCGTAAATCTTTTAGTGGACGAACAGATCCTGTATAAAAAACGGGGCGTGGGTATGTTTGTTTCTCCCGGTGCCAGAGAGCGTGTGCGGCAAAAACGCCTGCAGAGCTTTACCCCCAATTTTGTGGCGGCCATGGTCGCCGAGGCCCGCCGGCTCGGGCTTACCGCCGAAGAGCTTTCTGAGATCATTCGGAAAGAGTTTTCGGGCAGCGAGCCCGGGTCAGACCAGAAAGGAGTATCCTTATGAGCATTACGGTAGAAAACGTTTCAAAAAGCTTTCAGCAGACCCAGGCGCTGCAGGCTGTTTCCCTGAGCTTCGGCGAGGGGAAGATCTGCGGTCTGCTGGGGAGAAACGGGGCGGGAAAATCCACCCTTCTGAACATCATTTCCAACCGGATCTTTCCCGATACCGGGGCCGTCACCATTGACGGGGCGCCCGCTGCGGAAAACGATTCCGCCCAGCAGAAGCTTTATCTGATGAGCGAAAAGACCTGCTACCCGGAAGCCATGCGGGTAGCGGAAGCCCTTCGCTGGACCCGGAACTTCTATCCCGCCTTTGACGAAGGCTTTGCCCGGAAGCTGGCGGACAGCTTTCAGCTGAACCTGAAGGCGAAGGTCAAGGGGCTTTCCACCGGATATCTTTCCATTTTCAAGCTGGTGCTGGCCCTGTCTGTCAACGTACCCTATGTGCTCTTGGACGAACCGGTATTGGGGCTGGACGCCAACCACAGAGAGCTTTTTTACCATATTCTTTTGGCAAAGTACGCGGAAAAGCCCTTTACCGCCGTGATCTCCACCCACCTCATCGAAGAGGCCGCCAGATTTATTGAGGATGTGGTGATCCTCAAGGAGGGAAAGCTTTTGCGGGCCTGCCCCCGGGAAGAGCTCACCGCCGGGGTCTACACGGTATCCGGCGGCGCCCAGGCGGTGGAGGCTTACATAAAGGAACGGAAGGTGCTGGATGTGGAAGCCATCGGCGGCCTGCGCACCGCCTGTGTGGAGGGCGTGCCGGACAGGGCCGCGGCCGGTCCGGAGCTGGAATTTTCCGGCGTTGACCTGCAGAAGCTTTTCATTCTGCTGACAAATTCCTGAGGAGGGCACGTTTCATGCAAATTTATTCTTCCTTTCGCTATCTGCTTTGTTCCCATAAAAAGGACCTGCTGTACTATTACATCATTTTGGTAGGCATTCAGCTTCTGGCCCTCTTTGTGGCGGCGCCCTTCACTCTGGCAAACCCCGAAAGCAGCGATATGGTGATCACCAGCACTAACGGAATTACGGCGATCTCCTGCATCTTTATCCTGGTTGCCGGTATCTGCTCCTTCCGGGAAAATTTCTCCATGGCCCTGCAAAACGGGGTTTCCCGCCGAAGCCTTCTCTTGGGCAGGCTGTGCGCCTCCGCCGCGCTTTGCCTTATCCTGGCCGTGCTTGACGAAGCCTCTACCCTGCTTTTGCGGCTGATGGACCTGCTGCCCGGCGTGCAAACCAGCTCCCATTCCCTGCTGGAAACCATATTCACTCTGGAGCTGTCCCCCACCCTTGCCGCCCTTGCATCGGTGCCCTTCAGCTTCTGCATCCTTCTGGCCTTCTGGGGCCTGGGCTATTTTATCAGCATTCTCTTCTACCGCCTGAATAAGCTGGGAAAGCTTTTGGTCGGCGTAGGCATCGGATTTTTGTTCCTGGTGGGCCTTCCGGGAATTTTTGAGCTGTACAGCCGGTATCCCCAGTGGCCCATTTGGCCGGTGCTGGGAACGGCGCTTGTGAATTTCTTCCAGCTGGCCTTCGGCGCGCCCTGGAACGCCGGAGTGAGCTGCCTGCTCCTGTTCGCCCTGTTCAGCGCCTTCACCTGGCTGCTGATGCGCAGAGCGGCGCTGAAAAAATAAACCTATTATTTAGGAAAAAAGCCTGTGGGCGGCTGTACCATGCAGCCGCCCACAGGTTTTCCTTTTTCATGGAAGCTTTTGGAGCTGCATAAAGTTATAAATGGCAGCTTGAAAAAGGGCAATGAATGAGCAATGAGAAATTAGGAATGAGCAATGAGCAATGAAAGGCAGGGCGGTAAATTATTGTTTAGCAGTTACTCTTGGCTTCTCGCCTGTCGGCTCGGTCGGTTCGCACCAGCGTACCAGGAAAGTTATAACTTTCCGGCACGCGCTCACCCCTGAAAGGGGAGCT
>JAETPP010000132.1 GCA_021771115.1 Bacillota bacterium | reverse complement strand
GCCCGCTGTACGGCGTGTGGTACGATGTGGAGGACAGCTCTCTGCCCACGGGGGAGCAGCTGATCGACAACTGCGTGACCTATTGCAGGGCTATCGGAAAAGCCGGCTTTTACTGCGGGATCTATTCCTCTCTGTACTGGATGGAAAACCGCTTGAACAGCTCCCGGCTGGATCCCTTTGACAAATGGATCGCCCAGTGGAACGATACTCTGGATTACAAAGGGCCCTTCGGCATGTGGCAGTACAGCAATAATGGGCTCTTAAACGGCAAACGGTTCGATATGGATAAGGCCTATAAGGACTATCCGGCAATCATAGAAGGAATGGAGGGAACAGATATGACGAGAGACGAAGTGGCGCAGCTTGCCAGGCAGGAAGCGCAGAAGGTGGTGGCGGAGAATGAAAAACGCTATCAAACGGTAGCTTCTGTACCCAAATGGGCCAGAGAAGCGGTGCAGCAGGTCTATGACGAATTGGAGCTTGCGGGCACGGAAAATAACGAAAGCGGCGCCGTCAAAATAGACGCCAGCCCCACCTATGTGCGGGCGCTGTATGTGATCGCAAGGGTGCTGGACCGCATGGACGGCAATAAACTGAAAGAGCTTGCGGAGATTCCGGAAGAAGCGGTGGAGGCTTCGGAAGAAGCAGAACAGGAAGAGATAGAGGAAACGCCGGAAAATGCTGCGGAAATTCCTGAAAAAGCAGAAGAATAAAATATCTTAAAAAGCGCTGCCGCCTGAAGTATTTCAGGCGGCAGCCGTCATAGTGGATGTTTTTTGGAGAAGGAGGAAGAAAGCAGCTGTCGAACAGTTGACAAGAAAAGGGGAGAAGAGTAAGATAGGAAAGCGTTAGTTTCCAAGGTTTCCGGCGGGCTTTTCCGGAGAAGAGCGGCCTTTCTGCGCCGCAGCTTGCCGGCTGTAATAAAAACGGAAAAAGGTGTTCAAAATGACAGAGCTGTTATGTATTTCTGTTGCGCTGGTGGTGGGCCTGCTGATGACCCGCCTGCTCAAGCGCCTGCATTTGCCCGATGTGACCGCGTATTTGATCGCCGGTGTGCTCTTAGGGCCTTGCCTTTTGGGGCGGCTGGGGATCACGGGCATCGGCTTTACCTCCTTTGAGCAGGTAGAGGTGCTTTCGCCTATCTCCGATGTGGCGCTGGGCTTTATCGCCTTTGCCATCGGCAGTGAATTCCGCCTTTCCTCCCTGCGCTCCACCGGCGGGGCGGCAGTGGTGGTGGGTATTTTTCAGGCTGTGACCGCTACGGTTTTGGTGGATGCCGCGCTATTGATCGTACATATTTTCCTGGGAGAAAAGCTTCCTGTTTCCGCCGCCATCACCCTGGGGGCCATTGCCGCCGCCACCGCTCCCGCCGCCACTTTGATGGTGGTGCGGCAGTATAAGGCCAAGGGCCCCGTTACCGATATCCTGCTGCCTGTGGTGGCGCTGGACGACGCCGTGGGCCTGGTGATCTTCGCCGTCTCCTTCGGCGCGGCCCAGGCTATGACCACCAATGAGGCAAGCGCTGTTTCCATTATTGCCGAGCCGCTTTTGGAAATCGTTCTTTCCCTGCTGCTGGGCGCGCTGCTGGGCTGGGTGCTCACCTTTCTGGAGAAGTGGTTCCACTCCAACCGCAACCGCGTGGCCATGATCGCCGGGTTTGTGGTGCTGGCGGTGGCCCTGTCCATGTCCTCCATTCAAATCGGGGGAGTGCATATGAAGTTTTCCTCCCTGCTGGTGTGCATGATGCTGGGTACGGTGTTCTGCAATACCTGCCCCACCTCTGAGGATCTGATGAACCGGGCGGACAAATGGTCCGCGCCGCTTTTGACCCTGTTCTTCGTGCTCAGCGGCGCGGAGCTTCGGCTGGATGTGTTCCAGGACCTGGCCATTGTGGGGATCGGGCTGGTGTACATCGTCTCCCGTTCTATAGGAAAATACGCGGGCGCGTGGGCCAGCAGCCGGGCTGCCCACTGCTCTCCTGCGATCCAGAAGTATTTGGGGATCACATTGCTGCCCCAGGCCGGCGTGGCGCTGGGCATGGCCTCCCAGGTGGGGGCGCTGGGAGAGATCGGCTCCACCATTCGCAGCATTGTGCTGTTCGGCGTGCTGATCTATGAGCTTGTGGGCCCCACGCTGACAAAGCTGGCGCTGACCGCCGCCGGGGATATCAAGCCCAAGGAAGAAGAGACTGTCGCTTCCGCGAAAACCTGAAAAAGGCAAACTATGTAATGGGCCAGGGCATGAAAGCAAAGGAAAAGCTTTCATGCCCTGGTTTTTTTGTCTCTTATCTTGCTTCCCCCTGGAAAATGATGTAAAATAAATAAAAGTAAACAGAAGCGGAAGAGGGGTAATATATGGGCGTGGTAGATGTGAGCCGGGAAATCAGCCGCCTGGTTCGGTACGGGCTGCAACAGGGGCTTTTGGCCCCGGCGGACGAGGTGTATGCCGAAAACAGGCTTTTAGCCGTGTTGGGTGCGGCCTCCTTTGAAAAACAGGAAGTGGAGGAACAGCTGCCCTACCCCATGGAGCCCTTGGAGAGGCTGTGCGATTGGGCGGCGGAGCAGGGCCTGCTTTCCCCCGACACCCGGGACGCCAGAGACCGGTTGGACACAGAGCTGATGAACTGCCTGATGCCCCGGCCCTCTGAGGTGATAGACAGGTTTTACGCGCTGTACCAAAAGGACAAAAAAGCCGCCACGGACTATTACTACGGCTTGAGCCGGGCCTCCAACTATATCCGGGTGGACCGGGTGGAAAAGGACCGGCTGTGGACGGTCCCCACGCCCTATGGAGATTTGGTCATCACTATCAATCTTTCCAAGCCCGAAAAAGACCCCAAGGCCATTGCGGCGGCAAAGAACGCCCCTCAGACCGGTTACCCCAAATGCGCTCTGTGCCGGGAAAACGAGGGCTTTTTGGGCAGCCCCAATCAGGCCGCCCGGGCAAACCACCGGCTGATCCCCCTGACGCTGTGCGGCGAGCCCTGGTTTTTGCAGTATTCTCCTTATGTGTACTATAACGAGCACTGTATTGTGCTGAGCGAGCAGCACCGCCCCATGAAGGTGAGCAGGGCTTCCTTCGAGCACCTGCTGGATTTCGTCACGGTGCTGCCCCATTACTTTATCGGCTCCAACGCCGACCTTCCCATTGTGGGCGGCTCCATTCTGTCTCACGACCATTTCCAGGGAGGCAACTACGAGTTTCCCATGGCGAAGGCCCCGGTGCGGGAGGCTCTTGCCTTCCCCGGCTTCCCGGAGGTGGAGGCCGGTATCGTCAACTGGCCCATGTCTGTGATCCGGCTGCGTTCCGAGAAGAAGGAAGCCCTGGTGGAGCTGGGGGACCGGATCCTCACAAAATGGCGGGGCTATTCCGATGAAAGCGCGGAGATCCTGGCCTTTACCGGGGAAACTCCTCACAATACCATTACCCCCATTGCCCGCCGCAGGGGGGAAGCTTATGAGCTGGATCTGGTGCTGCGGAACAACCGCACCACGGAGGAGCACCCGCTGGGGCTGTTTCACCCCCACGGGGAATACCACCACATCAAAAAGGAAAATATCGGCCTGATCGAGGTGATGGGCCTTGCCATTCTGCCGCCCCGGCTGCTTTCCGAAATGAAGGGGATGGAGGAAGCCCTTTCCGATCCGAAGCAGGCGGAGAAGATCCTGGAGCGCCCGGAAATGGAAAAACACCGGGATTGGTACCGGGAGCTGAAGGCGGCGGGCGTTACGGCGGAAAACGCGGAACAGGCCGTCAAGGACAGCATCGGCGAGATTTTTGGGAAGATCCTGGGGAACGCCGGGGTTTACAAGGATACCGAGGAGGGCAGAAAAGCCTTTCGGCGGTTCTGCGAAAGCGTATGAAGAAACAAAACGCGGGGCTGGGAGAAAAGCTCTGGAACCTGATTTTTCCCGCCCGCTGTTTGTTCTGCGGAAAGCTTGTGCCACCGGGAGAATATGTTTGCGAGGCCTGCCGGAAGGAGAGGCCCCAGGCGCCCTTTCTCAGGCGGTACAGTCTGCCGGGAGCGGGAGCGGAGGGGTTTTCCGTGTTTTCCGCCGCAGCCTATGAGGGCGGGTTTCGGAAAACGCTGTACCGGTTTAAGTTCCGGGGAGAAAAGGGATTGTCAAAACCCTTGGGAAAGCTTTTGGCGGAAACGGCAGGGCAGACCGGCCAGCGCTTTGACGGCGTGACCTGGGTGCCTATGACGAAGGCCAAAAGGAGAAAGCGGGGCTATGACCAAAGCGAGCTGCTGGCGAGAGCCGCGGCAAAGGAGCTGGGGCTTAGCTGCCTGCCACTTTTGGAAAAGGTGCGGGAAACGGAGACCCAGCACCAGCTTCCCCGGCGGCAGCGCCTTTCCAATGTGAAAAGCGCTTACCGTGCGGGGCAAGAGGCACAGGGGAAAGCCCTGCTGCTGGTGGACGATATCGTCACCACAGGCGCTACCCTGCGGGAATGCGCGAAAGCTCTGGCGGAAGCCGGGGCGGTCAGGGTGATGGGCCTGTGCGCGGCAGACTGCGCGGCGATCAGAACAGAGGAGGAAAAAAGCCTATGATCCATCGGTTTTCCCGGGAGGAGCTGCTTTTGGGAACGGAGAAGCTGGAAAAGCTGAGAGCCTCCCGTGTGGCGGTGTTCGGCGCGGGGGGCGTGGGCAGCTATGCCATAGAGGCCCTGGCCCGCAGCGGCGTTGGCGCGCTGGATCTCATCGATGGCGATACCGTGAGCCTGACAAATTGCAACCGCCAGCTCTTTGCCCTGGAAAGCACCCTGGGCATGGCAAAGGCGGAAGCAGCGGAAAAGCGGGTGCGGGATATCAACCCCGATTGCCGTGTGAAAGCTTACCCGCTGTTTTTCACAGCGGAAACGGCGGAAAAATTTGATTTTTCCCAGTACGACTATGTGGCGGACGCCATCGATACCGTCACCTGGAAGCTGCTGCTCATTTCCCGGGCAAAACAGGCGGGAACGCCTGTGATCTCCTGTATGGGGACAGGCAACAAGCTGGACCCCATGGCCTTCCGGGCGGCGGATATTTCGGAAACCACCGTGTGTCCTCTGGCAAGAGTGATGCGCAAGGAGCTGAAGCGGCGGGGAATCCATGGGGTAAAGGCGGTTTTTTCCACGGAAGAAGCAAAAATGCCCCTGCCGGTGGAGGCAGGGGACGAAAAGGGCATGGGCGGCACTGGGGAGCGCCGTGCAGCCACGCCGGGAAGCCTGGCGTTTGTGCCCGCCGCCGCGGGACTGCTGCTGGCGGCGGAGATCGTAAAGGACCTGATAACGACGGCCGGAAAGGAACAGGAAACATGAAAAAGGTGTGGCTTGCTCAAGTGATCTGCCTGCTGGTGCTGATCCTCGGCATACTGCTTTTGGGGATGGAAATTTTTTGGAAGCCGATGGACCCGAACCGGGTGACTCTGTTCGCAGTCCTCACAGGCGCGGGGCTTTTGGGAACCTGCGGCTGCGCTCTTTGGAGGGCGCTTGGCTCACAGAATAAATAATTTTACCACACGGAAAGCTTTCTGCTGTTTTGCGCAGGCAGAAACCCGATCTGCCCCAAAATGGGAAGCAGCGCGGCAAAAAGCACCACCAGCATAATGGTCTGCACCGGAAGCATAATGGCGTTTTTGACAAGGCTGGTAGAAGCTACTACCAGATAAGCCTTGCCGTAGAGGATGGAGCTCCACAACGCGCCCAGGGTAACATTTAATATGTTGGTGGAAAGCTTGGCGAGAAAAATGCGAACCACAGAGGTTTTTGCCCGGTACAAAAACAGGGCGTAAAGCAGGGTTCCCAGCATGGTGGTCAGGGCATAACCCGGGAAATAAGGGCCGGTGGGATGGATGAGGTAAGAGATGGTGTCCTCGGCAAGGCCGAATACCAAGGCGTTTACAGGGCCGCCCACCATACCGCAGGTAGCCCTGGCCAAAAAGCCCCAGCTTACCCTTACCTCATTTCCCACGGGAATAGAGGGGATCAGGGAAAGCGCCACGCAAGCGGCGATCATCACAGCGGAAAAGGCCAGGGTGGGAAGCTTTCTGAAATCATTTGCGGCGTCGCGCCAATACGAACGGGAAAATGGGTGCTTGTAGAGCATAAAAATACCTCCTGAAATGTGGTTTCGGCAGGCAAAAGCAGGCCTGGCTCCGGCCAAACGCAGCTTTTGAGCTATGCCGCACAACAGGAGGAAAAAATCCGGTTCTGCGGCAGCGGGATGCGGGCGGCGCACTGCAAGCGAAAGGAAGCGGGAAACCCCGCTGCTTTCCGGCTTTTCGTCCGGCGGACAACTCCCCGTTCCGCCGGCACTGCTCCCAAATGGGAAACACACGCCGCCCTACTCTGCCTATGTTCTGCCAGTATAGCACAGGGAAGGAAAAAAGGCAAGCTGGATTCTGGATTCTAGATGCTGAATGCTGTAGGTGTTACAATGATATGTGACAAGAGAGGATAAAAAAAGGTAGCGAATAGGAAGAAACCGTGCTAAGGTAGAGTTGACGAGACCGAACCGAAAGCAGGTGAACCTATTCGC
>JAETPP010000131.1 GCA_021771115.1 Bacillota bacterium | reverse complement strand
ATTTGCAAGTATGCGGCCTGACCGGAAGTAATACTGACCTCTTCTTCACACTGTCATCCTGAGGCGTGTAACGCCGAAGGATCTCGGTTTTATGTTGCCAGCGATTAAAAAAACCTGTATGCACCGGTTGCTGCTGGCCGAGATCCTTCACCGCTCGTAGCGGTTCAGGATGACCGTGGGGTAGACAGTTCGATAAATTGGAATTTAGCAGTACTAACGAACAGTGGAAAACCTTTGCCTCCCCTGAGAAGGGGAAACGTTGCTCTCTGAGCAACGTTCGGTGGCACGGCGGAGCCGTGACGAAGGGATTCCAGCTTGCCACGTGGAACCTCTCAGTCAGCCTATTGGCTGACAGCTCCCCTTTCAGGGGAGCCAAGGGTGGACGCTATACTATGGCCCTTCTCTAACAACTAACTACTCACAACTAACAACTAGTTCGCTAAACAATAATTTACCGCCCTTACCCTTGTCCCTTTCTGGCAATTCCCTTTCACAACGAACCACTCATCATCAGGAGGTATGCCATGCTGCTGAGCTATAAAGATTTGACCATCAGAAATGCCGTTTCCCATGATGCGAAACAGCTTGAGCGGTGGTGGAATGACGGCACCGTCATGGCCCACGCCGGGTTTCCGAAGGGGACCGGACAGACAGCGGAGGAAATTTCTGAAGCGCTGCGGGCCGATTCCGATGAGACCCGGTGCCGCCTGATTGCAGAGCTTCATGGCGTTCCCATCGGCGAAATGATGTATCGCAATCAGGGAGAGGGAACAGCGGAGATTGGGATCAAGATCTGCGATTTTTCCCTCCACGATCAGGGTTTGGGAAAGCTTTTGCTCAGCATGCTGATCTTGTTGCTGTTTTATGACCTGGGCTATCGGAAGATCGTGCTGGATACAAACCTGAAGAATAAAAGAGCCCAGCACGTTTATGAACGGCTGGGTTTTCAAAAGCTTCGAGTGGTAGAAAACGCCTTTCAGGATCAGCTTGGGGAGTGGCAGTCCTCCGTGGAATACGAGCTGAGCCCGGAAGGGTTTGTAAATTTCGCGGAGTAAAAGCCCGCTTCGGAAAATTAGCATAACGTAAAACCGGCGGAAGCAAAGGGCTTTCGCTGTTTTTTATACCCTGCAAAAAGGGGCCTTCCCACGGAAATTTTCATTGCACTCTTTTTCCCCGTATGCTATATTGGGGGTAGCACAATAGGGAGGAGATTTTTTATGTATCAGTTTGACAGAGCGGAGTACGAAAAGCGGATGGCCTGGTATACGGAGGCCCGGTTCGGCATGTTTATTCACTGGGGGCTGTACGCCATTCCGGCCAGGGGCGAATGGGTGCGCAGTACGGAGCGGATCCCCAAGGAAGAGTACATGAAGTATTTTGAGGAATTCGATCCGGTGGATTTCGACCCGAAGAAATGGGCGAAGGCCGCGAAGGAGGCCGGCATGAAGTATATGGTGCTCACCGCCAAGCATCACGACGGCTTCTGTCTCTTTGACAGCCAGTATACGGAGTTCAAATCCACCAATACAAGGTGCGGGCGGGACCTGGTAAAAGAATATGTGGAGGCCGTGCGGGCCGAGGGGCTGAAGGTGGGGCTGTATTTCTCTTTGCTTGACTGGTACCACGAGGACTATCCCCATTACGGAGACGCCCACCATCCCATGCGGGACGATCCCTCTTTCGGGAACGAGGGGAGAGAGTTTGACCGGTACCTCACCTACCTGCACAACCAGGTACGGGAGATCTGCACCAATTACGGGAAGATCGATATCCTCTGGTTTGATTTCTCTTACGGCGAGGGGGAAAACGCCTTGCGGGGCGAAGCGTGGCGAGCTTCTGAATTGGTGGATATGGTGCGCACTTTGCAGCCGGGGGTGATCATCGATAACCGCCTGGAGGTCAGCGGCGAGGGCTTCGGCTCTCTGTGGGAAGGAAACCCCACCCCCTATCATGGGGATTTTGTGAGCCCCGAGCAGATCATACCGCCCAACGGCCTGTTGGATCAAAACGGGAACGACCTCATCTGGGAGGCCTGCGTCACCATGAACAACAACTGGGGCTACTGCCAGAACGACAGGTTTTTCAAGCCCTCCTCCATGCTCATCAAAAAGCTGGTGGAATGCGTTTCCAAAGGCGGCAACCTCCTTCTGAACGTGGGGCCGGACGCAAAGGGCAATATCCCTCCGCAGTCCATGGCCATCCTTTCCGATATCGGGGCCTGGATGAGCCTCAATTCCGAAAGCATTTACGGCTGTGGCAAGGCGGGAATGGAAAAGCCCGATATGGGCCGCATCACCCGGAAGGGCAATAAGCTGTATTATCACCTCTTTGAAAATACCGTAGGCTGCATGCCCCTTTCCGGGCTGCGCCGGGAAGAGGTAAAGGAGATCCGCTGGCTGGCCACCGGGGCGGAGGCCCCCATCGCCAAGGGGTGGATTTACGATAACTACCCCGATATCGTGTTTGCCGACCTGGGGCCGGACCCCGTGCTGCCCGACCCGGTGGATACAGTGCTGGAAGTTACATTAGCGGAATAAGAGAAAGGAAAGGCTTCTCCGAAAGCGGAAGCCATGGTTCGATAGGATGGAAAAAATTCTGGAGGTCTGTGTGGACAGCCTGGAATCCGCCCTGGCGGCAAAGGCCGGGGGCGCTTCCCGGCTGGAGCTCTGCGCCAATTTGGTGATCGGCGGCACCACTCCGCCGCTGTCCCTGCTGCGGGCTGTGAAAAGAGAAACCGGGCTGCCGGTCCATGCCCTGCTGCGGCCCAGGTTTGGAGATTTCCTCTATACAGAACGGGAATTTTCCCTGCTGCTGGAGGATGGGGCTTCCCTGCTGGAACAGGGGGCGGACGCCTTGGTGTGCGGCTGCCTGACCCCCGACGGGGAACTGGACGCCCCCCGCATGGAGCGGCTCGCTTCCCTTTCCCACGGCGCGGGAAAGAAAATTACCCTGCACCGGGCCTTCGATGTGTGTAAAGACCCGCTTTTGGCCCTGGAGCACTGCAAAGCCTGGGGGATAGACACCATTCTGACTTCAGGCCAGGGCGCTTCCTGTCTCCAGGGCGTAAGCCTTTTGAAAAAGCTTCTGGAGCAGGCAGGCGAGGTGGAAATTCTAATTGGGGCCGGTGTGAACGCGGCGGCCATTCGCAGGCTGCGGCAGGAGCTTCCCGGGGCCCATAGCTTTCACATGAGCGGGAAAAAGATCCGGGAAAGCGGAATGCGCTACCGAAAGCAGGGCGTCAGTATGGGGCTTCCGGCCATGAGTGAATTTGAAATTTGGCAAACGGATCAAGAGGCTGTCCGGGAAGCCTGGGAGGAGCTGAACAAAGCATGAGCGGATGGAGCTGTCTGGAAGGCTATAGCGATTGTTTTTGGCAGGAACGGCGAAGCATGTTGCAGGATCTGGGAGAAAAAGCGGACAGTGTTTTAGCGTCCTGCCTGCCGGAGGAGAGAGAATATCTAAGGTTTGTCTTAGCCACTCTTCCACTGTCCGATTTAGGGGACTATGAACCGGAGCTGCTTCTGCACTTTGTCAGAAATGCGCTGGCCTTGAAAAAGGAATTTTCCTGGTGTGCGGCATTGCCGGAGCATCTTTTTCTTTTGTATGTGCTGTACCCCCGGGTCAATACGGAAGAGCTTGCGGATTGCCGGGGCCTGTTTCACGATGCGCTCAGGGACCGGGTAAAGGGGCTTTCTTTAGAGGAAGCCATTTTAGAGGTGAACCGCTGGTGTGCGGAGGAAGTTACCTATCGCTCCACCGATGACCGCACGGCTTCCCCTTTGGCGGTATATCGCTGCGGCTATGGCCGGTGCGGGGAGGAATCCACCTTCGCCGTCAATGCCCTGCGCAGCGTGGGCATCTGCGCCCGGCAGGTTTATGCGCCCTTCTGGTCTCACTGCGACGACAATCACGCCTGGGTAGAGGTGTTCGATGGGAAGGCCTGGCGCTATTTGGGGGCCTGCGAACCGGAGCCGGAGCTGGATAGAGGCTGGTTTACCGGCGCGGCCTCCCGGGCCATGCTGATTCACGCAAGGTCGTTTTTGCCCGGTACACAGGAGGATTTTTCTTTCCTGTTCCCGGAAACAGAGCCCGAAAATTTGTGGGCGGAGCAAGGTGTGGTGTATGAAGCCGTCACCGCCCGGTATGGGAAAACAAGGGCTTTTTCGGTTACCCTAAAGGACGAACAGGGGAACGTCGTTCCGGAAGAGACTGTGACCTTTTCTATTTTGAATATGGCGCGGTTTTACCCCATCGCAAGAAAAAAGACCGGGCGGGACGGCACGGTCAAACTGCCTCTCGGCCTGGGAAGCGTGAGGATCTCCGCGGTATCCGGCGGGCTTTCGGCGGAAGCGGTGATCGATACCTCTGAAAGATCGAGCGCAGAGCTGGTGCTGCGGGAGGGGGTGCTTCCCGATGCGGAGGAAGCGCTTTTCCGGGAGTTTTCCTTTTTTGCCCCGGCCGGAGCGCCGGGATACCCGGCCCCGCTTTCTGAAAGCGGCCGAAAAAAACGCCGGGAGTGGCTGGATGCTGCCGCGCAGCTGCGGGAGGAAAAAATGGCCCGTTTGTCTCAGCGGCCTTTGGAGGATAGAACCGAAGAAGAACGGCGGATCTTTGCACTTCTTACGGAAAAGGACCGTGCGGGCGGGGTACGGCGGGAAGTGCTGCGGGACAGCTTGCTGGCTTTGCGGTGGGAGACTGAGTACCCGCAGGAGGTTTTTGAGCAGGGCCTTCTTTCCCCCCGGATCGGTCTGGAGCCTCTGCGCCCCTGGCGGGAGCGGCTTTCGGCGGCCTTTCCGGCGGAAGAGCAGGCGGCTTTTCGGGAAGCGCCCCGCGGAGTGTGGAGCTGGATAGAAAAACAAATTCGAGAATCGGATTCTTATTCCGCCCTTCCGGCCACACCCTGGGGCGCCTTTCGGCTGGGGGCGGCCAATCCCACAGGGAAGGCCGTGCTGTTCTGCGCCCTGTGCAGAAGCTTCGGCATTCCCGCCCGGCTTTCTCCGGTAGACGGAGCGCCGGAATTTTACCGGGAAGGCTGGAAAAAAGCGGGCGGCGAAGAAGCCCATTGCACCTTGACCCTTACCGCGCCGGAGTGGCAGGAGGCGCTGTGCGGGCAGAACTATTCTTTGAGCCGTCTGGAGCAGGGAAAAGAAATTCCTGTTGTCACAGCAGATCTTCCTGCAAAAGGCAGCGCGGCGATTTCTCTGAGGCCCGGCAGTTACCGGCTTCTCACGGTAAGCCGCATGCCGAACGGAAACCAGCTGGGCAGCCAGCTTGTCTTTCCGCTGGCAACGGGCGAAAACCGGCAGCTTGCTCTTTCCTTCCGGGAGGGACAGATTTCCGATATGCTGGAATCCCAGGGTCTGCCGCCCTTTATTCTGAAAAGCAGAGCAGGGAAGGCTGTAAGCAGTGAAGAACTGCTCCGGGAGAGTCTTCTTTCCCTTTTCTTCTGGCTGGAGCCTGGACGGGAGCCTACTGAACATATCTTAAACGAGCTGCGGGAAGCCGCCCCGGCCTTCGAGGCTTCCGGCTGTGCTCTTCATTTCCTTCTGGAAGGGCCGGAGCAGGAGGCAGACGCTACTTTGCAAAAAACGCTTCCCGCCCTGCCGGGGGCCCAGCTCTGGTATGGGGATTTTCGAGATGTCGCGCCTCAACTGGCCCGCAGGATGTTTGTGGATCCGGAAAAGCTTCCTTTGGTGATTTTAACAGGTTGTAAAGGAGATGGACTTTACGGATGCAGCGGCTATAATGTGGGGACCGCCAAGCTGCTCCTGCGGCTGCTGAATGAGTTAGAAAAGTAATTTAGCTTTACAGAAACATGGCTTGTTTCTTGGCTTTTTTCATATTTTTCTATAAAAGGATGTCGGTAAAATGGAAAACAAAATGTTGGAGCTGCTCAAAACCAGAAGAAGTGTACGCAAATATCTGCCTGCGCAAATCGAGCCGGAAAAGCTGGATGCGATCCTGGAGGCAGGCACCTATGCCCCCACCGGAATGGGAAGGCAGTCGCCCGTGATCGTGGCGGTGGAAAGCCCGGAAAACCGGCAGACCGTGCAGGAGCTGAACTGCCTGGCCAGAGGGGGAAACGGTGATCCCTATTACGGCGCGCCTGTTATTTTGCTGGTGCTGGCCGACCCCGCCATCGGCACCTGTGTGGAGGATGGCTCCTGCGTGCTTGCCACCATGATGCAGGCTGCCCATGCCCTGGGCCTTTCCTCCTGCTGGATCCACGGGGAGCGGGAGATGTTTGAGCTGCCGGAGGGCAAGGCGTTTTTGAGAAAGCTGGGCCTGCCGGAAAGCCTGCGGGGCGTAGGCTCCCTGGCCCTGGGCTACGGAGAGGGTCCCGCGCCTCAGCCGAAGGAGCGGAAAAAGGAGTATATCGTCCGGGCGTAAAAGGCGCGGATCTCAAAGGCGGAGCTTGCTCCGCCTTTCAGGCTGTCGATAAACTCTCTAACCGTAAGAAACGGAAGGGGGAAGAGTGTGAGAGGGGACCATCAGGGTCCCTCTCTCGCGTTTCAATCAGAACTTATTGGGGAAATCTTTGATT
>JAETPP010000130.1 GCA_021771115.1 Bacillota bacterium | reverse complement strand
GTTGGAGGTCTCTGAGGCTACCGGCTTGCGCATCGGCGATGTGCTCTCCATCAAGACGGATGAGATGCGCCGCCAGCGCTGGACGGTGCGAGAGAGCAAGACAGGCAAGGCAAAGCGGGTATATATCCCGGATAAGCTGTGGAGGGAGTGCATGCGTTTTGCCGGGGATGTGTATGTTTTCCCCGGTCGCTTGGATAAGCATAAGCATCGTACTCGCCAAGCCGTGTACAAAGACCTGCGGCGAGTTGCGGAGATGTACCGCTTGGATGGCCGCAAGCTGAGAGAGCACATCAGCCCACACACGGCGCGCAAGGTGTACGCCGTGGAGCAGTACCGGGCCAGCGGTAGCATGGCCAAGGTGCGGCAGTTGCTCAACCACAGTGATGAGGCTGTGACTATGCTCTATGCCATGGCCGATGTTATGACAGAGCGCAGACTCAAGCGGGGCCGGTAGGCTCCGCTTTTTTTCTGCCCCCACGCAAAAGGTGTGGAAAAAGAAAAGGCCCTCCGGTGCAGAAGCCGGAGGGCAAAGGAAAATAAATGGCCGGGATAAGAAATCCCCCCGGTCTACTGGGCGGGTTGGTTACCGCACTTCGGCCGGGGGAATCATCCCTGGTGATTACTATTTTAGCGGATTGAGCCTGGTTTTGCAATGGACTACCCGCTTTGTTTACAGTTTGTTTACATTTGCAGGCTGGCGGTTTGCTAAGATTAGTGGTGATGAGCTTGCTTGTCAATACCATCCCTGGTGTGCACAGGAGTAAGGAGGTATGCCGTAATCCTGCGCTGATTATCAAGAGTAGTGGCCAGTATCGGCTTAGTAAGAGTATTGGTAGGTTTTCGGCGTTGTCCGGCGCGTAGTGCCGGGCAACGATCGGAAACCGGCTGACCTGTAGTAGCTGACTGTAGAGGCACAGGCTGGCGGTGCGGGCGGCGGGAGTGCATCACCCCGGAGGGCCGCTATAATTTCTCCCCCCCTCAATTATACAAAATATCAATTTTGTATAATTGAGGATATTTTTTTGCAGCTCCTCTTTTTTGCTGTCAACTCTATTTTTCTGGTATCAGAATGTCCGGTCCGAGCCAGAGCTAATAAAAAGAATGTCCCTTTTACAAGACTTTTTTTATTTGGATGGTTTCTGCTGTTTTTCCAGAGCTGACGCTTTGCTCTTGATCACATTTTGCTTTCTGTTTTCATCAGGAGCAAGCTCACAGCAATGGTACGATTCCGCCAACATCGATCAGCGCACCGCTTGTCAGTTCGATCATTTCCACGCCATGCCGGGATAAAAATTTTTGAATGCTTTGTCTGTCCGGGTGGTTTTTCAAGCTGCCGGAAAAGCCAATCAGATCCGGCGCCAGTTTTCCGCAGCATCCGCCGATAAAGCCGTACTCATAACCGGGCAGTTCAATAAAGCCCGGTTGAATTCGCAAAATCTCAAAGCCCTGCTTTTCCAAGGCCGCCGCCATCCCCCGATCGGATACAATGGCGGCGGTTTCCGTTACCAGAGCAACGGAGCAGGACGCATATCCTTGCCGGACCGGCAGCTCCAGTAAACCGATTTCCTTGGCTCTTTCCCGCAGCTTTTGATCTATGGCCGCCATGTTTCCCACCAGAAATCCGTTCCAGGCAAAAGCATTGCATAAAACATCGCCGGGATAGCGGTTTTGCGGCAATTCCGCTGTTTCTGTGGCGATAATATCATAAAGGGCAAGTTTTTTCAACAGATCGCTTTTTTGCAAAACGAACAAATTTTCTGAATCCAGCGGACACGCCTGCATATCCGGATGAAACGCCACAGGCTTCGGCAATCTGCTGTCAAAACTGGTTTCCACGACCCCTATGTTCAGTTCCCGCAGGCGCGAAATCAGAGCCGGATATTCCCCTGAAGCCAGAACAAGCTTGACAGGACGATCCGGCAGTCTGGGAGCCCGAAGAAGCTTGTCCCCTTTCATGTTGCGGCGGTATAGGCGTCCCGAATATTTTTTGCGCCGATCACTTCTATTTCCTGTGTGTGCATGAGATTTTTCAGATTATGATACGGTATGATACAGCGGGAAAAGCCAAGCCGTGCGGCCTCCGCAATGCGCAGCTCCACACGGTTGACACTGCGCAGCTCCCCTGCCAGGCCGATCTCCCCAAATACCACAGTATCTTCCCGAATAGGGGTATCCTTCAGGCTGGAGATCAGCGCCACAGCCACCGCAAGATCCACCGAAGGCTCGTCCAGGCGAAGCCCTCCCACCACATTCAAATAAGCGTCCAAATTGGAAAAATAATAGCCGGCCCGCTTTTCCAACACGGCCAGGATAAGGGCCATACGGTTATAATCAAAGCCAGTGGCCATGCGACGGGGCGTTCCGAAGCCCGAAGTAGTGGCCAGCCCCTGGATTTCCGCCAATATAGGCCGGGAACCCTCCATCACAGCGGTAACGCAGGTACCGGAAACATCCTTGGGCCTGCCGGAAAGCATAGCCTGAGAAGGATTCTCCACCTGCTGCAGGCCGTTTTCTCCCATATCGAATACGCCGATCTCATTGGTGGAGCCATAGCGATTTTTTACAGCCCGCAAAATGCGGTAGGTCATTTGACGATCCCCTTCAAAATATAAAACCGCGTCTACAATATGCTCCAGCACCTTGGGCCCAGCGATTGCGCCGTCTTTATTCACATGCCCTACAATAATAATGGGAATATCCAGAGATTTCGCGCAGCGCATCATGGTATTGGTGCATTCCCTGACCTGGGTAATGCTGCCGGGTGAAGAATTCAGATCGGTATGGTTCATGGTCTGGATCGAATCGATCATAACCAGATCAGGCTTTTCGCTTCGTATTTCTTCTATGATATACTGCACATCTGTCTGCGTCAGGATCATCAGGTTTGGGTTGTGAACGCCCAGCCTGGTGGCCCTGAGTTTGATTTGACGGGCAGATTCCTCTCCGGAGACATAGAGAATCCGCAGGCTTTTTCCAAGGTACTCGCAAATTTGCAGCAGCATTGTGGATTTTCCGATCCCGGGATCGCCGCTGATCAGCACCAGAGATCCTTTTACAATACCTCCGCCCAATACTCTGTCCAGTTCAGACAGCCCGGTATGGTAGCGGTGTTCGTCCTCTGTGCTGATCTCGCTGATCGGCAGAGGTCTGGAAAGAGCGCCCACAGAGCGCACCGCGGCGCTTTTGGGAGAAGCCGCCGGCTCTGCCACTACTTCCACCATAGTGCTCCACGCACCGCACCCCGGGCACTGCCCCAGCCATTTTGGATATTCATAACCACATTCTGTGCATTGATAAACGACCTTGCTTTTTCCCGCCATAGCTATTTCCTGCGCCTTTCTCTAAAGCTCTGAGATCCAGTATAACATGATCTTTCCTAATTTGCAAAGCTTGAAGAAGTTTCGGAGGAAACACTTTCTGCTTTCTTTTCCCGATCGGTCTGTAAATAGTCGATCAGGCCGTTGTAAATAGCTGCCGCCATATCTTTTTGGTAGCTTTCCTGCCCTAGTTTTTCCGCCTCAGAGGGATTGGAAAGAAATCCGCATTCCACCAGCACGGCGGGAACCCGGCAGTGGTACAGCAAATAAATACTTTTTTCCGCCTGCTTATTTTCCCGATGATTTTCTGGCTGCAGAGAAGAAACGATATTTTGGCGGATCGCCTCGGCAAGAACAGCGCTTTCCTCTCGGTTTCCGGAGTAAAAAACTTGAGCGCCGTCATATTTGCTTTCGGAAAAATGATTTTGGTGGATACTGATGAAAATACACTCCCCTGCCTCCTCCACCGTTCGCAGCCGGTTTTTCGTATCGGATCTCTTTCGTTCTGAAATGGTGGGCAGGGTCTGATCTCCCACAGAATAATCGCCGGAACGTATCATAATGACCTCGAAATTATTCTGTTTCAGATATTTTTCCAGCTCCAGGGCGATGGCGAGATTGATGTCCTTTTCCAGCTTTCCATTGACCCCCACCGCTCCCCCATCTTCGCCGCCGTGTCCGGCGTCTAGAACGATAGTTCCTTTCTTTTCAAACAGATCCGTGTGAAACTGTACAATGCCGAAGGCCTGCATTGTCTGCATGGCAAATAAGGCGATAGAAGCGCAAAACAACAACAGAAATACAAATTTTTTTCCCATACTACCCTTCTCCCGGCTTTTTTTCTAAAAAAATATACGCGAGTCAGGCATGCTTCATTCCTTTGCCGTCTGCCGAAGCTGCAACAAATTCCTTTCAAAAAGCTTCGAAGAGTGCTATAATACCTCTATATTAGTAAGGAATTGTGTTTGGAAAGGAATGGATTCCAGTTTATGAAAATCAAAGAGATCCTTGTTCAGAATAAAGTCACCTTTTCCTGTGAGATATTTCCTCCCAAAAAAGAAAACGGGTTTGACAATGTGCTTCAGGTGGCAGACCGCATTTGCAAAATGGGCGCTGATTTTATCAGCGTAACCTATGGAGCCGGCGGCAGCACCTCGAAAAAGACGGTGGAGGTTGCAACGCGCATCCAAAAAGAAATGAATACGCCGGCGCTGGCACATCTGACCTGCTGCGGTTCTCACCGGGAAGAAATTCAAAGCCGTTTGACGGAAATGAAAAAAAACGGGATTGAAAACATCCTTGCTTTGCGTGGTGACAAGCCGAAAGACTTTATAGAAGATGGCGATTATTCCTATGCGATCGAGCTGATTCGTGATATCCGCGCACAAGGCGATTTTTGTATTGGCGGCGCATGCTATCCGGAAGGTCATATAGAATGCGAACACAAGGAAAAGGATATTGAGTTTTTAAAGGAAAAGGTGGATGCGGGCTGTGATTTTCTTACGACTCAAATGTTCTTTGACAACAACGTGTACTATAATTTCCTCTACCGGGTATTAGCGGCGGGGATCTCCGTTCCCGTGATCCCGGGGATCATGCCGGTCATCAACGCAAAACAGATCAAGCGAAGCTGCGAGCTCTCCAACACGTTGCTTCCTCCCCGTTTCAAGGCCATCGCGGATAAATTTTCCGATGATCCGCTGGCCATGGAGCAGGCCGGTGTTGCCTATGCCACAGAGCAGATCATTGACCTGATTGCCAATGGTGTAAAGTATATCCACTTATACACCATGAATCGTCCGGAAACCGCGGAAAAGATCTTCCGGAATGTAAGCCATATTTTGATCTCCACCTAAAAATTCAAAAGCGTGGTTCCCTCTATGAATAAAAAAGAGATCTTACGGTACTTAGGGGCCCAGGAGGATACAAAGGAGCTGGATGAAAGCATCATTCGTGCGCAGCGGGAGCTTGAAGCCGCCGCACAGCTTCGAGCCACCTCTTGCCTTTTCCCCATCGATATAGAAGCTGACTCCGTCACAATCAACCATACAGAAATCTGCAGCCGGGATCTGTGCCGGCATTTACAGGGCTGCAAAGAGGTGTTTTTGTTTGCGATGACTTTAGGCCCGGAAATCGACCGCCTGATTCGCCGTTACAGCATTTCTGAGTTATCTTTTGTGCCTGTTTTGCAGGCCTGCGCCGCTGCCTATACAGAAGAATGCGCCGATCAGGCGCAAAAGGAATTGGAACAGCTTGCCGCGGAAAGAGGACTGTATCTCCGGCCCAGGTACAGCCCCGGTTATGGAGATTTTTCTCTCCAGTACCAGCGCTTTCTTTTTTCCGTTCTTGAGCTTCCCAAAAAAATCGGCGTAAGCCTGACAGATAGCTGCCTTATGGTGCCGTTTAAGTCCATTACGGCGGTGATCGGCCTCTCTCCTGATCCCTCCCTCTGCCATGTGGGAAAATGTATGACCTGTAATTCCCCGTCCTGCCCGTTTCGAAAGGAGCTGTAAACGTGAAAAATATTCAAGAAAAGCTGGGAAAAGAGCTTCTCTTTTTTGACGGCGCCATGGGAAGCCTGCTGCAGGAGCAGGGGCTTTTGCCGGGAGAGCTGCCGGAGCTGTGGAATCTTCGCTTTCCCGAAAGGATCTATGAGATCCACCGGTCTTATCTGGAGGCAGGCGCGGATATTCTGAAATCCAATACATTCGGCGCAAACCGCTGTAAACTGGCAGATTCCGGCCATTCTGTAAAAGAAGTGATCTCTCAGGGGATCGCTCTGGCGAAAAGGGCCGTTTCCGACGCGGGACACGGCTGGGTGGCGCTGGATATTGGCCCTACCGGAAAGCTGCTGGAGCCTCTGGGCGACCTCCCTTTTGAAGCGGCGGTAGATGTTTTTCGGGAAATGGTTTCGGCAGGAGTGGACGCCGGTGCGGACTGCGTTTTGATCGAGACCGTAGCCGATATTTATGAAGCCAAGGCCGCTCTTTTGGCCGCAAAGGAGAATTCCACGCTGCCCGTATTCGTCACCATGACCTTTGATGAAGCCGGAAAACTGCTGACCGGCGGCGATCTTTCCGTTATGGCTGCTGTTTTAGAAGGCTTGGGCGCCGACATGATCGGGCTGAACTGCGGCCTTGGCCCGGAGCAGATGGCGGTTTTGGCAAAAGAGCTTCGCGCTTTGACCGGCCTTCCAATCCTTGTAAATCCCAACGCGGGCCTGCCGAAGGAGAAAGATGGAAAGGCCGTTTATGAAATTTCTCCCGGGGAATTTTCTTCCCGTATGCAGGCTGTTGTACAAGCCGGTGCACAGGCAATCGGTGGC
>JAETPP010000129.1 GCA_021771115.1 Bacillota bacterium | reverse complement strand
GGCTTCTCGCCTGTCGGCTCGGTCGGTTCGCACCAGCGTACCAGGAAAGTTATAACTTTCCGGCACGCGCTCACCCCTGAAAGGGGAGCTGTCAGCTGAAGGCTGACTGAGGGGTTACGTGGCAGCAAGTTGATAAACGCAGGCTTTATGCAAATCGCAGCTGAGCTATAACCCTTCCACCATGCAAAGCATGGTCCCCCGTCTCGCCTGTCGGCTCGGTTGCTGTGCCCCGGTGGGGCACGTTCAGCAACGACCGAAGCGAAGCGTAGACCAGTTCGCACCAGCGTGCCACTGGCACGCGCTCACCCCTTTCAGGGGAGGCAAGGGTTTTGTGCTATTCGTCAGCCCGATAAATTCCAATTTTCCAATCTCTTCTGGTGGTACCGCGATGATCCATCAGCGCTTTCTTCCTTCCCGAAGGAGCCTTGCCGCCCTGAATTTTTTCATTTTTCAAAAATTTCCTCTTGACATTTCGAACGCACGTTCTATAATAAGAATAGAATTTGCGAACGCATGTTTGTGTTTCAAAAAGGGGGCGTCAATTTTGGAGAACGGCATTCTTCATGTGGATATGAACAACTTCTATGCCTCTGTGGAAACTCTGTACGCTCCCCAGTACCGGGATGTTCCCATGGCTGTGGCCGGCGACCAGGAAAGCCGCCACGGCATTATTCTGGCAAAAAACATGCTGGCAAAGCAGTGCGGGGTAAAAACGGCGGAACCCATCTGGCAGGCAAAGCGAAAGTGTCCGGAGCTTCAGCTGGTGCCGCCTCACCATGAGCGCTATTCCCATTTTTCCAGGCTTGCCAAGGAAATCTACTGCGAATATACCGATCTGGTGGAAAGCTTCAGCCTGGATGAATGCTGGCTGGATGTATACGGCAGCGGACGGCTGTTCGGCGATGGAGAGCAGATCGCCCAGCAGATCCGGCGGCGCGTCAAAAGTGAGCTGGGGCTCACCGTCTCCATTGGGGTATCCTTTAACAAGGTGTTTGCCAAGCTGGGCAGCGATTATAAAAAGCCGGACGCCGTGACGGTATTCGGCAAAGAGGAAATGAAGTCCATCATCTGGAAGATGCCTTGCGAGGCGCTCCTGTTTGTGGGTCCGCACACGGAAAAGACCCTGAAAAAATTCGGTATCCGCACCATTGGAGATATTGCCCGCATGGAGCTTTCCGCCATGAAAAGCATGCTGGGACGGATCGGAGAAACACTGTGGGTCTACGCGAACGGCCTGGATCAGTCTCCGGTTTGCCCCGCAGACAGCGGAGAGCCTCCAAAATCCATTGGAAACAGCGTGACCCTTCCCCATGATATCGTTACGGAAGCGGAGGTCAAAGAAACCTTCCTCTCTCTGGCGGAAACGGTTTCCGCCCGCCTTCGTGCCCAGGGCGTAAAAGCCGGCGAGGTGCAGATCACCGTAAAAAACAAGGATTTTGAGGAATTTCAGCGGCAATGCCGCATTGAACCCGCCGTGTGCGATTCCGCTTCCCTCTACCGGGCCGCCCTTTCCCTGTACCGCCGGGAAAACAAGCGCTGGGCCGTGCGGCTTTTAGGGATCCGGGCGGGAAAGCTTGTAAGCTCCGAGGAAGCGCAGACCAGTCTTTTCGACAAGGCAAACGGAACCGAGCGCCTGGAACGCCTGGAAACCACAGTCGATTCCGTCAGAAAACGGTTCGGCAAGGAAAGCGTTTCCCGGGCCATGGTTATGCATCCGAAACGGAAGGAAGAAGAGTAAGGCGGTAAAAGAAAGGGAAAAGCTATGGATTTACTGGAAAAGCTGGAAATTTTAACAGACGCCGCCAAGTACGATGTGGCCTGCACCTCCAGCGGGGTGGACCGGCCCGGGCAGCCCGGAAAGCTGGGAAACGCGGTAAAGGCCGGGATCTGCCACAGCTTTGCGGGAGACGGCAGGTGCATTTCCCTTTTGAAGGTGCTGATGAGCAACGACTGCGCTTATGACTGCGCCTATTGCGTTAACCGCCATTCCATTGACGGGCCCCGGGTCACCTTTACCCCGGAGGAGCTGGTAAGCCTTACCATTCAATTTTACCGCCGAAATTATATCGAGGGGCTGTTTTTAAGCTCAGCGGTGGTAAAGAACCCGGACTACACCTGCGAGCTGATGCTCACGGCCCTGAAAAAGCTGCGGGAGGAGGAAAACTTCTGGGGCTATGTTCACGTAAAGGCCATTCCCGGCGCAAGCCCCCGGCTCACCGAACAGCTGGGCTTTTACGCCGACCGTATGAGCGTGAACATCGAGCTGCCCTCTCAGAAAAGCCTTTCCCTGCTGGCGCCTCAGAAAAGCAAGGAGAAAATTTTGGCCCCCATGGGCCAGATTCGGGACGGTATTCGGGAAAATTCCACCGACCTGGTAAAATACAAGGCCGCGCAAAAATTTGTGCCCGCCGGGCAGTCCACTCAAATGATCATCGGCGCTTCCCCGGAAACGGACCGGCAGATCCTTTCCCTCACGGAAGGGCTCTATCAGAAATACAGCCTGAAGCGGGTGTTCTTTTCCGCCTATATGCCCATGGTAAACGACCGGAACCTTCCGGCAAGGGACACGCCCCCGCCCCTCTTGAGAGAGCACAGGCTGTACCAGGCAGACTGGCTGCTGCGCTTTTACGGCTTTCAGGCCGGGGAAATTTTAGACGATGAGCACCCCGATTTCAACCCCCTGCTGGATCCGAAATGCAACTGGGCTGTAAACCACATGGAGCACTTCCCCGTGGAAATAAACCGGGCTCCCTATGAAATGCTTCTGCGGGTGCCGGGCATCGGAGTCAAGAGCGCCCAACGCATCCGCTCCGCCCGGCGGTACGCAAGGCTGGATTTCGACGCTCTGAAAAAGCTGGGCGTGGTATTAAAGCGGGCTAAATATTTCATTGTGTGCTGTGGGAAAAGCATTTCTCCCCTGCCCACCGATAATCCGGCGGTCATTGCCGGGGCTGTCAGCGAACGGGGCTTTTCCCAGCGGGAGCTGGCGCCGCCGGAGCAGTTGTCGCTATTTTCACCTACCGGGGAGGATCGAGTCAAATGTCTGTCAGGTCAAATTTAGTATACCGGTATGACGGCACCTTCCCCGGCTTTCTCTGCTGTGTGGCGGAATGCTTTCAGGATAAGCGGCTGCCCCAGGGGATCCAGCGGCTGGACGAGCCTCAGGAGACCCTGTTCCCCATCAAGGCCATCGATACCGTGCCGGAGCTGGCAGACAGGGTGGAAAGGTCCATTCCCCAAAGGATCTCCCCGGAGGCCTATCATATGGTCCGCAGCGCCTTTCTCACCTGTATGGACGAAAAAGAGCTGAAGATCACCCGCTTTTTACTGTTGGGCTATAAATACGGGGCCAAGGTCACAAAGCTTTCCGCCAATGAAGATGTGCACGCCATGAACAAGGCCCTGCTGTATTTGAAAAACGAGGCCCACTACCATGTGGAATTCCTGCGGTTTTCCGACCTGGGAGAATTTTTGGCGGCGGAGATCACCCCCAATAACAACGTGCTGCCCATCATCGCCCCCCATTTCTGCGACCGGTTTTCCGGAGAAAACCTGATGATCTATGATAAAACCCACAAGCTGGGCTTTCTCTACCGCAACAGCGGCCACCGGGAATTTTTTCAGGCGGACAGCATCGAGCTGCCTCCGCCTGACGAGGAGGAAGAAAAATACCGGGCACTCTGGAAGCATTTTTATCAAGCCATCGCCATTGAAGGCCGCCGAAACCCCAAGCTCCGCCGGAACAATATGCCCATGCGCTACTGGCCCAATATGACGGAGTTTCAATAAGCATTTTGCGGAATGGATGCCGGGGAAGAGCAAGGGCAGCAAATGAGTAATTAGCAATGAAGAGGCGCTAAATTATGATTTAGCGCCGAGCCGCCGCAGGCACTCGTGAAGCTTCATGGTACGAAAGGGAAATTCTCCGCCCGACCGGAAGTAGCTGATAAATTATTGTTTAACGCTCAACCCTTGGCTCCCCTGAAAGGGGGGCTGTCACGGCGAAGCCGTGACTGGAGGGTTCCGTGCGGCAAGCAAGAACCCCTCCGACGGCCTTACGGCCGCCACCTCCCCTTTCAGGGGAGGCAAGGGTTTTGCGCTATTCGTTAGCCCGCTAAATTCCAATTTAGCGCACTAACCACTCTGTCTCGCCTGTCGGCTCGGTCGGGTCAGAACGGTTGCTGTGCCCCGGTAGGGGAAGCTGTCCGGTGGACAGCGTTCTGACCTGACCGAGCTGAAAGCGAGACCACGCCCAGCAATGTCTGAGGCGACAGCCGAGTCCTCCACCGGAGACCTTCCCCTCACCGTCATCCTGAGGGAACACAAAAGGCGCTACGCGCCTTCCCGACGAAGGATCTCGGCCTTCTTTCCCGAGGAAAAGGACAAAAGGACGAGATCCTTCACTTCGTTCAGGATGACAGTGGTATTTGGTTTTTAGGGCTCTCATTTAACTCTGTAATCTCCGGCCTCCTTCTCCCACCGTCATCCTGAGGAAAAAAGGCGCTTCGCGCCTTCTTGACGAAGGATCTCGACTAGAAGTAACTAGCGCAAAAAGAGCCTGTACCCACCGGTAGGCACAGGCCGAGATTCTTCAAGAAAGCAAAGCTTGCTTTGCTTTTTGTTCAGCAATGACAGTGGTATTTGGTTTTTAGGGCTCTCATTTAACTTGATAACCCCCAGCCTCCCTCTCCCCCTGTCATCCTGAGGAGCACAGCGACGAAGGATCTCGACTAGAAGTAACCAGCGCAAAAAGGGCCTGTACCCGCCGGTAAGTACAGGCCGAGATTCTTCGCCTTCGGCTCAGAATGACAGTGATATTTGGTTTTTAGGGCTCTCATTTAACTCTGTGATTTCGAGCCTCCTTCTCCCACCGTCATCCTGAGGGAACACAAAAGGCGCTACGCGCCTTCCCGACGAAGGATCTCGGCCTGTACAAACCAGCGCAAAACACCTTTGCCCTTTCTAACCACTAACAACTACCTCCGGAACGCATGACGCTTCAGTCGAAGAGAGATAGGCCGATAACCCGGCTGGTATTTCTTGCAGGGGCTTGTCCAACCCGAATAGTAGACCTCTTCCGGGTGGTATACACAATGCCCGCAGCGGGTTTGGAAAAACTGCTTATTTTTCAGCCGCACATAGTGCGGCACAAAATGGGTGCAGGAGCCACAGTAAGATAATTCCGAAATTCTTTCCCATCGCTTCATAACAGCACCTCCGGGGATGACTTTCTATTCCTTTTCCTCCTGCTTCGGCTTTTTCCGAGAAACCCGCTCCTTCACACGAAAGGGGATGGGGCCAGGCGGAAGCTGTGGCTTGTATTTTTCGCAGGGAACCGTGCGGATGGATAAGCTGCTCCGCAGCTTCCGGCGAAAGCAGTGGCCGCAGTTACAGGGTCTGTAATAGCTCCCCCCGCTTTTCCGTTCCAGAATATAGTGCTGAAGAAAATAAGCACAGGAACCACAGCGGGGTTCCAATAAAGACGATACTTCATTTCTCTTCATAAAAACCACCTCAAAAATGCATGCACAGCCGGAAGGTATGGATTGACAACAGGCACAAAAAAACTTAAAATGAGTACAGGAAACCTCCCCGCCTTACGGTAGGGTTTCTTCGGCGGCAATCGTTTCAAAAGCTTTCCGGGTTCTGGACGATTGCCGTTTTTTTACTTGTGCTATTACGACTGATTGTTATTCTTTCAGCCTGATTCTATTGTATCACGTGATTCCACGTAAGTAAACTTTTTTACGATATTTCACGTAATTCGTATAATTGCACAAACCACTTGGAGGTGCATTGTGAATAATGCTCAATCTGCCGCCATTATCAAATCTCTTTGTAAAAGAAGAGGCATAACTATTAGCTCTCTTTTGCTTGCATGCGGTATTAGAAAAAGTTTGATGTATGATATGGAGAAACGAGATTGGACGCCATCAGCAGAAATATTAGAAAGTATTGCCGACTATCTCGACTGCTCCGTGGACTACCTTCTGGGCCGGACAGACGAACCGGCGGTAAACCGAGGGCCGGCAGGTCATATTGACAACGAGGGCGAAAAAACTTAAAATGAGTACAAGAAACCTCCCCGCCTTACGGCAGGGTTTCTTCGGCGGCAATCGTTTCAAAAGCTTTCCGGGTTCTGAACGATTGCTGTTTTTCTTTTCGTTTAGGTATATTATATCACTGTATACAGTGAATTTCAACACGCATTCACTTTTTACAGTGATTTCTATGTTTTGCACATAAAGGTGGCTCAAATTTATGTATAATCACCAAGAAATAGCAGAACGCATCAAATCACGTGCCAAATCTCAAAAAATTGCCATGAAAACAATGCTGTCAGAGCTAGAGTTGGGGATCAATCTTATTTCCCATTTAGCAAAAGGCCAAAATATCACCGCTTTAAATCTCGCTCGTATCGCCGATTACCTCGACTGCTCCGTAGACTATCTGCTGGGCCGAACGGACAAGCCAGAGGTAAACCGGTAAATTAAAATTTAGCACTCGCCCTTGGCTTTCTCGCCCGTCGGCTCGGTCGGTTCGCACCAGCGTCCCACCGGGACGCGCTCACCCCTGAAAGGGGGGCTGTCACGGCTTCGCCGTGACTGGAGGGTTCCGTGGCGGAAAGAAAATAAACGTAAGTTTTATGCGGATTTCAACCGAGCTGGAACCTCTCC
>JAETPP010000128.1 GCA_021771115.1 Bacillota bacterium | reverse complement strand
GCGCGTTGCAGAATGGAAGTCTGCAACGCGCCCTTCCTGTTATCCTCTTTCCCGGAAAAAGTCTTCACAGAATCGGTTCCATTTCTGTTCGTATTCCTCATGGGAAAGAAGCTGCAGCTCCATGGGGGTGAACACGCCGCGCTTTTTGGCCTCTTCGGCAAACTCCAGAAGCACCTCGTTTTCCTCTGTCAGAAAGCCCCGTACCGCAGGGAAACCTTTCTGCGCCGCCAGATACAGCCGGGTGTGGCCGTCGCAGGAAAGATACCTCTCCCCATAACGGACCAGGGGGATCTTGATCTCCTCCCCGGCGGAAAGAAAAGTCTCCACCGCCCGCAGCTTTTCCTCATCCACAAAAAACTGAGAGGGCTGAATATCCGTCAGCTTTACCGGAAACAGCTCTAACGGGAGAAACTCCGCGATCAGCTCGCCGCGTTCATTCAGAAACCGGGTGATGTGCTCCGCGTAAAAGCGAAAGGCCTCGATAAGTTCCTGATATGCCTCCCCGCTTTCGGGAAGCTCGCCCAGCCGGATCACCGCCGTTTCCTCTCCTGTGATCTCCACCTCGCAGGGGAAGCCGTCTGCCAGAAAGCACCCATGCTGGCGCAGGACCTTTTCCCGGAACCGGGGATCGTGATAGGTATTGATCCGCTCTATTTCCATGGTTTGCTCCTAGAATTCCCCGGAACAAAGCACTGTGCCGTCAGCGGAAATAAATTGTATGACCACCGTGGTTTCGGCTTCTATATCCACTTTAAGGTCAGCCACCATCTCTTCAAATTGTCCTTTATTTTCTTCCAGATAGTTCTCAAAATGATTCTTCCAGTATTCTTTTTCAGACTCTTTCATATCCGTAAAAATATAAGAATAGAACAACGTATCTCCCTTTCCGGTAATTTTAAGAAGAAGGATGCCGTCTCCTTCCTCATTTATCCCGGCAATCTCTTCCTGTAATTCTTCAGAATTGGCATAGTCCTCGGCTGTCAGGAATTTTCCGCTGGGAGAAAGGCCGCTTTTTGCCAGATCCTTTTCCCAAGCCTTGTACTCATAGGTGTCAAGCAGTTTAAGAAGCTCTTCATCCTCCGGGAAGTATTCCAGTCCGATTTCCAGCGCGTTGATGGCCCCTTCATAATCGTCGCGGGCAGCGCAGGTTGCTGCCGAGGACAAAACATCTTTCTTAAACGACGCCCAAAAGACTTTTACTTTTCCCTGGGCCGTCTCATACTGCAAGTCGTCCTCTACCACCTTATCATAGTATGAAAAGGCCTCTATATCTTCTCCCTTCTTTTCCGCTTCCACTCCCTTTTCAAAATTGATTTTGGAGCGCCGCAGCACCTTCAGGTCCTGCAAACGTCCCGGAAGCCCATTTTCCGTGCAGTGAGAAGACAACGTTTTGATCAGCTCTTCCGCCTCTTCATACGTGATTGCGCCCCGGTTGTAGTCTTCATAGGCGTTTTCCGCCAGCTCCGTGAACCGGTCGATGGCCTGAAGCCTGTCCGCCTCCTCCAGGGAATCCAGCTGAAGCCCGGCGGTTTCATAGTCTCCCGCCTCCATGGCCCGCTCATACACCTGGGCAGGGGCGTTGTACCACCCCAAGAAGACAGCCAGGAGCGCCCCGGCCGCTACGAGAAATCCGGCGATGCTCCCCAAAACAATCCAGCGGACCTTCTTTTTCGAAGCCTGCTTCGGAACGCCTCCCGGTGCGAACTGCGGCCCATATCCGTAACCGGGCTGCTGGGGAACCTGCTGCCCGGACTGTCCGGCATAAGGCGCTTGGTTGGGTTGTTGAGGTGTGTAAGGAGCCTGGGGCGTATAAGGAACCTGAGGAGCCTGGGGAGCATAAGGAGCTTGAGGCGCGTAAGGAACCTGAGGATCTTGCGGCGTATGCGGGGCTTGGGGCTCGTAAGAAACCTGGGGCGGAACCGCGGGCTGCTGAGGATAACTGTTCGGCAAAGGCGGCTGGTGCCCCGCTTCCGGCCTTCCGCTGAAAACAGGGGCGGACGGCTGAACAGGCGCTCCGCAAAACGGGCAGGCCTGGGCGTGCTCCGGTATTTCCTTCTTACAGTAAGTACAAATCTTTTTCATTCGCCTTATTCCTTCCCGTAATTTTCCCATCGCCGCTTTGCGAAAAAGCCCAGTGCAACCCGCCGAAGGGTGTCGGCTTCACAAGTTTCTAACGGCTGTATTTCTCCGTTCTGCTGTCTGAGATCGGGCCGCTCCAATTCAGGCCGAAGCCAAAGTCATAGGTGTTCCCGCATTCGTCCGTGTAGGGAACCATATCAAAGGGAACGTCCTCCTGCTGTGTCTCAATGGTCTCCATATCCTTGGGCAGCTGCACGGGCAGCAGGCCGCCGGGCTCGGCGTTTCCCACCAGAATATCCAGCACGGCCTGGGCCTGTACGCCGAAATGGGCCACAATGCCCGCCGCTTCCCGCTCAAATTCCGCCATGACCATGGGCTTATTCAGCTCGGCAATGACGATCACCGGCTTTTCCCCCATGCGGCTCTTGGTTTCCAAAATATTCGTAAGGTCCCGCTCGTTGGCGGCACGGACCGTTTTGCCCCGATAGCCCCGGTCGGTAAAATCCTCATAGGGGTCGCCTCCTGCGATGCTGTGCTCCCTGGCCTTTTCCGCCGTGTAGGGAGAAAATTGCAGGCTGACGGGGAGATAGCCGTTGCCTCCCTGCTCCCGGTCGCTGACCTCATAGGGGTTCGTGATGGGTGTTTCGATAAAGACCAGCCCCACCTCCGCCTCCTCCGGCGTATCCACAACGGTGAAATACTTGGAAAGCAGGCTCCTGGGCACCGGCGCAAAGTCCTTTTCCTCGTCCATATTGCGGAAAAAGGCGGGGGTGGCGTCGATGTGGCGGTTCGGCACGTAGACCTTCACGCCCTTTTTGAGGGGCAGAAGGCTTTCCTTATTTTTCAGCAGGATCACAGACTTCAACTGGGCCTCATACCCTTCCCGGCAGAATTCCTCGCAGCCCACCAAAGCCGCGCTTTCCTCCGGATCGAGATAGGGGTTTTCAAACAGCCCGCAGCGGAAGGTATTCACAAGCAGCCGCACGGCGGATTCCTCGAACCGCCTGCGCATGGCTTTTTCCCCGTATTTTTCACAGCCCAGCCGGTAGGCCTCCAACACAGGCCCGGCCTCCGCGTTGCCGCCGAACTGATCCACACCGTTCATGAGAATGCGCAGGTGGCGTTCTCCCTCTGTCAGCTCCTCCACGCCCCAGCAGCGGCTGTTGAAGCCCTCCACTCCCTCGCCGTGGTCGGCGGTGATGCCCCAGTCGGTACAGACCACGCCGTTGTAGCCGTACTTTTCCCGAAGCAGATCGTGAATGATGTATTCGCTGTAGGAGTTTCCCACGTTTTCTCCGTTTTTCTTATCCTGGCCCCAGGGCACGGAATAGTAGGGCATCACGGCGGAAGCCTTTTCGGTAGGGCCGGAAAGCCGGAAGGCCCCCTCCAGGAAGGGCTTCAGGTGCTCTTCAAAATTGCCGCCGGGATAGACCGCGTATTTTCCCCAGGCGTAGTGGGCGTCTCTTCCTCCCTCGCAGGTGCCGCCGCCCGGCCAGTGCTTTACCATGGCGTTGACGCTGTCCCCGCCCCAGCCGGTTTTTTCTCCCTCGGTAGTCTGCATGCCGTCGCAGTAGGCCCTGGCCATATCGGCGGAAAGCCCGGCGTGCTCGCCGAAGGTATCGCCGAACCGCATCCACCTGGGCTCGGTGGCAAGATCGATCTGGGGCGAAAGGGCCGTGGCAATACCCATGGCCCTGTATTCCTTAGAAGCGATCTCCCCAAAGCGCCTGCACAGCTCCGGAGAGAAAGTGGCGGACATGGCAAGGCCCTCCGGCCATTTGGAAACGTCGCCTCCCGCGCCGCCCCGGTATTCCGCACCGGAGGAGGCCGCGCCGTGGCGAGGGTCGCTGCTGGTATTTACCGGCAGGCCCAGGGGCAGGCTCTCCGCCATGGCCTGCATTTCATTGTTCCACCGGGCGGCGGTACCGGCGTTTTCCAGCTTCATGGCCAGAATATGCCGGATGTTGTCTTCTTGCAAAAGCTTTTTCTGCTGATCGCTCAGCGCCCAGGGTTTTTCCCCGCTTTCGGGGAAGGTTTTTCCGCCATAGGTGCCGGGGAAGGGACCGAAGGGCATGGCCGGCACCATCTGATGGGGGGAATAGAGCATCAGCCCGGCGATCTGCTCCACCGTCATGCGGGAAGCCAGGTCCCTGGCCCGCTCCTGCGGGGAAAGCCGCCAGTCCTCATAGGGCAAAAGCTCCCCCCGTTTTCGCCAGGTCCTTAAAATAGCAGCCGTCCCGCTCTAAAATCTCCACCCCGGAATCCGGGCAAAAGCCTAAAGCAGGGCCATTTTTATTTTCCACAACCACAAATTTGCCGTCTTTTGAGCTCTTTTTTTCCACGCCGCATCTTCCTTTCCGTAACGCAGGAGGGAATCTTCCTTTTCCGGCACTCCGCAAAGCAACGCGCCGGAAATCCTTTTCTTCTATTGTATCGGCGGCAGGAAAAATTGTCAAGGTGTCTAAAAAACCAAAAGTAAAGAAAAATAAATCTGGACGGTATGCTTTGGCTTTGGCTTTTGCTTTTTCTTCTGCCGGAGCCGTTTTTCCCGGCTGAAACGCAATATTTGCAAAATTACACAATATTTTTCTTGTAATTTTAATTTTTTGGTAAAATTCATTGACTTTTCTTTGATTGCGGTGTAAAATCAATCTAAAAGAATATAAATATTTATTTTTCGAAAAGCTTTATCTGATCCTTGTTTCTCCATCTGAGAAAGGAAGAGAATTTTGCCATACAAATATGAACCTACCGTGGAAGATATGGGAAAAAGCTTGATCATTTGTGCTATTAGCTCGATCATCATTAACCTCATCGACTTTGGCTCTATCGGAGCTATGATCGTCTCCGCTCTTTCTCTGTTGTTTTTCCTGATATCTCTTCTTTGTCTATGGTGGAAAAAGAGGAAAAGCAAGCGTGAGATCAGAGAGATCATGGAAAAATCAAAAAAGAACCATACGGGCTCTTCCGTTTTCCGGGACAGCGAAAATGAATAGAGCAAGATCAAATACAATTTCCCGTTCAAAAATGATAGTTTCACTCTTCAACCAAGCCCCGGCTTCAAACAAGGTTTGATTTCACAAAATCAATGCTGCAAGAGGAGGAATTTTTCATGAAACATCTTCGGAAACTTTGCGCTTTCCTTTTAGTTCTTGCGCTGATGGCCGGCATCGCAGGCACCCCTGCCTCCGCCGCATTGCGCGGGGACGGAAAACTGTACCTGGAAGAAGAAATGGAGCGCCTTTCCATGCAGTGGGCCTCAAACGCCGTAAACTGGTTTATCCGCCACCCGGGCTACCGCCGCCTGAAAGCGGGTACGCCGCCTCTGAACTCCGAATATTACAGGGGACGGCTGATCATGATGATCCACTGCATGGAATCCTTTGACCAGTGGGATGGGGACAAAAGCGACCCGGAGTCTATTGCATTTCCGCTGCTGGGCGAAGACGACTCTTTTGGCGTCTCCAACTCTATTCGTTGGGCAAAAAGCGCCAGGATCTATTACGGGACCGGCGCTCCGGAGGAAGAAGATCTGTATCCTCCGAAGGGAACGCTTACCAGAGAAGATCTGGTCACCTTTACCTACCGGTATATGCAGTACCGGGATAAAATTTACCGGGGCGGAACCGGCCGGGGCCTGGATGTGCCGGAAGCGTACCCGAAGCAGTTTACCGACACGGGCAAAGTCTCCTCCTATGCGGCGGACGCCATGAAATGGGCGGCAGCCAACAAAATTATCAGCGGGCGAAGCCCCACCACCCTGAACCCCAGGGAAACCGCCAACGTTGCGGAAATGGCAACCGTGCTTTACCGGGCCCTGAACCAGCAGGGCTATGAGACCCCGGGGCCCTGAAAGAGCTTTTCCGCCTTGCAAAACGCCTTATTTCCCACAGAAAATCCTTAAAAATCTCCCTTCGGCTTGACAAAATTCTCTCACCTTATTATAATAAAATTTGTAAGGTGAGGGTTACCGGTATGTGAATCACACTTCACCTGCCGGAAAAGCAGCTGTCCTATGGCGTTACGGACGGCTGCTTTTCTGTTTTTTATCGATTTTTTGTTTCCTAAAAAACACACTTAAAATTTCCAGTTTACAAGTCAAAATATATCACGAACAGAAGCGGGTTCAGGGGGAAACGGCAAGAAGCGCGGGAAGAATGAGCAATTAGGAATTAGCAATGAGCAATTAGGGCAGGGCTTTTGCTGTTACCCTGATCCTTTCTGTCATTCTGAGCCGTCCCTCCTGTCATCCTGAGGGCAGAGCCCGAAGGATCTCGGTCTTTAGTTGTTAGTTGTTAGTCGTTAGTTGTTAGAAAAGGTCAAGGGTTCCTATCTGTCACCCTGCTCCCTTCCTGTCATCCTGAGGGCAGCGCCCGAAGGATCTCGGTCTTTAGTTGTTAGTTGTTAGTCGTTAGTTGTTAGTTGTTAGAAAAGGTCAAGAGTTCCTATCTGTCACCCCGCTCCCTCTGTGTCATCCTGAGGGCAACGCCCGAAGGATCTCGGTCTTTGGCTTCACGCGGAATTCAAGGACGAGATCCTTCGTCAAGAAGGCGCGAAGCGCCTTTTTTCCTCAGGATGACAGGTGAGGTAGTTAGTGCGCTAAATTGGAATTTAGCGGCGAGGCGCCGCGGCCACTCGTGAAGATAG
>JAETPP010000127.1 GCA_021771115.1 Bacillota bacterium | reverse complement strand
GCAAGGTGTTAGTTGCCGGAAAGTATAAGGGCGTTTGCGCCGATCCCCCCCTCCGTTGGATCCTAAAAAGGACGCGTTGCAGACCTCAATTCCGCCGCGCGCCCCAAAAGAAAATTTATGCTTTTTTCGTGATCGATTCCAGCAGACCGCCGCTGGCGATGATGTTCTTGATAAAGGGTGGGAAGGGATGGGCTTGATAGGTTTTTCCGGTGGTTTCATCGGTGATGAGGCCGGAATCAAAATCCACGGAGACGGTATCTCCCGCGGAAATACCCTCCGCCGCTTCCGGGCATTCCAGGATCGGCAGGCCGATATTGATGGAATTCCGATAGAAGATGCGGGCGAAGGTGGCGGCGATCACACAGGAGACCCCGGAGGCCTTCAGCGCGATGGGCGCATGCTCCCGGGAGGAGCCGCAGCCGAAATTTTTCAGGGCTACCACAATATCGCCGGGCTTTACGTTCTTTACAAAATCCTTATCAATATCCTCCATACAGTGGGCGGCAAGCTCACTGTGAGAGGCGGTGTTCAAATACCGGGCGGGAATGATAACGTCTGTATTCACATCGTCGCCGTACTTGTGTACTGTTCCTTTGGCATTCATAGTATGTGCTCCCTCCAGTGTATAATTTGGTTTTTCACATTCTGATTTCCGTATGATAATACTGCTCCTGAAAATGGACGGCTTCCCTGATCTCTTCTTTTGTGAAGGTCATTCCCTCCGGGGCCAGCACCCACTTTTCTTCCACATCGTCAAAGCGATGGATGATGGCGATGAGCCTGCCCGTGAATTCCGTAAGCGGCACATCCACTCCCAGCACATAGGCGTCCTGCTCTTCCCCGTCCGGCGCGATCAGCCCGGGGACATAGCCGTAATTGACGGGATAGATCAAACCGGGGTGCTTGGGGTGCTCCGTTCCGATGGGACGGTCCATTTTAATGGTGACAGTATCTCCCAGCCGGGGCGGGTAAGCCGTAAGATATTCCTCCCGCAGAAGGGAAAACATCAGGTCGTCATGTACCTGACCATAAGAATCCAGCAACGCTCTGCGAAGCGCACCCTCCCGGGCAAAGCCCAGCTTTGTAAGCAATGCAATGGAAGCGGCATTTTCCACAAAGGCCCGGGCGCTGATGACTTCAGCCGATGTCTCATAAAATATATACTTTATTACTTGCCCCAGCGCCTCGGTCATGTAGCCTTTGCGGGCGTACGCCTCCCCCAGGTAAAACCCCAGGGAGACCGCCTCCACCTTATAGCGCAGATCGTCCATTCCCACCCGAACATGGCCAATGACAGCGCCGTCCTCTTTCCGCGTGAGAACTAGTTGGCCCGGCTGACCGTTCAATATCCCTTCCACTTTCTCAATCGTAAGGGGCGCTCCCAGGCAGTTGTACTTTCGTACAAATTCCTGCTCCAAAATTTCCAGAACGGCAGCCGCATCCGCCTTTTCAGGCTGCCGCAGAACGAGCCTTTCCGTTTCCAGCCTGACCGGAGCAGCCATTACAGCTTCTCCGGGTCGGTGAGGTATCCGGTCACGGCGCTGGCGGCGGCGACCGCCGGGGAAGCCAGCACCACTTCGGAATCGGGATGGCCCATGCGGCCCACAAAATTTCGGTTGGTGGTGGAAACGGACCGTTCCCCCTCTGCCAGAATGCCCATATAGCCGCCAAGGCACGGCCCGCAGGTAGGGGTGCTGAACACGGCACCGGCTTCGATAAAGATCTCGGTGAGGCCCTCCCGGATACATTGCAGATACACGTTCTGCGTGGCGGGAATTACGATACAGCGTACTCCCTTTGCCACCTTTCTGCCCTTGAGGATCGCGGCGGCTGCCCGCATATCCTCAATTCTGCCGTTGGTACAGGAACCGATGACGCTTTGATCGATCTTTACGTCGCTCACCTCATCGATGGTTTTTGTGTTCTCCGGCAGATGGGGCATGGAAACGGTGGGCCGCAGAGCGGCCAGGTCGATCTCCACCGTGCGGGTGTATTCCGCATCGGGATCCGCTTCAAAAATATCGATGCTGCCCTGATAGCGGTTTTTGCAGTATTCCAGCGTTTTTTCGTCCACCGGGAAAATGCCGTTTTTGGCTCCGGCCTCAATGGCCATATTGGCGATGGTGAACCGCTCGTCCATGGAAAGGGACGCACAGCCTTCTCCTGTGAACTCCAGAGACTGATACAGCGCGCCGTCCACGCCGATCAGGCCGATGAGGTGCAAAATTACATCCTTGCCGCTGGCAAAGCCCTGGAGCTTATTTTTCAGCACTACCCGAATGGCGGAGGGCACCTTGAACCAGGCCTTGCCGGACATCAGCCCGGCGGCCATATCAGTGGAACCAACACCGGTGGAGAATGCGCCCAGCGCACCGTAAGTGCAGGTGTGGGAATCCGCGCCGATCACGCAGTCGCCGGGGCCTACCAGGCCCTTTTCCGGCAGCAGGGCGTGCTCGATCCCCATTTCGCCCACATCGAAGAAATTGACGATATCGTACTTATTGGCAAACTGGCGGGTCTGCTTGCACTGCTGGGCCGCCTTGATATCCTTATTGGGAGCAAAATGATCCAGCACCAGAGCGATCTTGCTTCGGTCAAACACTGAAGTCGCTCCCGCTTTTTCAAACTCATTGATTGCCACCGGGGAGGTGATATCATTCCCCAGCACCAGGTCAAGCCGTGTTTCGATCAGCTGGCCGGCCTCCACATGATCCAGCCCGGCATGAGCCGCCAGGATCTTTTGGGTCATTGTCATTGCCATCGTGTCATTCCTCCTATTGATTTTTCTGTGCTTTTTCTTTGAGCAGCATATATTCCAAAGAGTCCTCCAGGGCCTGCCAGCTGGCGGCCACCACGTCCTCTGAAACGCCCACGGTGGTAAAGGTCTCCTTTCCGTCGGTAGAGGTGATCAGCACCTGCACCCTGGCGGCTGTGGCGCTTTTACTGTCCAGCACCCGAACCTTGTAGTCCGTCAGCTTTCCCCGGGAAAGCACCGGATAAAACACCTCCAGCGCCTTGCGCAGAGCCTTATCCAGGGCATTGACCGGGCCGTTTCCCTCCGCCGCCGTCAGCTGAAGCTCTTCTCCCACCTGCACCTTTACCGTGGCGCTTGCCCCACAGTCCCTGTCTTTTCCGTAATCGGTGTAGATGTGGTAATAAAGCAGGTGAAAAAAAGGCGGATACGGCCGCAGCAGCTTTCGCACCAGCAGCTCAAAGGAAGCATCCGCGCCCTCAAACTGATAGCCCTCCGCTTCCAGGCGCTTGAGCTCCTCCAAAACCTTTCGGGCCTTTTCCGGCTCGATGGGGCTGCCCGGAAACACACACCCGATTTTTTCCAAAACCACCGCCCTGCCGGAAATTTCGGAGGCGGGAAACCTTCTGAGATTTCCCACGGAAACGGGGTCGATATGCTCAAAGGAGCGGGCGTCCTTCAGCACGCCTGCCGCATGCATTCCCGCTTTATGAGAAAAGGCGTTTTCCCCCACGTAGGGAAGCTGTGCCGGAAGGTCCAGGTTCGCCGCGGCGGCCAGCTCTCTGGCTCCGTGGGAAAGGAGCGGCAGACACTCCGGCGGCACACAGGAAATTCCCAGCTTCAGCTGCAAATTGGGAATGATGGCGGAAAGATTGGCGTTTCCGCAGCGTTCGCCGAACCCCAGCATCGTTCCCTGCACCTGCGCAGCCCCGGCCTTTACGGCGGCAATGCTGTTTGCCACCGCCAGTCCGCAGTCATCGTGAAAATGCACCGCCACAGGCACGGAAACCAATGCCGCCACCTCCGCGGTAATCCGGGCGGCGTCTTCCGGAAAGGTCCCGCCGTTGGTATCGCAAAGACACACCAGGTCCGCGCCGCCGCGCACGGCGGCGTGTAAGGCGGCCAGGGCAAAATCCCGGTCGTCCTTCCAGCCGTCAAAAAAGTGCTCTCCGTCAAATATGACTTCTTTCCCCCGCTCCTTCAAAAACCGGCAGCTTTCCTCGATCATCGAGAGATTTTCCTCACAGGTGGTTTCCAGCACCTTATCCACATGGAATTTCCAGCACTTGCCGAAAATGGCGCAGCAGGAGGTTCCCGCCGCCAGCAAGGAAAGGAGATTTTCATCTGTTTGTGCCGCGGTGTTTTTTCTTCGGGTGCTGCCAAAGGCCACCAGCCTGGCATGCCTCAGGGAAAGCTTTGCGGCGCGCTGAAAGAATTCCCTGTCCTTCGGGTTGGAGCCGGGATTGCCCGCTTCAATATAGGCCACGCCCAGGCGGTCCAGCGCGCGGACCGCCGCCAGCTTATCCTCCAGGGAAAAGGAAACGCCGCTGCCCTGGGCGCCGTCCCGGAGGGTGGAATCAAAAATCGTTACCGTCCGTGCCATTGCCGCGCTACTCCCCGGCGGAAGAGGGCTTTTCCCCCTTCAAAAGCCGCTGGTAAAAGGCCATGGAATCCTCATAGTACTTCATGTCCTTTTCCTTCCTGGTGATGGAGGTTCCCTCCGCTGACCGAACAGACACCCGCAGCTTTTCAAAAAGCTGAAGCAGCATGTCGCTGTCAAAGGTTTCGCCCTCTTCCGTTTGGGGAACAAACTCAGAGAGCGCCGGGATCTCTTCCCACAGCACCATAGCGTTTTCATAATCAGTGGCGGTTTCCGGCATGGGCGTACCATCCTTGTAAAGGAAAAAGCCGCTGAAATCCTCCTGCATGAAGGTGAAGGCTTCTTCGTTGTGCAGGTAGATCATGCTTTCGTTGGCAAGGATGTCTCCGGCAAACCGGGCCACCGCGGCTTGCTGCTGCTGCAGCGCATCCGATGTGGAGGGCGTTGTGGTGGAAAAAACATAACACACCACATTGACTACCACCTTGCCGTCCCCGTTGCGGTCGTCCGCGTATTCCGCCAGGCAGCGCTCCAGCTCCTCTCGCCCGGAATCCGGCATGGTATAAGAGGTGATGAGCCCCACAGAGTAATCCGGCTTCACCTTGGAAAAGATAGAATAAAAAATGCTGAAAAGCACAGCCAGGGCCACCAGCCCCACAAGCAGCGGAGCCTTATGGTAATACCACCAGTTCTTTCGTTTCTCTTTCGAGGTTCCCGGCTTGATCTCATTTGCGTGAATGGTATCTTCCCCGGCATTGATCAGATATCTTTCTCTTGCCACTGTCCATTCCTTCTTTCCAGAAAATCTATTTGGTACGGTTTTCTGTTCTGTCCCTCGTCAAAAACCTCACGGTTAGCGACCCCAGGCTGTTTGCCAGGGACACCGCCACTAAAAACAAAAGGATCCGCGGCAGCTCCCGCCAGGAGGAAATGCCGAACACGCAGTAGCACATATCCGCAATGCTATGCTCAAATCCACAGAGGATAAAAACGGAAACGCACAGGAAAAGCCCTGTGACCTTTCCGAAATCATTGGGGTTGCTCCGATAATTTTCCACCGCCAGATACATCAGGATCCCGCAGAAAAAACCCAGGACCAAAACGGAGTACCAGCTTAAAGAAAGCTTTGCCTGCACAAGCCCGGAAGCAGTATCAAAAAGGCTGGGCTTTGCAAGGCGGATCAGCCCGGAGGCGGCAACGCAGCCCGTCAGGTTTCCCAGCCAGATCACAAAGCAGTTCGGGTGGTTCCGGTTTTCCAGCACATAACCGATTTTTCCTGTAAATAGATTCAAACCAAAGGTGCAGATCACAAACAGGCCGATGGTAAACAGCAGCGCGCCTGCCAGTTTGCTCTCACATACCAGATAGACAGTGGCCCCAATACTGATCGAAACACCCGCCGCCACAGCTTTTCTAAAAGTTTCCATTTCCATTCCCCGCTTTTTCCACTACAAATTCAAAACCGCCTACAGCTTCCCCTCAAACATATCTGCAAGCCTTCTGGCTGAAGCCGCCAGGCGGCGGACACCATTCGACAAACCCTCCCCAGCACAGTTTTCCAGGAAGGAGCTGGCTTCCAAGGTGAAATAGCCGCTGTATCCGACCTCCCGCAGCGCTTTTACGATGGGGACAAAATCTATTGCCATGGAAAACGGGATCTGGTGCAGGTCATACCGCTTGTCATTGTCGTGGATATGAAGCGCCTGAAGGCGCGGCCCCAGCGCGCGGATCATTTCCACGGCGGAGGTGCCGCAGCCCCGCATTTCCGCATGGCCGATATCGAGACAGGCCACAAGGCTTTCATCGTGCACCGCATCCAGATGCGCGCAAAAATCTTCTGGTGTGGCGCAGGCGGCAAAACAGGCCTGATCCTTTTCCTCGTCCCAATTCCACATGTTTTCCGCGGCGAGCTTTACCCCATGCTCTCTGGCAAAAGGCAGCAGCTCCAGGTACAGCTCAGCGTTTTCCTCTGCTGATTTGTCATTATCCGGATGGATCACGCAAATTTCTCCTCCTGCTTCCGCGGTGCATTCAATGGCCCGTCGAAAGTAAGAGCGGATTTCCGCACAGCAGGAAGGAAAAGGCGCATGAGACTGATTGCAGACAATTCCACAGGCAAGGCCGGTCTCCTTCAATTTCCGCGCAAACTTCAAATAACCGTTTCCCGCCAGCGGATGATCGCTTTCCAGAACACAGTTCTTTTCCCAATCGTAACTGCACATTCTGAACATGGAAAAGTCCCAGGCGTCAAAGCCCGCCTGGGCAAGAGTCTCTATTGCCCGCTCTTCTCCGATGTGCAGGGCCAGGGAATCTATTTCTGTGGAAATTTTCATACACTATTTTCCGATACCCTTTCTGGGCCTACAGTCCATACCATAAACCTGGTTTTGCACTGACAATAAAAAATTATAACATAGCATAA
>JAETPP010000126.1 GCA_021771115.1 Bacillota bacterium | reverse complement strand
GAAGGCGCGAAGCGCCTTTTTTCCCAGGATGACAACGGGTGGGTAGTCAGTGGCTAAATTGGAATTTAGCAGCGTACCGCTGCACTAACTCGTGAAGATAGCAGGCGGTATTTGTATGTGTGCGGCCCGACCGGAAGTAAAACCGGCCTCATCCTCTCAGTGTCATTCTGAGTCACCGAAGGTGGCGAAGAATCTCGGCTATATCTCAGCCGGCGAGTATAAATTTTCTTTATACGCTGGTTAGTGCTAACCGAGATCCTGAACAAAAGCAAAGCAAGCTTTGCTTTTGTTCAGGATGACAGTGTGTGGGCGTTAGTATGCGAAACAATAATTTAGCGGCGAGGCGCCGCAGCCACTCGTGAAGATAGTGTGCGGTATTTGCAAGCATGCGGCCCGACCGGCAGCAAAACCAGCCTCTTCCTTTCATTGTCATTACTAAACAAAAAGCGCCGTTTTTAGTTATTGGTCGTTAGAGAAGAACAAGGGTACACACACCCACTGTCATTCCGAACTGCGAAGCGGTGAGGAATCTCAATTTTTGCTCAGCTGGCCGGTACAAATTCATTTTAATGCGCCGGTTTCTGCTAACCGAGATTCTTCACTTCGTTCAGAATGACAGTTGGTGGAAGTGAGTGGTGCGCTGAATAGAAATTTACCAAACTTCCCTTCCATTGCACTAACCATTGTCTAGCATCCAGTCCCTAAATGCCCTTTCTAACGACTAACGACTCACAACTAACTACTAGAAAGCCAAACAATAATTTAGCATCCCAGTCGTTAGTCAGAAGGAATTTCGTTGTTAAAGAGGGCAAGGTACTATTGATTGCTTTGCTATCTGAACCCAAGGCGGCGGTAGCCGCATTTAACTACAAACCCAGGTGGTGATCTTGTGAAGAAAAGGATAGCGGTGATCGGGCTTGTGATCCAGCTTTGCCTGTTTCTTTCCGGCTGCTCTTTCGCTTCCTTTGATACCAAGAACCTGATGGCGCCCCCGAAGGTCAATCAGGATCAGCAGGCCATCCAGACGCTGCTGCAGGGAAACCGCCCGGATATCACTTTGGTATATCCGCAAAACGGAGAGCACCGCTCCGCCATTATCATGCATGATTTTACCGGGGACGGCAAGGAAGACGCCATCGGCTTCTACTCCACCGAAAATACCGGCGCCAGCGGTGTGGAGGTTCAATTTTTAAGCAAAACAGACGAGGGCTGGGAATCTACCGCGGTCTTTCAGAATACAGCCCTGCAGGTAGATCGGGTCTGCTTCGGCACCCTTTCTCAGAGCGGACGCAGCCTGATCCTGATCGGCTGGGGAAGTGCTGCGGGAACCACGGGCCGCACTGCCGCGGTGAACGCCTATGTTACCGGTCAGGACGGGGAGATCGCGGAATATCCCCTTGGCCCCTATGCGGAAATGGCCGTGGCCGATTTTGACCGGGATGGGGTAAGCGAGGTTTTTACCGTGGACAAGTTCCTGCCCGCCGAGGTGGAGGGAGACGAGCCCACCCCGGCAAAGGCCCGGCTTTTCACCTGGAAGCAGGGAGAAATGCGGGAGGTCTGCAGTGTGGATGCCGACAACTCCGTTTCCAGCTATTCCGCCGCTGTATTTGGCAAGCTGACCCCCTCTCTTTCCGGCGTGGCGCTGGACGGGATCAAAGCGGATGGCAGTATGACCACGCAGCTTTTCTATCTGGAGGGGGGAATTTTGAAAAATGTGCCGGAAGGGGTGAACGCGGACGGCTACAGCAATCCCTTTCAGCGCCCGGCGGCAGCCTCCTTCCTTTCCAGAGATCTTGACGGCGACGGCCGGCTGGAGCTGCCCACCGTATCGCTGCTGCCCGGTCTGCCGGAAACCCTGTCGCTGGATTCTACCTGCTATCAGGTAAATTGGTGTCATTTTCAAAAGGATGGCCTGAATCTTGCTGTCAGAGCCATGATGAACCCATCTGAAAACTATTGGTTTCGCCTGCCTTATTATCTAAACGGGAAGATCACCTCCTCCAATGACACGGAACGGCGCATGGTGACATATTCGGAGATCATAGAAACCGCGAAGGGTGGGGAATATCTTTTAGGAGAGCCGCTGTTTGCCATTCGGGTATTTACCAGATCCTCCTGGGAAAGCCGGGGGACCAGCAGCGGATATGAGCAGCTGGTAGCACAGAACGATTCCGTTTATGGGATCCAGACCCTCACAGGGGACGAAACCATGCTGCGGTATATTCAGCAGATCAAAAGAGATTTTAAGCTTCTCAGCGAATAAGCCGAAAGGTTCGGAAGAAAGGGGCGCTTTGCAAAATGAAAAAGATCCTGGTAGCGGAGGATGAACAGAACATTCGGGAGTTTGTGGTCATCAACTTGGAACGGGCAGGCTATCAAACTGTGGAGGCCGAAAACGGAGAACAGGCTCTGGAGCTTTACCAGAAATCCGGCGGAGACTTTGATGTGGCCGTGCTGGATATCATGATGCCCGGCGCTTACGACGGCCTTGCCGTGTGTAAGGAGCTGCGCAAATCAAACAGCTCCATCGGCATTATCCTTCTGAGCGCCCGTACCCAGGAAATGGACAAGGTGAGCGGCCTGATGATGGGCGCGGACGATTATGTGACCAAGCCCTTTTCCCCCTCCGAGCTGGTGGCCAGGGTGGACGCGGTATACCGCCGGGTGGCCCTTGCCGCGAAAAACCAGGAAACCAGCCTGCGGGACGAGCTGCAATCCGGCGAGTTTACCCTGAACCTGCGCAACCGTTCCCTCCATAAGGGAGAAAAGCCCATTGAATTGACTCAGGTGGAGTTTCAAATTATGGAATATTTTTTCTCGAACCCCGGCATTGCCCTGCCCAGAGGCGATATCCTGAAGCCTGTGTGGGGGCCAAGCTACGTGGGAGAAGAAAAAATCGTAGACGTCAATATCCGCCGCCTCCGCATGAAGGTGGAGGACCAGCCCTCCGCCCCTTCCCACATCGTCACCGTATGGGGCCTGGGGTATCGCTGGGAGGTTTAGTTGTTAGTCGTTAGTTGTTAGTTGTTAGAGAAGGGCATTTGACGGGCAATTAGTAATGAGCAATTAAGGGAAAGGACACTTTCCTTGTTACCCTAAATTCCTTTCTGTCACCCTGAACAGTCTTCTGTCTGTCATCCTGAGGGCAACGCCCGAAGGATCTCGTCCTTTGGCTTCACGCGGGATTCAAGGACGAGATCCTTCGTCAAGAAGGCGCAAAGCGCCTTTTTTCCTCAGGATGACAGGTGAGCACGCTCCAGTGGAGGAAGGTCTCCACAGGAGACCAGCGCCGTCCCCGGCGGTCCGCAAGAATGCTGCAAGCTTAGCGGACCGTCCAGAGGCCGGTCCCTACAAAGTCACTTTTAACTGAGTGAAAACCCTAATTTCCCATTTCCCCCTTGCCCTTCATTCCTAATTGCTAATTTCTAATTCCTCATTGCCTTTCCCTTGCCCTTGATCTTCTCTAGCATCTAGCGTCTAGAATCCAGCATCCAGAAAAGGAGGTCGTATCGTGGAAAGACGCAGGAAAAGCATTTCGCGGCGGTGGTTTATAAACACTGTCGGCGTAACGCTGGTCATTTTAACGGTTTCCATTCTTTCCCTTGCCATCACGGTGCAGACCTCTACCTACAGCGGTATCGAACAGGCTTTGACCGGCCGTGTGGACGAGCTTTTGAACTGGCTTTCCGCCGATTCCGGCACCTACAAAACAGCCTCGGAGTTTACCGCCATTGCCAGAGACTATATCGAGCATTTCCCCGATCGGAACGAAATGGAGATCATGGCCTTGAACCGGGTGGGCAGCGTGTTTACCACCTCCACCGGCTTTGAGCCGGATCAGCGCCAGAAAATGCCGGATTATGAAGCTGCCCTTTCCAGCCCGGATAATTCCGGGAAATGGGTGGGAGAGCTGAATACCGGGGAAAGGGTCATGGCTGTTACCAGGGTGATCCGGGATAGCGGCGGCGGGCTGACCGGTTCGATCCGCTATCTGGTATCCCTGGAAAAGGCGGACGAGCAGATCGGCCGGGCGATCCTTACGCTCATTGCGGCGGGGGCCTTTATCATGCTGCTCATCACTTTTTCCGGCGTCTATTTTATCCGTTCTATTTTGGTCCCCGTCCGCCAGGTGAGCGCCGGGGCAAAGCAGGTGGCCGGCGGCAATTTCGATGTGCGTATTCAAAAGGCCAGGGACGACGAGCTGGGGCAGCTCTGCGATTCCATCAACGATATGGCGGGCGAGCTTGCCGCCACGGAGCAGATGAAAAACGACTTTATTTCCTCGGTTTCCCACGAGCTTCGCACGCCGCTGACGGCCATCAAGGGCTGGGCGGAAACTCTGCAGCAGGGGGCCAGCCCCCAAACCACGGAAAAAGGCGTGGGCGTTATCATTCGGGAATCGGAGCGGCTTTCCGGGCTGGTGGAGGAGCTGCTGGACTTTTCCCGGCTGCAAAGCGGCAGAATGCGGCTGCTGGTTTCCCGGCTGGATATTCTGGCGGAGCTGGACGAGGCGGTGTACCTGTTTACGGAACGGGCCCGTACGGAGCAGAAGCTGCTGGATTATCAGGAAAACACAGTTCTTTCCCCGGTATACGGGGATATTGACCGGCTGCGGCAGGTCTTTGTCAATATCATCGACAATGCCCTGAAATATACGGAGGCAGGGGGAACCATCACCGTGTCCTCGGCAGAGGAAGAGGGCTATATCCGGGTGAAGATCCGGGATACGGGGTGCGGTATTCCGGCAGAGCACCTGCCCAATGTCAAGAAAAAGTTCTACAAGGCCAATCAGCTGGTGCGGGGCTCCGGCATCGGGCTGGCGGTGGCGGACGAGATCGTTGCCATGCATGGCGGTACCCTTACCGTGGAAAGCGAAGTGGGAAAGGGTACGGTGGTCACCATCAGCCTGCCCACCTGTGAGCGGCTGGAAAGCCACCCGGAGCTTATCGAAACACCAGAAATTCAGAAACTAATTCAGGAAAGGATCCAGAAAGAGCATGAGTAAGAAAATTACATCCATTGGCGGACAGGCCCTGATGGAGGGCATTATGATGGTGGGGCCCCACCGCACGGTAGCGGCCTTTTGCAGTGAAAAAGGGGAAATTTCCACCGAGGAGATCGACTGCCCCCGGCTGACCCAGAAATATCCTATCCTGGGAAAGCCCTTTATCCGGGGTATCTTTGCTTTGATCGATTCCTTCCGCCTGGGCTACAAGGCCCTGTCCCTTTCCGCCGATAAGATCACCGAGGACGTGGGCGAGGAGGAGCTTTCCGGGCTGGATAAATGGCTGGATGAGCACCTGGGAGAAAAGATGACCGGCATCATCATGGGGGTCGCCTCTGTTTTGGGCGTTGGCCTGGCGATTTTGCTGTTCTTCCTGCTGCCCACCGTGCTTTTTAACCTGCTGCAGGGCGCTGTACAGGGGGATATTTCCGGGTGGCGTTCCCTTTTTGAGGGGGGACTGCGCATTGCCATTTTTGTGGGGTATATCCTGCTGGTTTCTCTGCTGCCGGATATCAAGCGCACCTTCCAGTACCACGGGGCGGAGCATAAAACCATCTTCTGTTATGAAAACGACCTGCCTCTCACCGTGGAAAACGTGAGAAAGCAGGGCAGGTTCCACCCGCGCTGCGGCACCAGCTTTCTCATTCTCATGCTGCTGCTGGGGGTGGTCGTGGGCTTCTTTATCCCCTTTTCCAATCCGATTTTGCGCACCCTCACAAAGCTTCTCTGTATTCCGGTCATCATGAATATCGGCTATGAAATTCAAAGGTTTTCCGCCCGCCACCCCGACAGCTTTATCCGGTTCTTTATCGCCCCCGGCCTGTGGATGCAGCGCATCACCGTAAAGGAGCCGGACGATAAGATGATCGAGGCCGCCATTGCCGCCATGAACGCTGTGATCCCTGAAAACGGAGAGGACCTGATCGTATGACCTACCGGGAGCTGTATCTCAGGGCCCGAAGGGCTTTTTCAGACCGGGGCATCGATTCCCCCGGCCAGGACAGCCTGGTTCTCCTGGAAGCCTTTTTCGGCCTGGACCGCTCCGGCCTTGCCCTGCGGGGCCAGGAAAGCCCCTCTCCGGAGCGGGAGGCGGACTTTCTCCGGGCGGTAGAGGAACGGGCGGCCCGCCGCCCCTTGCAATATATTTTAGGAGAATGGGACTTTATGGGCCTTTCCCTGAAGGTGGGAGAAGGCGTGCTGGTCCCCCGGGAGGATACCGCCGTTTTGGTAGAGGCCCTGGCAGAGCGTCTGAAGGAAAATTCCGCCCCGGTGGGCGTAGACCTCTGCGCCGGGTCCGGTGCGGTGGCGCTGGGGCTCTGCACCCTGATCCCCCATGGAAAAATAACCTGTCTGGAGCTTTCCAAACAGGCTTTTTCTTATCTGGAGCAAAATCTGGCCGCTTACCCTCAGTATGGGGTGAAAGCGAAGGAAGGTGATGTGCTGCGGGAAGAAACGGCGGAAGGTTTTCTTCCGCAAAGCCTGGATTTCATTGCTTCCAACCCCCCCTATATCCCATCGGGAGAGCTTCCCCGGCTGCAGCCGGAGGTGCAAAAAGAGCCCGCCCTTGCCCTGGATGGCGGAGAGGACGGCCTGCTGTTTTACCGGGCCATTTGCTCTCTGTGGCTCCCCCGCTTAAAGCCCGGCGGCGTCCTCGCCGTGGAGATCGGCGAAGAGCAGGGGAAAGCGGTGTCCGCCCTGTTTTCCTCCTACGGTCTGACGCACATCGAGCTCCGCCAGGACTGGGCCGGGTTAGATCGCTGCGTGGTTGGTAGTTGTTAGCTGTTAGTAGTTAGTTGTTAGAGAAGGGCTTTTTATCCTGTCATCCTTCGTCAAGAAGGCGCGAAGCGTTTTTTTCCTCAGGATGACAACGGGTGGGTAGTCAGTGCGCTAAATTGGAATTTGGCAGCGTACCGCTGCACCAACTCGTGAAGATAGCAGGCGGTATTTGTAAGCATGCGGCCCGACCGGAAGTAAAACCGGCCTCATCCTCTTATTGTCATTCTGAGTCACCGGAGGTG
>JAETPP010000125.1 GCA_021771115.1 Bacillota bacterium | reverse complement strand
CTGAAGCGGCAGAATCCGGAATTGAACGATATGCTCATTGTGCGGAATTCCGATTCCCATTATTTGGAGACACTGACCGGTGAGCCGGGGCAGCTGCAGCTGCCTGAAAAAACTGCGCACGCTGTAATCGAGGTTCTGCGCCGGGGAATATTGAGAATATGATATCGATATCTTGGTAATTATTTACGCAAATGGATGTTTTTTTTAGAGGAAATTGTCGTTCTTTTGAATATAATTCTTTATTAGAATTATAAATGCAGGCGATTTTGTTATATTAAAAACGTTGCTTACGGGCGGTGGAATGCCGCTGTCGAAAAGAGACAATCCTATTAAATTTTGGTGGGAGGAAAAACAATGCAAAAGCGTATCAGTACTTTGCCGTTTCATGATACCCCTGAGCAGGCACAGAAGCTCGATGCTGTGATCGAAGGCCTGAAAGGGCATGACGGCGCGGTCATGCCCGCGCTGCACGAAGACCAGGAGATCTAGTGCTATCTGCCTATGGAGGTGCAGAAGAAGATCGCGGTGGGCCTCGGCGTTTCCCTGGAGGAAGTGTACGGTGTATCCACCTTCTATTCTCAGTTCTCTCTGACCCCTAAGGGCAGGAACCACATTTCCGTGTGCCTTGGCACCGCCTGCTATGTAAAAGGCGCGGATAAGATCCTGGATAAGCTTGTCCAGAAGCTTGGTATCCAGCCTGAGGAATGCACCGAGGACGGAGCGTTCTCCCTGACCGCCTGCCGCTGCATCGGCGCCTGCGGTCTCGCTCCTGTCATGACTGTGAACGAGGACGTTTACGGCCGTCTTGTCCCGGAGGATGTGGACGGGATCCTCGCGAAGTATGTGGAGTAAGTTATGAGAGAGCTTTCTCTCAATGTGATGGACATCGTGCAGAATTCTATTTCTGCCGGCGCTTCCCTGATTACCATTCAGGTGAAGGAAAGCGTTCCGGAGGATATGCTTTCTATCCGTGTTGCCGACAACGGCTGCGGTATGACGCCTGAACAGGTGCAGCATGTTATCGATCCCTTTTATACGACCCGAACCACCCGCAGCGTGGGGCTTGGCGTTCCGCTTTTCAAAATGGAAGCGGAAATGACAGGCGGCAGCTTTCAGATCGATTCTGAAAAGGGGAAGGGAACCGAGCTCACAGCGGTGTTTAAGCCTTCCAGTGTAGATATGATCCCTTTGGGGGACATTTCCGGCACTGTGCAGCTCCTGATTTCCTGTAATCCGGATCTGGATTTCGTTTTCAACCGCAGCTATGAGCCTGCTTTGGGTGAGAAACGGGAGTTTTCCCTGGAGACCACGGTGCTGCGGGAGACATTGGGGGAAGAGGTTCCTTTGGACGCGCCCGATGTTGTGCTCTGGATCAAGGAATACCTTGCGGAACAGACAGAAGAATTGCTGAAACCAATGCCGTAGAATTTAATTTCCCAGAAAGGAATGGTTGTAGATTATGAAATCATTAGCGGAACTTCAGGCCATCAGAGATAAGGCCCGCGCCGCCGTAAACATTCGCGAGAACGCCGAGGCCGAAACAAGAGTTCTCGTAGGCATGGCCACCTGCGGCATCGCCGCCGGCGCGAAGCCTGTGCTGAACGCTTTCGTGGAGGAAGTTGCAAAGCGTGAGCTGAAGGACATTATGGTTACCCAGACAGGCTGTATCGGCATTTGCCAGTATGAGCCTGTGGTGGAGATCGTTTCTCCCGGTAAGGAAAAGGTTACCTATGTGAAGATGACTGCCGAAAAGGCAGTGAGAGTGGTAAACGATCATTTGGTCAACGGCAATGTTGTGACGGAATATACCATCGGCGCCAATGCCATCGGCGCTAAATAAGAACAGGGTTCGGCGTTCCCCAGGCGGGAAATGACAGTATTGCGTTAAGCGGAGAAAGGAAAGTGGTCAAATGTATCGTTCAAACGTGCTGATTTGCGGAGGGACGGGCTGTACCTCCTCCCATAGTGAACAGATCATTGAAAAGATGAATGAGGAAATCAAGGCCCAGGGCCTTGAAAAAGAAGTGAACGTCATTCGTACCGGTTGCTTTGGCTTGTGCTCGCTGGGTCCCATCGTGGTGGTTTACCCGGAAGGCGCGTTTTACAGCCGTGTGACGGTAGAGGACGTTCCGGAGATCGTTTCCGAGCACTTGCTCAAGGGTCGTATCGTCAAGCGCCTGTTGTATCAGGAGACCGTGGTAGACGACAATACCACGAAATCCCTTAACGAAACGAGATTTTACGCTAAGCAGATGCGCGTTGCGCTGCGCAACTGCGGTGTAATCAACCCGGAAAAGATCGATGAGTACATAGCGGTGGACGGCTATGCCGCCCTGGGCAAGGTGCTCACCGAAATGACCCCCCAGGAGGTCATCGACCTGATGCTGGCTTCCGGTCTTCGCGGCCGCGGCGGCGCAGGTTTCCCCACAGGTTTGAAGTGGAAATTCGCGGCGGCTAATGACGCCGATCAAAAGTATGCCTGCTGTAACGCCGACGAAGGCGACCCCGGCGCTTTCATGGATCGTTCGGTTCTTGAGGGCGACCCCCACAGCGTGCTGGAAGCTATGGCCATAGCCGGCTATGCAATCGGCGCTTCTCAGGGGTACATCTATATCCGCGCCGAATATCCCATCGCGGTCAAGCGCTTGCAGATCGCCATTGCACAGGCACGAGAGTACGGCCTGCTGGGCAAAAATATTTTTGATTCCGGCTTTGATTTTGACATTGATATTCGTCTGGGCGCAGGCGCCTTTGTCTGTGGCGAGGAAACCGCGTTGATGACTTCTATTGAAGGCAAGCGCGGTGAACCTAGGGTTCGTCCTCCGTTCCCGGCCGCCAAGGGCCTTTTTGGGAAGCCTACGGTTCTCAATAACGTGGAGACCTATGCGAATATTCCCCAGATCATTCTCAAGGGAGCGGATTGGTTCCGTTCTATCGGTACGGAAAAATCCCCCGGTACGAAGGTTTTCGCCCTGGGCGGCAAAATCACCAACACCGGCCTGGTGGAGGTGCCTATGGGCACGACGCTCCGCGAAGTCGTTGAGGATATCGGCGGTGGCGTTCCCGGCGGCCATCAGTTTAAGGCGGCCCAGACAGGCGGCCCCTCCGGCGGTTGTATCCCTGCAAAGCTGATCGATACTCCCATCGATTACGACAACCTGATCGCCATCGGCTCCATGATGGGCTCCGGCGGACTGATCGTCATGGACGAGACCACCTGCATGGTGGATATTGCCAAATTCTTCCTGGAATTTACGGTAGACGAATCCTGCGGCAAGTGTACGCCCTGCCGCGTGGGTACCAAGCGTCTGCTGGAAATACTCAATAAGATCACTTCCGGCAACGGCACCATGGAGGATATCGACAAGATGGAGGAGCTGTGCTACTACATCAAGGAGAATTCTCTGTGCGGCTTGGGCCAGACTGCTCCCAACCCTGTGCTTTCCACTCTGAAATATTACCGGGACGAATATGAGGCCCATGTGCTGGAGCACCGCTGCCCCGCCGGAGCCTGTAAAGCCCTGACGAATTACCACATCGACGCGGATAAGTGCAAGGGCTGTACTCTTTGCGCCCGTAACTGTCCTGTGGGCGCTATCAGCGGCGCTGTGAAAGAAGCGCATGTTATCGACACCTCCAAGTGTATCAAGTGCGGCGTTTGTATGGAGAAGTGTAAGTTCGGCGCTGTGGTGAAGAAATAAGAGAGGAGTGAGAAAAACATGGAAATGGTAACTATCAAGATTAACGGCGTTTCCTATGAAGTCCCCGCAAATTCCACGATTTTGGAAGCTGCCCGGACCGCCGGTATCGACATTCCTACCCTTTGCTATCTGAAGGACATAAACCAGATCGGCGCGTGCCGTATGTGCATGGTGGAAGTAAAGGGAGCAAGGTCCCTGGTGGCCGCCTGTGTTTATCCCGTCAACGATGGTATGGAGGTATTCACCAATTCTCCCAAGGTGCAGGAATCCAGAAAGATGACGTTGGAGCTTCTGCTTTCCGTTCACGAGCGGAAGTGCCTTACCTGTGAACGCAGCGGCAACTGTGAGCTGCAGAAGCTTTGCAATGATATGGGAATCGAGGAGGAAGACCGTTTTGCCGGGGCTGTGCCTGCCGGCAACAAAGATACTTCCACCTTGTATCTGGAGCGCAACAACGCCAAGTGCGTGCTCTGCCGCCGCTGTGTGGCCGCCTGCCAGAACCAGCATGTGTCTGTAATCGGCGCCAATAACCGCGGCTTTGACACCGAGATCGGCTGCGCCTTTGAACAGCCCCTGAGCTATGTTTCCTGCGTGGCCTGCGGCCAGTGCGTGGTCAGTTGTCCCACCGGGGCCCTGACTGAGAAGGACAACACCCAGGATGTTATTGATGCTATCAATGATCCTCAGAAGGTGGTCATTGTACAGACTGCTCCTGCTGTCCGTGCCGCTTTGGGCGAGGAGTTTGGTCTGCCCATCGGCACCAATGTGGAAGGAAAAATGGCTGCCGCCCTGCGCCGTTTGGGCTTTGACAAGGTATTTGATACCGATTTCGGCGCGGATATGACCATCATGGAGGAGGCAAACGAGTTTATCTCCCGTGTGAAAAACGGCGGAAAGCTGCCGATCATCACCTCCTGCTCTCCCGGATGGGTCAAGTTCTGCGAGCACTATTATCCCGATTTGATCGACAATCTTTCCACCTGCAAGTCCCCCCAGAATATGGCCGGCGCGCTGATCAAGACCTGGTACGCGCAGAAGGAAGGAATCGATCCCAAGGATATTGTGTCCGTTTCCGTGATGCCCTGTACCGCAAAGAAGTTTGAGATCATGCGTAACGACGAGGACGCGGCAGGTCTGCCGGATGTGGATATCAGCCTGACGACCCGTGAGCTTGCCAGAATGATCAAAAAGGCCCAGCTCAACTTTAACCGTCTGCCGGACGAGAAGTTTGACGAGGCCATGGGCGTTTCCACCGGCGCGGCGGTGATCTTCGGCGCTACCGGCGGAGTGATGGAGGCCGCTCTGCGTACAGCCGCCGACATTTTGGAGGGCAAGCGCGTGGAAGAGGTCGAATATCATGAGATCCGCGGCACAGAAGGCTTCAAGGAAGCAGTTTACAAGATTGCCGGTATGGATGTGAAGGTAGCTGTGGTCAGCGGCCTGAAGAATGCCGACGCCCTGCTGCAAAAGGTTCGCTCCGGAGAGGCAGACTATCAGTTTATCGAAGTGATGTGCTGCCCCGGCGGCTGCGTCAATGGCGGCGGCCAGCCCATTCAGTCTTCTCAGACCTGGGCGGAGACCGATATCAAGGCCCTTCGCGCCAAGGCCCTGTACGATCAGGATAAGAATATGCCTCTGCGCAAGAGCCACGACAACCCCGTGGTGCAGAAGTGCTATGAAGAGTTCCTGACCGATGGCCCCGGCGGCCACAAGGCTCACGAGATCCTGCACACCAGCTATATCAAGCGCGGCGTATAAAAGCTTTTTATTGAAATCTCCCTGCCAAACCGGCAGGGAGATTTTCTGTGTCCTTGAAGGCGGGGCGAAATCTTGACCTGCGCCTCTCTTTTCAGTATAATAAGCTGATAGATTGCAAATTGAGGTGATTCCTGTGAAAAAGCTGGTTTTCATATTTTTGGCAGCGCTGTTGTGTTTCTCCCTTTCCGGCTGTGGGGCGAATTCGCTGAATGGTGAGAAAGCTTCCGATTCCTACAGCACGGAAACAGCGCCGGGAGAGACGCCGGAAAACAGCGGGGTTTCTCTTCGGCCGGAAGCCACGGAACGGAAATTGATCTATACTTCTGAAGTTTTTGCGGAAACGAAGGATTTTGATACGGCGAAGGCCGCGGTGGACGGTTTGATCTCCCAATATCAAGGCTATCTGGAATCTTCCTCCTTTTCCGGCTACAGCAGAGGAGAGGAAAAAGAAGACTGTTCCCTGGATTATACGATCCGCATTCCCGCCGAGTCCCTGTCCGATTTTCTGGCGGAGCTGGAGGATAAAGTGAACGTGACCTCCAGCAATACCTACATGGAGGATGTGACCGGCAGCTATGTGGATACGGAAGCAAGGCTTAAGTCCCTGCGGCAGGAGGAAACCCGCCTGCTGGAGCTGTTGGAGCAGGCGGAAAGCTTGGAGGAGATCCTTCAGCTGGAGGACCGCCTTTCCAATGTGCGCTATGAGATCGAAAGCATGACATCTCAGCTCCAGATCTACGATGACGAGATCGCCTATTCCACAGTAAACCTTTCTCTGCGGGATGTGACGGAATACACGATCCGCCCCTCCTTTGGCTCTCGTTCCTGGGAGGCCTTTACCGGCGGCTGGACCAGCTTTGTCAATGCGCTGCAGGGGTTTGTACTGGCGTTTTTATGGCTGCTGCCCTTCCTGATCGTGATCGCCGTGATCACGGTTCCCATCGTGATCTTTACCCGCCGCTCCGCGAAGAAGCGCCGGGCAAGGCTTTCCGCGCCGCCTTTTGCGCCGGTGCAGGAAAAGAATCCCCCTGCCGTTGTGGCGGAAGAGGAAAAGAAGGATCAGAATGAATAAACAGAGATTGCCCTCGTACTGTCTGGCTGCACAGAAGGGAAGTGGTCATGCCTTATGAAAAAAACGAAAACTGTGATGAAATGGATCGGAAAGGGCCTGTGCCTTTTAGGCTGTGCGTGGTTTTTGCTCCCGCTTCTGCACGGCGGCTTTGATCTGGGGGCGGTATTTGGCCTGTGCGTCTGTGTTCTGGGCTTCCTGACCCTCCATTTTTACCATCGCTTGGCACAGCGGGGCGGCTGGCGAAAGGCTGTGATCCGTTTGGTGTCTGTCTTTTACTGCCTGGGGCTCTTATGGGCAGGATATTTGACGGGGCTGATGGTTTCCGCCCAGTATCACACGCCTCCCACCGGAACCAATGTGATCGTTTTGGGCGCTCAGGTGTACAGCGCGGAGCGAATGGGAGTTGCCCTGACAAACCGTGTAAACAGAGCCCATGCATATTTGCTGGAAAATCCTGATGCAAAATGCATCGTTACCGGAGGCCAGGGCGGGGACGAGCCCTGCCCGGAGGCTTTGACGGAGAAAAACGCCCTG
>JAETPP010000124.1 GCA_021771115.1 Bacillota bacterium | reverse complement strand
CGATATGGACCTCCTGTCCCTCCTGCACAAAAATTTCGCTGATGATCTTATCGGAAGCGGGATACAGCTCCTGAATATAATCGCTGATGATCTGTCCGGAGGAAGAGCTCTGGTCTCCCCAATAGGAATCAGCTACCTGGGAAACGGGAATGACCTCCACAAATTTACGGTCGTTGCGGTATTGGAGGAACAGCCACAGCGCGATGATCAAAAGCGCGATGACCACGGTGGAAACGCTTACGGCAATCAGCCGCTTATCGACCTTATTACGCTTTTTCGCAGCCATGATCCTCCTCCTTTCTGTCACGGAATAGAAAATACTTTTTACGGTTCGTCATCGCCAAAGTCCACGCGGATATCCTCGATCTCAATGAGCTTGCGCGGAGCGTCTTCTTTCGCGGGAGCGGCTTCTTCGGGAGCCTTGCTTTCCGAAACGGCTGTATCAGGCTCTTGCCGTTCCCAAAGATTTGATAGATCCACATCGGTTTTTAAGGGGATCCCGAACTGGCCCCGTGCGGACTCCGGTTCATGAGGCGTGTAGGATTCCACCGCGTCAAAGGCCGTATCGAAGGGAAGCTCCGGTTCCGCTTCCGCAGTTTCGGAAGTTTCCGAAGAAGGCGCGGCTTCTGCCGCTTCCTCCTTTTCCAGAGCGGAAAAATCCAGCTGTTCAGCGGGCTCCAGTTTAGAAAAGCTTTCTGCCTCGCCGGCAGGGGACTCCGGCTGGGCCCAAATATCAAAGGAGATCTGATCGGGCGCGCCTGTTTTGGTGGAGCGGGCCACCAGAGAGGGGCTTTCCGGCTCTGGCTGAGTCACAGCTTCAGACTCTTGCGGGACTTCCTCAGAGGCAGGCAAAATTCCCGCTTTTTGCAGAAAATCGTCTCCCGTTGCAAAGGAAGCCTCTGCATCCAGCAGGGCGGCGATCTCCGTATCTAAAAAGGTGTCTGTATCGGCATCGTTGAAAGTCTCGGTCTGTTCGTTGTCCTGCGGCTTTGCAGGCTGCTCAGCCGGTGCCTCAGAAGCGGCTGCACCTTCCGGCGCGACCGGCAACACGGGTTTCTCCGCAGCAGGAGCCTGTGCTTCCGGCAGGGGTGCGGGAGCTTCCTCGTGGGGCAGGGGAGCCGCGATGGGATTTTCCGGCAGCTCTGAAGAAGGCTCCGCTTGGAAGTCTTCCGCCTGTTCCGCAGGCACGGGGCTGGTTTCCGGTATCGTTTCCTCCGTGGCGGCCTCTCTGGAAGAAAGGGGCAGAGAAAGCTGTTCTCTGGCAGGAAGCTGTTCCTGTGGTTCTGTCTCTTCCACAGGCTCCGGCTCCGCGGGGGAAAGGAAATTTCCATCGGCATCAGTCAAGCGCCCATCCCGGATATGCAGAGTGCGCTGAGCGTGGGCGGCGATCTGCGGCTCATGGGTGATCATCACGATGGTCACACCCTCGTCGTTTAAGCGCTGAAAGATCTCCATGATCTGTTCGCCCGCTTTGGTATCCAGCGCGCCGGTGGGTTCGTCCGCCAATAAAATTTTTGGGTTATTTACAATGGCTCTGGCGATGGCCACCCTTTGGCACTGGCCGCCGGAAAGCTGAGTGGGCTTAAAGTCTGTACGGTCTCCCAGGCCAACCCGCTCCAGAGCCTTTCTGGCCAGCTCCAGCCGTTCCTTCCGGCGAACGCCGGCATAAAGAAGAGGCAGCGCCACGTTTTCCACGGCGGACTGCCTGGAAAGCAGATAAAAGCTTTGAAAAACGAAGCCGATGCTGCGCAGGCGTACCTGAGAAAGCTTCAGATCGGTTTCTCCGGACAGATCCTGCCCCTCCAGCAGATATTCGCCGGAGGTAGGCGTGTCCAGGCAGCCGATCAAATTCATCAGGGTGGTTTTGCCGGAGCCGGAAGGCCCCATAATGGCAAGATATTCCCCTTCCTCCACGGAAAGGGAAACATTTTTCAGCACAGGCACATCCAGCTTGCCCTGCATATAGGTTTTGCAGATGTTCCGCAGCTCCAAAATCATGCCGCAATGCCCTCCTCGCCGGAGAAGCCTGCGTCTTCACCAAAAGTATCGCTGTTCGATTCGGGCAGAGCATCGCCCTCCGGAATGGGCTCGTCGCCCACAAAGCTGCCGGTAAAGCCATCGGTTCCATCGGCTATTCCGTCATTCAGGCTGTTGTCTATTCCATCCTGTATACCGCCCATGGAGTCGTTTCCGCCGGTCATATAGGCGTCCTGCAGAGAGGCGTCCATGGTGGTAGGCATGCCGGGCTTCAGGTTTTCATTGGGATAAGCGATGGAATCAGCCTTGGTAACACCGCTTTTGATCTCATACAGATCATTGCCGGAATCATAATCGCCCAGAAGGACTACACGTTTTTCCAGCTTGTCCTTGTCGTTTTTTGCCCAGACAAAGCTGCCGTCGTCGTCATGGGCGATATACATGGCGGGAAGCCACAAGCCCTCTTTTTTGGTGTCCTCACCGAGATCCGGCTCTATGTATACATGCTGGCCTAAAATCAGACCGTCCAGATTTTCCAGCAGCACGTAGAAATTGTATTTTGAGCTTTTTTCGCCGCCGCCCATGCCGTCATAATAGTAGCCGAAGTTATTGTTCTGGTCGGTGGCAGCCTCCTGGTCGATCGATTCCACCGTGCCCTTCCAGACCTGATTGGGATCCAGACGGCTGTGAACGGTAACGGCCTGTCCCTCGGAAATGGAAGAGAAATTCAGCTCGGAAACCGTGCCCTTAATGCGGTATTCCCCGGAAGAAAGAATGCTGATAAAAGCCGAGGCCTGCCCAGAGGGATCGGTACGGGAGCCGTTATTGACCTCTTTGACAATGCCCTCTACCTCAGAAATCACATCGGCGTTGCTCAGAGATTCCTGCAATTTATCGATCTCACTTTTCTTTTTGGAGCTTTCGTACTCCTGCACCTTGATCTGCGCTTCCACCGACTGGATCTGCACGGTATAGGAGTACTGGTCGTCCTTACCGGCGTTCTTTTTTTCTTTATTCAGCTCGGTGAGCTGCGTTTTGAGAGAGCTGATCTGGTTGGCGATCCCCTCCTGATCGATCTTGGCCTGCTCCAGAGCAAACTGCATTTCCTCGGTGTCATAGCGGAACAGCACGTCTCCCACGTGGATCTCATCCCCAACGTTCACCAATACCTCTGCCACGGTTTTGCTTTCATCCTTATTGATCTTATAGGTCTTCTGGGGTTCCACAATGCCGGAATACCTGGGCGTGGAGCCGGTGTTCAGACCGATGATGGAGGAAACGGGATTTACATAGACCGGCGTGGCATTGGCGGCGCTCAAATAGTCCTTCAGCCAGAAAAACCAAATTCCGGCGGCGACCAGCGCCAGGGCGGCAATGCAGATCAGGGTGATGAAAAGAGGTTTTTTATTTTTCATAGAAGGGGAGACCTCCAACAAAGACATCAATATACTGTATCATTATAGCGCATGCCGCACTATATATCAACAAAAATTTGAAAAATTTACATTTTGGGCGAAAAAAAGCTTCCGAATCGGGAAGGGATGGTGCAAACAGCGAAAAATACAGAAAAAGCCCGGGGCTTTTTCTGAAAGCCCCGGGCAGCACGTCGGCTATTTTCGATATGTAAGAAGAGTCATTCCTCCCAGGAAATGAAGCCGCCCTCTCCGTCCGGACACAGGGGATACCGGGAAATGTATTCAGAATCCCAGGCCAGATCCTCCAGTTCATAATAGGAGATCTGCCGGGTCCAGGAGATCAGGCAGTCCTCGTAATCCTCGTTGACCTCCGCCACGGTGATAAAATCCTCCGATTTTTCCAGCACAGTCATGGAATGCTCGTATTCGTGGAGCCGAATGTGGTCGCCGATCCGCAGGGAATCGATATCGTAAAACACATGGAGGGGAGCATCCCTGCCGAAAAGCTGGTCGCTGAGCAGGCTGGCAAAGCCCAGGCACTGGCACAGGGTGTCGTTATAAAAAAGCTCTTCCGTTTTTCCATTGTAAAAATTGCAGTACAGTTCTCCGTAAACGCTGTGCTCGCAGGGCGTATCGGAAATCAAAAAAGGAGTTTCCGCGCCGTAGGGCAAATCCTGCCACATATGGTTCCAGTATTTTCCGTCCGGCAGAAGCTCCTGAAGCTCGGCAAATTTTCTTTCCGCGGTTTCCCGAAACAGGCTTTCGGAAGAAATGCTGCCGTCTTCTTCGACCCGGTATAGATTTTCCGCGTATAAGTATCCGGAGGCGCCGTTTTCCGTCACGGTGGAGTACCACAGCGGGTCCGTAGTTTCTGAAAGGAAAACCACAGTTCCAGCCTCCAAATATAAAACGGCGTTTTCGGGAAGGGGTTCGGCAAAAAGAGAAGCGCCAATGCCGAGAGAAGCCCGAAGCGCTGGGGGCTTTTCATCTGCTTCCGACACAGCTTTTTCGGATTCCGCTGAGACAGTGGACGCGATACTCCCCTGAGAAGGAGCGGCAGACCGGCCGGCTCCGCCGGAAACGTGGCTTTCCTCACTTTTGGAAGAGGAAGGGACATTCACCGCCTCGTCTGTACCGCACCCCGAAAGGCAAAAAAGCAGAAAAGCCAGCACGAGGCACAATGCAGGCAGGATCTTTTTTTGTTTTTTGAACAGAGGCATGGCACATTTCTCCTTCAAGGCGGTCAAACGCTTCTAAAGTGATAGAATCTTCATAACTATAGCGCTTTATGGGCGATGCTGTCAACTGTTTTTGACAAAACCGTGCCTTTTTTCTTGATTTCCCGTTTTGTGTCATCTATAATACAAAAGATATACCGAAAAGCTGAAAGAAAGCTGAAAATGGGAAGCAGAGGAACGTGCTATGGCGAAAAAATATTACGCGGTGAAAAACGGGAAGGATGGAGTCAGCGGCGTGTACCTGACCTGGGAGGACTGCAAGGCCCAGGTGGAAGGCATTTCCGGCGTGCGCTATAAGGGGTTCCCAACCATGGCGGAGGCGGAGGCGTTTCTCAGGGAAGAGGCTCCGCTCAGCGCAAAAAAGGAGCGGGACGCTGACAAAGAGGAGATCTCTTTTCCTTACCGGGAAGGCGTGGCCATCGCCTATGTGGACGGAAGCTACTTGAATACCACAAAAGAGTTTTCCTGCGGCGCGGTGCTCTTTTACGACCATCAAAGGGAAGATTTTTCCCGCAAATACGACAGGGCGGACTTAGCTGAAATGCACAATGTGGCGGGGGAGATCATGGGGGCGGTCACGGTAATCCGCCGCGCTTTGGAGCTGGGGCTTCCGGCCCTGGAAATTTTTCACGATTATGAAGGCGTGGCAAAATGGGCCACCGGAGAATGGAAAGCCAATAAGCCGGGGACCCAGGCCTACGCGGCCTTCTGCCGGAAGGCCCGGCAGAGGATCAGGCTCAGCTTTGTCAAGGTAAAGGGCCATTCCGGCGACCGCTGGAATGAGGAAGCGGATCAGCTGGCGAAAGCGGCGCTGGGAATTTAGATGTTAGCGTTTAGTAATTAGTTGTTAGAGAAGGGCAGGAAGGATGACAGCATGGATCTTTATCTGTCTTTGCCGGATGCCCCTCTGTCATCCTGAGGGAAGAAGCTTTGCTTCTTGCCGAAGGATCTCGGTTTTTAGAAATCGGTTGTCGTGAGGTACTTGAGAAAAGATGTTAGTGATTGGCTTGCTGCCAGACGTTACAGATTGGATTTTGGTTGTTGGATATCATACGGGAGGCCGGTTATATGATTTTGAAAAAATTGCTTTCTTCCTTGTTTTCTCTCTGTTTGGCGGTGAGTCTGCTCGAAGGACTGCCTGTCCGGGCACAGGCCGCGAATACCGCTGCCGTTCAAACGGCCAATGTGGTGGTCGTGGTGGATTTTGCCGATACTGTTCACACGGGGCATTCCGAATACAGCTGTACCAGCAAGAAGCCTTCCTCCATGGTGGATAGCTTTAACGGCGACTATCCCCGCAGCATGAAAAACTATATCTCCGCCGTTTCCTGCGGCCGGCTTCAGGTGTTGAATCTTTTTCCCCAATATGATGAAACCGGCGCGGCGCTTCAGACCTACAGGCTTCCTCAGGAAGGGAGTTACTACGTGAACCAGGGCATGAAAAATATCGGGACCGCCATCATCCGGGATATCCTGAGTGATCTGCAGAGAGATCTGGCCGCCTGCGGTGATCCGGATCGGGAGCGGGACGGTGAGATCGACAATCTGACGCTGGTGATCCCTTCCGACAATGCCGGAAAGGCTCCCATAGACAGCCACCAGTCACGCTACTTTGGAAGTGAAAAGGTGAACGGCCTGAGCATTGGAAACTACGTTGTGCTCTCCGAATATGACCTTGCCCTCGGCGCTTCCGTGGCAAGTCATGAGTTTCTGCACACCCGGGACTATCCCGACCTGTATGTCGGCGGCGGCAGCGGCAGCGGCTGCCACCCTGTCGGTCCATGGTGCTGCATGTCTGCAACCACCTATAATTATCCGCTGGCTTATCTTCGCAGCGCCGTTTCGGGATGGCTTACGATCCCAACGGTCACAACATCAGCGTCCGGATACCGTCTGCACACAGCCTCAGCAGACGCCAATGCTTTTTCGGAGCCGCAGGCCGTAATTCTGAAGACGGACCTTTGCTCCACGGAATTCTTTGTGGTGGAATACCGCAGGAAGAGCAGTGATCTGCGGGGTCTTGATTATCATATTCCCGGTTCGGGTCTTATCGTTTACCGGGTGAATTTGTTAAATAGCTCTAACTTTTCCGGCCCGCCGTACATGGTTTATCTGTTCCGTCCCGGTGACAGCCGCGCGGATGGGCATGAGTTAGGCGGCGGTGATACGTACAGCGCCTTTCTGTCTGAGGAATCCGGCCGCACCGGCTGGGGCAGCGCCGATCTTTCCGACACACTGGAGGACGGAGCTCTCACGTATTCCGACGGACGCAACAGCGGTATCGTTATCAGCAACGTGGGCTCCGCGGCAGGGGATACCATAACCTTCGACATTGATTATACAAAGCTGCCTGAAGACAGCTATTGGAGCACAGTGGGGGGACGTGCCATTTCCGGTACGATCACAGACTCCTGGCTCGACTCTGACGGTACCCTGTAT
>JAETPP010000123.1 GCA_021771115.1 Bacillota bacterium | reverse complement strand
CAGATACCGAATGCGCCCATAAGCTACCGCCTGGTTACCGTTCAAATGATAGGTGCCGCTTTCAAACTCATCGGCACTGGCGTAGGCAAAATCCCGGGTGCCATAAATGTTTTTCAGATAGTCCGTATTGACGATCTTCGGGAAATTATCCTCGTTATAGTCCTCGTCCCACTGGCTGTTTTCTTTTTCTTCGGCAACCTCCCGGCTGAGCGTGTAAAGGTTTTCGTTGATTGCCTGCGCCTCCGCGCCGGAAATCTCAATATCCACACCGCCCACAGCATCTACGATTTTCGCCATCTGCGCAAAATCCACCGTGACAAAATCTTCAATATTCAAGTCGAAATTGCGGTTCAGCGTTTGAACGGCAAGCTCTGAGCCGCCGTAATAGTATGCGTGGGTGATCTTATCGTCCATATAGTAGCTGCCGCCGCTGTCGTCTTTGATCTGCATGGACACATTGGAATCCCGCAAAACGGAGATCATCTTGATTTTTCCATGCTTATTGTCCACGGAAACGATCATGATGGCATCGGAGCGCACCTGGGTCTCATTGGGCCTGGCATCCACGCCGAACAGGGCGATATTTTTAATACTGGTATCCATCTGCACCTCGGAGCGGATCCCCAGCTCTCCCGGGTTTTTGGTAATGGTCTCCACGGTCAGATCTTTCAGCATATATCCGAACACATAATAGACACCTGCGCCGATGAGAACGACCAATACGGCTAAAGTGATCAAAATCGCTTTTTTGGCCCTGCTGCCTTTTTTCTTCTTCTGCCGCTCCAGCTCCTTCCTGTCTTCTCTCTTGCGAAGGGAAGAAGAATAGCTGGAAACATCCTCAAACTGCTGGGAGCCGCCTGTGCGGGGCTCCTCATAGTAGTAATTGTCCTGTAAAGGCTCTCTGCGGCGGCGCGCGCCGTTTTGAGAGCCGCTGCTTCGGGAGCCGCCCTTTTTGGAAGACGCCATATGCGCCGGGCCGGACCGTCCATTCCTGTTGCTCATGAAAAAGACCTCCTGTCAGTCTGTCATTCCCCTGCGGAATGTTCCGCAGTATTCCCATAGGTTTCCCAATAAGGTGAGCTTTCTTCAAAAATAAAGCTGCTGATACGCTGTGCGGCCGGAGCCACATCGTAGATCAAATAATAGATCTCATCCTCGGCCCTGCCGTCAAACAGATCCGTCTCATACTGAATATCCGGCACCTTGATGGATTCCACCGTAAAATTGCCGGTCAGGATCGGGGTAAGGGCCACAATATCTCCTAAACCAAGGGAGGTTTCACAATGGGGCATCATCTCTTTGATCAGCCCCGGATAATCTGTGATCCCCATATTCAAAAGGCGGTCGATCAAAAGCTGAAACACCTTTTGCTGCCGTTCCACGCGGGCATAGTCGTTGCCGATGGCGCGAATTCTGCCATAGGCTACCGCCTGATTCCCATTGAGATGAAACATACCGCCGGTATAGCTGCCTCCGTCGATATTCAGTTCCCCGTTGGTATCCAGAATATAATCTTCCCGAAGGATCACAGGATATTGGCGGTTTTCATAGGTGCCGTCCTCCCGATCCTCCTCCATCTGATCCAGCACCTCCTGGCTCAGCGACCACAGATTTCGGTTGATTTCCCGGGCCTCCTCCGCGGTAAGCTCCACATCCACACCGCCGAAGGCATCCACGATAGCCGCCATATGGGCAAAATTGATGGTGACATAGTTCTCGATCCCCAGACCAAAGTTTTGGTTCAAGGTGCGTATGGCCAATTCCGGCCCGCCGTAAAAATAGGCCGCGTTGATTTTCGTATCCCAATTCAGATATTCCCCCTTGAGGGTCTCCCCTTCAATGGGGACCTTGGAATCCCGAAGGATCGAGGTCATTTTCAGTTTCCTGTGCTTATTATCCACCGTAAAAATCATAATAACATCGGCCTGCCCGGAAAAATCATCATTGCGGGAATCCACACCGAACAGGGCGATATTGGTGATGCTTTCATCCATGATCGCCGTGGGAGAAATGCCCAGCTTTTCCGGGTCTTTTGTGATGGTCGTGGTGGTAAGGCCTTCCAGCAAAACTGTAGCCGCGTATATCATCACACCGCCGAGTAAGAGCAGCAGTGCGCAGCATACAGCCGCCGCAATTTTAGCCGCAGTGATCCCTCGTTGTCTGCTTTTTTGCTTTTTAGGCGCTTTGGCAGAAGAATAACTGGAAAGATCTTCAAATCCCTGTTCGCTTTCCCGGATTCTCCGAGCCATAGCCGCCACCCCTATTCCTTTCCGCAAAACGCGGCGCAGCCACACCTACAGGGCAAACACTGCATTCTACTGAATCTGTCCGGAACTAACCCGCGTTGCCATTATACCCTTTTTTGCAATTTTCGTCAATCCACAGGATCTTTCGTTTTCGCTTCGGGCTCCTTCCCTGCCGCTTTTCGAAAAATAAACAGCTTGCTCAATACGTAATTCACAACAATAACGATCACATTGGCCAAAAGCTTCATCCACTTGTCCTCTATGTGAAGCAGGTCTACCCCCACATACATACAGCCCAGATCCAAAAAGAAGGAGGCGGCCCGGCAGCTGAAAAATTTTGCCATTTCCAGGGCGACCCCACGAACGCCGGAGACCTTGCTTTCAAACACCCAAATGCGGTTTGTCACATAAGCAAACAGAATGGCCGCGATCTGCGCGAGGGCCGTAGACCAGAGATAGGGCACTCTGAAAAGATCCACCAGAAGGGCATACAGCCCCCAGTTGACCAGAGTAGTCAATCCGCCGAAAAAAACATAGAGGATGAGTTCTTTATATTTAAAAAACAAAGCCTTCAATTTCCGAACCAGCCTTTCCAAAATAAGATCATAAAGCAGCATTTCAGCTTGTCCCCAGGGAAAATCGCGCTATCCGCAATTTCCACGCTTTGGTCGGGCTTTAGTATACCGCAAAAAGGCCAAAAATTCAAGAATAAAGAAAAAGCCCCGCTGCCGCGGGGAGAGATCCACTCTGAAAAAACTGCCGCTTGAAAGCGTTCACAGCGCAGGCCGGCCGCCGGCGGAAAGCGTTCACAGCGCTGGCCGGCCGCCGGCGGAAAGCTGTTCCGATCCCATCATTTGCCGAAGCTTTTGATAGGGAGATCTCCTACGGAAAAATTCATAGACGGAACAGGCCTTATCTGCCAGAGAAACCAGCACAGACTCCCGATAGCGGGGCGGGCGGCCGGTCAGCGGAAACATATGCTTTGCAATAATATCCTCTTCTATTCTGGTCAGCGCCAGCTTCTGCCCCGCGTTTTCCAGAGCAATGGCCGGGTGCCGGGACCAGTGGCCTTTATGGGCCGGATCTCCATCCTGCGCATCGTAGAAAAAATAATCGTGGAGCAAAGCGCCTCTTACAAGCTCCTCTAAATGAAAGGTGAGCCTGGTGAACAAGGCGAAGCGATAGCTGTAATAGGCAACGGCAACGCAATGAAGCAGCCGGGATGTGGAGCCATGCTGAGGGTATTGGGCGATCTGCTCCAGATCGGAAGCGGCCAAAAGCTTTCTGTAATAGGTCTGAAAAAGAGAATGCTCCAGAAAGAGCTTTTCGGAATTTCGTTTCATGAACCAGCGGGCTCCTTTCCATAAAGCCTGCATCCACAGGAGATCATTCAGAATCTGAGATCTTCCGCCGGTCCCACTTCTGCCATCAGGCCAAAGCATCCGGCGGGAAAAGTAAAAACGACTTGTATGAACCGCTTTCAGTATACCAATTCCTATTAAAAACCGCAAGGAAAATTCTCAGGTAATTTGTGGGGACGCTATCTTCCTCAAAGCGATCAGACAGCAAAAAGAGCTTCCAGAAAAATTTCTGAAAGCTCTTTCATTTTTATTTTAGCTGCTTACATATCTATATATATTCTGTTTTTCAAGGAAAAGAACTTATTTCTGAAATACTTAGTACATTGGCTTTCTTTCCATTTCCGGCACATCTACTACTCTTTTCTGCCGCCTTACCTGAGCTATAATACAGCTTTGCTTTTCAAAAGCACTAAAATGCGGTAACTAAAAGAATAAACCGTGCCTGTAGTGAGGACCAAAGTTCTGCGTTGGATTCAGAAATGAGAACCTTCTTTCTTTACGAATTTATCCGCAAGCTTCGAGCCCACGGATATTATTCTGCTGTGACTCTGAACTCTCCATTGGACTCCTCCGCCTTTCCCACCATGATTTCGCCCCTTGCATTTTTTGGCTGCCGCGGTATGCCTTTCGGCTTTTCCGCTTTCTGTTCTGACACCTTCAGCCTTTTCTTCAACTCCCCACCGTTTTCATCCGGGACCCACTCCTGACGCTACTCTTTTTCCTGTCAGAAAGCTTTCCGATCCTCGGCTACTTCCGGTCCTGCAAGGACGACTGTGTTTTTTCCTGTAAACCTTTATCTTTTGTTTACAGCTTCATTATACTCAACGCACTCCATCTTGTCAATAGTTTTTTTCAAAAAAATAAAAAATTTTTATCAATATTTACAGAGCTGCTTTGCCTGTCTTTTTAAAGCAGCCGGTCCAAAAAGAAACGGAGTATTCTGCGCTTTTCGGGACAGACTAGGGAAGCGCTGATAAAATCCTGTATACCTATCGCGCCGCCAGATTCTTTGTCAGGGTGTACCAATCGAGCCCAGGCAAGCGAGAGATTAGGCATCCTGACGAAAAAGATGGAAGTGAGATGTGTGCAAAGCCGTCAGACGCGATCTCATCAGCAGTTTCCCATAGCGTGCCCGCACAAATGGAAGGATCGGAAATTTACCGGGCCCATTCAAAAGCTTTCTGGCTTATTCCGCCAATCCCCCTTTTCCGGACAATTTTGGATGATTTCTTTTTCTTGACTTTCCCACCTGTTTTCAGTACAATACTTTTATCAGGAAGGCTGTTCAGGCCTTCGGAAAGAGGTGCGTACGAAGTATGGATCATGAATATGAAGCTGACCTTCTGACCCTGATCGACGATGAGGGCCAGGAGCATGAATTTGAGATCATTGACGAGCTGGAAACCGATGACGGCCATTTTATGGCCCTGGTTCCCACTCAGCAGGAGCCTGAAGATATTTCTTCCGATGCCGGTACCTATTACATCTTTGAGGTCGTAGAAGAAGATGGAGAGGAACAGCTTCAAGAGGTAGACGACGATGAGCTTCTTGACAAATTGGCTGAAGTTTTTGAGGCCCGATTCAATGAAGCTTTTTACGAAGAACCGGAAGAAGAATAACGTTGCGGCACATTTCCTGCCTGATTCGCGGACTGTGCACAAATAACCCTACACTCAAATCTCAGGGAGCCCCACTCCGTGTGCGGATTGCAGACCTCCCGGCCCGGCTTTGACCGGCGCTGGAAGAAGGGAGCGTGAACCACAAGGGAAGGCACCCACCTGCTTTTTTGTAGCAGGTTATTGAGAGGCACATTACGGTCGGGCGGGTACTTTGATCAGAAAGGGCGGGAAATTCCCGCCCTTTTTTGCCGCCGTTTTTTAGAGTCTCTATAAAAAGCGGCTCTCCTTTTAGATAATTCGGCGGCTTTTTTATGTTTATCAGAGTAAAGTGAAAGGTTTCTCTTGACAGATTCCCCGGAACATGATACTAATATGTAGTGTTGGCGGTGCGTCAGCCGTACCGCGGCTCATTTTTGAATGTGGGAGGTTTTATCGATGATAGACGGAAAAGTAGCAGTGGCCGTTGTGGGCTGCGGCGGAATGGGCGGCGGGCACGCGGTGGCTATCTCCACCGGCAGCGGCCAGGCCCTGTGGATGACAGACGGTTCCAAGGGCCGGGAGCTCCTGCCCGGAGACACTGACCTGACAAAGAAAATGGTTCTCGCCGGCACCTTTGATGTGAAGGCGGAGCGCCAGCAATGGGCGGAAAAGCAGGGCTTTCACACTTATGGAAGCTTTGAGGAGATTTTAGCCGATGAAACAGTGGACGCCGTTCTGGTAGCCACCCCCAACGACAGCCACAAGGACCTTTCCATTCGCGCCATGCGGGCGGGCAAGCATGTGCTGTGCGAAAAGCCCGTGATGATGAACAGCGGGGATCTGGAGGATGTCATGGCGGTGGCGAAGGAGACCGGAAAGGTATTTTATCCCCGGCAGAACCGCCGCTGGGACAGAGATTACCTTGTGATGAAGCGGGTTTATGACGAAAAGCTGATTGGCAATGTGTTCCACATTGAATCCCGTTATCAGGGCTCCCGGGGAATTCCCGGCGACTGGCGGGGCATGAAGGAAAAGGGCGGCGGCATGATGTTTGACTGGGGCGTTCACCTGCTGGACCGCATAGTTTTGATGGTGCCGGAAAAGATCAAAAAGGTCTACGCCAAAATGACCCATGTGACAAATGATGAAGTGGACGACGGCTTCTTTATGAACATGGTTTTTGAAAGCGGCATTACTGCCACGGTAGAGGTTGGCACCTGCAATTTTATCACCCTGCCCAACTGGTACATGACCGGCGATCAGGGCACCGCCTCCATTGCCGATTACAAGGACGAGGGCCATATGGTGGTGCTGCGCAGCTGGGAGGACAAGGACGCCACCCCCATTCTCATGGGCGAGGGGCTTTCCAAAACCATGGCCCCCAGAAATGAAGACTCCATCGACGAGCTGCCCCTTCCCTACTATGCCTATGACCGCAACGAGCTTTATTCCAATTTCTGCGATGTGGTGCAGGGCAAAGCGGAGCCTGTGATCAAAAACGAAGAGGCGCTTCGCATTCTCCGCCTGATGGAGGCCGCGCTGGAATCCGATGAAAAGGGTATTGTGATCGATTTTGAGTAAGCGTGCGGCATAATATGAACATACAAAAAGACCTGAAGCGGTTTTGCTGCCTCAGGTCTTTTTCTTGCTCGGTTCAGGTTGTTTCAGCGTTTCCGCTTATAAAGCCTCTTTTGAACATTCCTTCAAACACTCATCGTTCCAGAGCTGCACCTCGATATAATGATACCGCTGAGCTACATCCTGCAAAAACGCCTCCAGCGTGCCGCCATACTCCGAGATTTCTTTATAAAGCATAGCCTTGGTCAGCATGGTAACTGTACCATGCTTTTTGAGAACTGTCATGCTGTCACCATAGGTAAAGCTGATAGAATCTGAAGGAATACGATTCAGCGGGA
>JAETPP010000122.1 GCA_021771115.1 Bacillota bacterium | reverse complement strand
CAAAATTCGCTTCCTATTTTTGAACAGAAAAAAAGGAAGCAGAAATTATAATTTCCACTTCCTTATGCAGTCCTCTCCCTTAAAGCGGCCTTTTTTGTAAAGCAGTTTTTGATTTTTCAAACAGCCCCTAGTCCTTCTGTGCTTCCTTTAATGCCGCGATCTGCTTTGTAAGGGAAACACCGGCTTTCTTTGCCAGCTCGGAATCGTGGCAGAGCCGCAGGATCGCATAATCCTGCCGGGTCAGAGCGGGGGCAAAGGTCCTGCCCAGCTTGCGGGAATTTAAGTAAAAGCCGGATACTGTGACATACTGCTTCTCCAGCAGTTGATTGAGCAGAATATGGATGGAGTTGGGCTTCCAGCTCTGCTCGCGTTTGGCGGCCTCCTCCAGGATCTCAGATCTGCCGAGGGCGTCCTTCGCATCCCAGAGAATATCCATAATTTCTTCTTCCTTGCGGGAAAGACGGGAAAAAGTGATGCCGGATTTCATAATGATTCCTCTCCTTTTTTTCATTTTCAGAGAACCGCTTTTCTCATGAGGCCGTGTGACCGGAAAGGTTATCGGGATTGGACCGAAAACAAGCAGATACACAGCCCGTAAAAGAGAAATTTTAGCAAAGTGTGACCTTGATTCACATTCTATCATATTTCCATAATTCGTCAAGAGGGAATCGATGGACTTTTTCAGAAAATGTTAATGGGAAAAATTTTTACTTAAAAACTTTGTCAAAATAATAAAAATTAGGAAGAAACCTGTATTTTTTTGGCATGCTGGTTTTTCTTGCGCACAAAGTAATTTGCAAATATTCTTTGAAAAAGAAAAACAGATTTTTAAGAAAAAGCCCTTCAAAAAGATATCTTTTCCGGTATGCTTCAAAAGGAAAGGAGCGTTGACCTTGTTTGGGAAAATATGATAAAATCACAGCGGAAAAGATTGGGAAACCGCTGCTGTTTCTGAACAGATCCTGCGGTTCCCCGGAAATGGAAAAGAAAATGGCAAGCAGGTTTCAAAAAAGTTCTAAATAGAACCTTGACACATATAGTTCTATATAGTACTATATCCTCGAAGGAGGAAAACATACCTGAGAACGTGGTCAGGGCGGCGGGAAGAAGGAGGACAAAGGCAAATGGAAACAAGAACAGGCTTTTTGATCTCACAGATCAAACGGGTGCAGGACAGGATCTTCCAGCGGCTGCTGCAGGGCCGCGGAATAGAGGAATTCAACGGCGCCCAGGGACGCATTTTATATCTGCTTTGGCAGGAGGACAGCGTACCGATCCGTGATCTGGTAAAAAGGACTGGGCTTGCGAAAAATACGCTCACCTCTGTACTGGGCCGCATGGAAGAAGCCGGACTGCTCCACAGGGCGAAAAATGAGAACGACCACCGGCAGGCGGTGATCACCCTGACAGAGAAGGCCCGGGGCATGCGGGAAAGCTATGAAGCTGTTTCCCAGCAGATGAACCGTCTTTTTTACCGGGGGTTTCTGGAGGAAGAGGCCGCCCTGCTGGACAGTCTGCTTGACCGGGTGCTGGAAAATTTACAGGAAACAGAAGAAAATTTGAAAAAAGGAAGGGAGCTTTCACATGGCGAAGGTACCGGGACAAATCGGAAATGATTTCTGCCCGCAGTCACTTTTTTTATATGGAAACTGGAAGGAGGACGGCACGCCGAATTTCGGTCTGTTCTGCTGGTTCAGCTATGCCCATGTCAGCGATGGAGAAGAGGAGGGCCTGGGTGTGATGGCCTGTATCGGAGAAGAAAAGCTGACAAAGGATCTGATCCGGAAAAGCGGGGTGTTTTCCGCAAATCTGGTTTCGGAAAGGCTTTTGCCCCTGGCGGACTATTACGGCACCACCAGCGGCCGGGAAACGTCGGATAAAATGAAGCTTCTCCCCACGGTGGAGCAGGGGCGGGTGCTGGATGTGCCTACCATCGCGGAAAGCCCTGTCAGCTTTGAGCTGAAGGTTTTACAGGAGCATCACCTGGCGGAGGGCAGCGACCTTTTTGTATGTAAAATCTGCAATGTGATGATAGAAGAGGGGCTTCGGGACCAAAGCATTCCCTTTGCGGAGCGCCTGCTTCTGGCCGCGCCTGTGATCACGCCCGGCGAGCAGGAGTATGTCTCCCTGCGCGGCGGCTCCTTGGGAAAATGGGGAGAGCCGCGAAAGAAGCTTCAGGAGGGATAAGCCATGATGCGAAATCGGGAACAGACCCTGGGTAATTTGATCGACCATCAGAAAATCGCCTACCTGAGCTATCTGGACGGGGAGGGCTATCCGATCACAAAGGCCATGCTGATGACAAAAGAGCGAGAGGGGATCAAAACCTTTTATTTCTCCACCAATACCTCCTCGAATAAGGTAGCCCGGTTTCGGGAAAACCCAAAAGCCAGCGTGTATTTCGCGGACAGGCGGTTCTATCGCGGCGTAAGCTTTCTCGGCGCCATTGAGGTGCTGGAAGACCAGGAAACAAAAACGCGCTTCTGGGAAAAGGGCGATGAGCGATATTATCCCCTGGGCGTGACAGACCCGGATTACTGCATTTTGAAATTCACCGCGGCAAAGGGCCGGTACTTCAGCAATGGCTCAGAGGACTTTACCTGCTGAAAGCCTTCGGATCAGGCGTATGGAAAAAGCTCGTGAAACCGGCGGGCACGATTCGCAAATGATAAACGGGAGATAAATTATTGTTTAGCACACTAACGCCCCACACACACTGTCATCCTGAACAAAAGCAAAGCTTGCTTTGCTTTTAGTGAAGGATCTCGGTTAGCAGCAACCGGCGCATAAAGGGAATTTACAGCCGCTGGCTGAGATATGGCCGAGATTCTTCGCCTTCGGCTCAGAATGACACTGAGAGGATGAGGCCGGTTTTACTTCCGGTCGGGCCGCATGCTTACAAATACCGCCTGCTATCTTCACGAGTTGGTGCAGCGGTACGCTGCTAAATTCCAATTTAGTACACTAACCACTCCGTCTCGCCTGTCGTTCTCATCTGTCGATTCGGTCGGTCATGGACGATTGCCACCGGCAATCATGACCTCGGTCGATTCGCACCAGCGTACCAGGAAAGTTATAACTTTCCGGCACGCGCTCTTCTCGCCTGTCGGCTCGGTCGGTTCGCACCAGCGTGCCACTGGCACGCGCTCTTCTCGCCTGTCGGCTCGGTCGGTTCGCACCAGCGTGCCACTGGCACGCGCTCACCCCGCTGGCTGAGATATGACCGAGATTCTTCGCGAAAGCAAAGCTTGCTTTGCTTTTTGCTCAGTAATGACAGGGGGCGCGTGTGCCTTTGTTCTTCTCTAACAACTAATTGCTAACAACTAACAACTAAAAACCGAAAAAGCCTCCCCCAATGCGGAAACATTCCCGCATCGGGGGAGGCCTTTTCAAGCTTTTATTTTTACTCGGTCAAATGGGCTTCCGTCCACTGGAAGGTCTTTTCGCACACGGTTTTTACACAGTCCTCGTCCATGGGGGAACGGAGGTTAACCGCGTGGGCCAGGTCGATAAAGGTCTTGGTGCCGCCCAGGTTTACGAAGTCCATGTACTTTTCCCAGGCCGCTTTTCTGTCCTCCAGAGACAGGGCGAAGAACTGGAGCGACATGACCTGGGCCAGGCAGTAATCGATATAGTAGAAGGGGCTATTGTAAATGTGCATCTGCCGCTGCCAGCCCGCGCCCCGGGCATAGAAGGGCAGGTTATCAAAGTCGATATAGGGGCGGTAGCGCTTTTCCAGCCGCAGCCAGGTTTGGTTCCGTTCCTCAGGCGTCATTTCGGGGTGGGTGTACATTTCATACTGGAAATGGTCTACCAGGCAGCCGTAAGGAATGAAGATCAGGGCGTCCTCCGCATGGGAAAGCTCGTATTTGTCCGTCATGGGCCCAAAGAACAGATGGTGCCAGGGCGCGGTCAGGAATTCCATGCTCATGGAATGGGTCTCGGCGCCTTCCATGGTGGGGCAGCGCAGGGCGTCGATGGAAATGGTTTTGTGGGAAATGTAGTCTGCAAAAGCGTGGCCGGCCTCATGGGTGAGCACATCCACATCTCCGGAGGTGCCGTTGAAATTGGAGAAGATAAAGGGATAGCCGTAATCCGGCAGGCTGGTGCAGTAGCCGCCGGGGGCTTTGCCCTCCTTTGCTAGCACATCGAAGAGGTCGTTTTCCAGCATCATGTGGATAAAATCGGCGGTGTCGGGGGAAAGCTCCTCATACATTTTCCGCCCCGCCGCCATGATCTCCTCCGGCGTGCCCTGGGGCTTGGCGGAGCCGCCCTGGAATTTCAGGGCGTTATCGTGGAATTTAAAATCGGAAATTCCCAGGCGCTTTGCCTGACGCGCCTTGATCTTCACCGTCAGCGGCACCAAGTCCCGCACCACACGGTCCCGGAAGGCCGCCACATCCTCGGGGGAATAGCAGTTTCTCTGCAGGCGCAGCGCCCCCAGCTCCACATAGCTCGGAAGGCCCAGCTGTCTCGCCTGCTCCGTGCGGTTTTTTACCAGCTTGTCGTAGATCTCATCGAACTCCCGGCGATGCTCGTCAAAGAAGGAGCCCTCCGCCTCCAGAGCGGCCCGGCGGGTGGCGCGGTCCGCGTGCTCCTTATAGGGCCCCAGCTGGGCGATGGTCAGGGTCTTGCCCTGGAAGGGCACCTGTGCGCTGGCGTAAAGCTTCTGGTATTCGGTAGTCAGCCGGTTTTCCTCCTGCATCAGGGGAATGATCTCCGGAGAGAAGGACTTCAGCTGCATTTCCAGGTTTTTGAAAAGCAGAGGGCTCAAGGCCTTTTCCAGCTCCGCGCGGCAGGGGGAATCCACAAGCGCCCGGTTGAAGGCCTGGACCTTTTCCTCCAAAAGAGGCTCCTGTTCGTTGATATAGGCCGTTTCAGCATCGTAAAACTCGTCTCTGGTGTCCACGCTGTTGCGGATCATACAGATGCTTGCCTGAGTGTAAATATGGTTCAGCAGGGTTTCCGCCTCTTTGTACATTTCCAGCTGCTCCTTGGGGTCAGCGGAGGCCTGGAGCCGGGCGGTGAGGGAATCCAGCTCCTGAAAAGCCGCCTGCATGTCAGGGCGGGTGTAGGTCATTTCGGAAAATTTCATAGCTGCCACATCCTTTTCAATATCGTTGGGCAGACGCTCCGTCCCAAAGGGACGGCACTGCTCAGAGCTTTTTTCTTGCCGGACAGCGGAGCAATAGTTCTCCTGCCTTTTCCGGTTTCTTCCAGTATACCGCCGGATCAGGGGGCAGTCAAGGCGAAAGAGGAGTTTTCCAAAAAAGAGCATCAGTTTACAAAATATTAAGAGAATTTCCATGGAATGTTCAGCAAACCTTCACATTGCGGGGGTATTCTAATATCGTAGTCAAGAGAGACTACGGATCGAAATCTTTTTCATTACATCCTCATTTTTAACTCCTTACTTCCTCTTGAAGGCCGCTTTTCCCGAAAAGAAAAGCGGCCTTCAACCTTTTTGTCCCCGCACGGCAAAGCATTTTTGATTTTAGAAGACCTGCTTTTGTTCCATAGAAAAAACAGAAACGGACCTCTTTTCCCGGAAAAATGCAAAAATTTTTCATGGAGGGCTTGACTTTCCCCATCTGGCGGGATATAATAATCAAGCGCTAAAAATTGTGCTGGTGTAGCTCAGTTGTGTAGGTAGCTCTACCAATTTCGCATTCATACTATATCCGCTGGTGTAGCTCAGTTGCGTAGGTAGCTCTACCAACTTCGCACCACACTATATTCGCTGGTGTAGCTCAGTTGCGTAGGTAGCTCTACCAACTTCGCACCACACTATATTCGCTGGTGTAGCTCAGTTGGTAGAGCAGCTGATTTGTAATCAGCAGGTCGGGGGTTCAAGTCCGTCCACCAGCTCCACTTTACTGAAAAGCTGGTATATGAAAACCGGATAAAGCTACAAAAGCCCTTATCCAGTATCTAGCATCCAGCATCTAAAATCTAATATGGGAGAGTTCCCGAGTGGCCAAAGGGGGCAGACTGTAAATCTGTTGTCTTCGACTTCAGTGGTTCGAATCCACTCTCTCCCACCATTGAAAAGGGCACGTTGTAGCTTCCATTCTGCAACGTGCCCTTTTCCTTTAAAAACTGTGTGATGGATCTGAATAAGAGATAAAGCGGCGCTATTTCCTTGTTTACAGCGTTCCAAATTTTGACACCACTGCTGTCTTCTCATCGCAGTTGCGTTCTTGCTGAAATTATGGCATACTCTTTTGCAGAAGCACCAAGTGAAAACGGAGGAATCTCTATGATGGATCGGGAGCGTATGGCTATGAAAAATGCGGAAGCCTCCGTGCGCATGGAGGGCTATCGTATCACGCCGAAAATGCGGGAACAGTGCCAGCGGGTGCTTTCCGGTAAGATTACTGTTTCACAGCTTTTGAAGCAGTATAAACAGAAAAGAGAGAATGTGTAATGGGCTGTGAGCTTGACCCGATTCAGGATCACTGCTACCCCGGCACGATGGTTCTGATTAACAAATTGGATATTCGGGAAGAAGCCACCCTTCGGGAAGCGGAGGCTCTTGCCACCTTTATCAACGCCTCCAGGCTGGAGCAGTCTCCCCTGGCAGGCGATTTTGATTTTGCCCATTACAAGGCCATTCATCGGTTTCTGTTTTCTAATTTGTACGAGTGGGCAGGTGAGATTCGCACTGTCAATATCAGTAAAAGGGGAAATCGTTTTGTCCTGCAGGAAAAATTGAACAAACGGCAAAAGCGATTTTCGGGAGACTGAAAAGAGAGAACTTCTTCACAGATTTGCCGCACAGTGAATTTGTAGCCCAGATTACAGACTTTTATTGCGTCACCAACGATCTGCACCCTTTCCGAGAAGGAAACGGCAGAACCCAACGGGCGTTCCTCACGCAGCTGATCCGCAACGCCGGATATGAGATCGATTGGGCAAAGGTGGACGGTGACCTGCTGATGATCGCAACGATCCAAGCCGGTCAAGGCGTGCGAAACTTGCTCCACAAGGTGCTGTCAGACGCCATTGGCCAATAAGGCTTGACCCACAAACTGGTCTCAGCTGTCGCTTCGGTCGCCTGACAGTCGGCTCCTCCTCTCAAAGAAAAATCTTGCGATTTTCTTTGGCAAAGGGCCTGCTGCAGTTTTTATTTTGCAACAGGCCCTTTATTTTTG
>JAETPP010000121.1 GCA_021771115.1 Bacillota bacterium | reverse complement strand
TTTAGCGGGTCAATGAATAGCACAAAACCCTTGCCTCCCCTGAGAAGGGGAAAAGCTGCTCTTCGAGCAGCTTCCGGTGGCACGGCGAAGCCGTGACGAAGGGGTTCCAGCTTGCCATGAGGAACCCCTCAGTCAGCCTGTCGGCTGACAGCTCCCCTTTCAGGGGAGCCAAGGGGTGAGTGCTAAACAATAATTTATCAAAGCCCTTGCCCTTCCTTCCATTGCGCTGCGCAGCAGCGCCACTATCATCTAGAATCCAGCGTCTAGAATCTAGCATCTAAATAACTAACCTAGCGGGGTGCCTTATGCCAAAAGCCAGTGTGATCATTCCTGTTTACAATGTAAAAGACTATCTGGAAAAATGTGTGGATTCCATCCTCTGCCAAACGGAAGGGGATTTTGAGCTGCTGCTCATCGACGATGGCTCCACCGATGGCGGCGGCGAGCTGTGCGACGCCCTGGCGGAGCGGGACGGAAGAATTCGGGTGATCCACCAGGAAAACGGCGGGCCGGGCTGCGCCCGGAACACCGGGATCCGGGCGGCTGTGGGCAAATGGCTGCTTCAGGTGGACGGGGACGACTGGATCGACCCCGAGCTTTTGGAAAAGACCATGGAAGCGGGGGAGCGGGAAAACGCCGACCTTGTCATGTTCGGCATGCGCTTTGTGGACGGAGGGGGGAAGGTGTTTGCCACCCTTACGGAAAATGTGCCGAAGAATGCGGGCCTTACCCTGAAGGAGCATAAAAACCTGCTGCTCACCGCCCCTGCCACAGCCAACAAGCTGTATAAAAGAGATCTTTTTCAGCGGGCGGGGGTGGAGTATCCGCCCCGCATGTGGTACGAGGACGCCCGCCTGACCCCCATGCTGATGGCGGAGGCCGGCCGCATGGTGTTTCTGGACTATATCGGGTACAATTATGTTCAGCGCTTCGGCTCCACTATGCACAGCACTAACCTGGACCGAAACGCGGAGATCCTGGATACCTTTGATGCCATCCTCGGGTATTTCCGGGAAAAAGGATTGTTTGAGGAATACCGGGAGGAGCTGTGCTTTCTCACCTTTTCCCATCTGTATCAGGCCGCCGTGCGGGTAGTCAGGGCAGACAGAAAGCATCCGCTGCTTCCCAGGCTGCAGGGCTATCTCACAGAGCAGTTTCCCGATTACCGGAAAAACAGCTACATGCATACGCTGCCGAAAAAGCAGAAGCTTGTCGCGTTTCTTCTGGAAAAAAGACTGTATCTTCCCGCGGCCCTTCTCTTTCGGGCAAGGGGCTGAGCTTCCGCCGCATTTCTAAAAGAAAGGAATGCCTTCGCCTGAGGAAAATCGATGCTTGTTTTCCCCGAGAAGGCTTTGGGCAATCCCCATGAACTTACTAAAAAAGTTTCAGCAGAGAAAATCCCATGTGCTGCTGGAAAACACCATTATGCTCTATATCCTCACCTTTTCCAACGCCCTTTTGGGCCTTGTGACCCAGGGCTATCAAACCCGGGTGCTGGGGGCGGAGCATATCGGCCTCTTAGGCGCGGCAAACTATACCACCAACTTTTTTCAGATCTTCATTGATTTCGGCTTTATCATGTCCGCTACGGCAAAGATCTCCCAGCACCGGGAGGACAAGAAGTATTTGAATAAGACCCTGACCTGTGTGGTATCGGCAAAATGCTTTTTCATGCTGCTTTCCTTCCTGATTCTGATGATTTTTATCCGCCCCTCTCTCAAGGAGCCGGGGGAGCTTTTGGCTTATCTCTTTTATCTGCTTTACGTCTGCATGGTGGCCCTGCTGCCGGATTTTATGTACCGGGGGCTGGAAAAGATGTCCGCCATCACCGTGCGGGCCGTGCTGGTGAAGGTGTTTGCCACCGCCATGGTGTTCGTCTTCGTCAAGAAGCCGGAGGATTACTACCTGGTGCCCCTGATCTCCGCCATCGGCAACGCCGGGGCCACCCTGTTTGTCTATTGGCACCTGTTCGCAAAGCTCGGCCTGCGGTTTGCAAAGGTCTCCTTCCGGGATATTTGGCTGGAGATCAAGGACGCCTCCCAGTTTTTCCTTTCCAAGGTATCGGCGGCGATCAATTCCAACCTAAACGGGATCCTGTTGAAAAATGTGGCCGGCCCTGTGGCGAACGGACTGTACTTCAACGCTGATAAGGTGATCAGCACCGCCAGAAACGGCATGTCCCCCATCAGCGACAGCCTGTATCCCCACATGATGAAGCACAAGAATTTCAAGCTCATCAAAAAGGCCATGCTGTATCTCTACCCCGTGATTCTGGGGGGCTGCGCCATTGTGTTCATCTTTGCCCGGCCCCTGCTGGTGCTGTGGCTGGGAGAAGAGGTTGGTTCTCAGGTGGTGCTTCCCCTGCGCCTGCTGATCCCTGCGGCGGTGTTTACCTTCCCCAATTACGTTTTGGGCTATCCCACCATGGGGGCCATGGGGCTTGCGAAATACGCCAATATCTCCGTGGCCTTCGGCACGGTGGTGTATCTTTTGGGTGTGGGGATCTCCTTCTTCACCTGGGGCATTAACCTGGTTTCCCTCTGCGTGCTCACCTCCCTGACCGATTTTGCCATTCTGGTATTCCGGCTGGTGGTCATTGTGAGAAACCGCCATTTACTGAGCGGCTCTGAGGGGCCGCAAGAGCCTGTAAAGGAGGGAAAAAAGCTATGAGCCTTCTGCAAAAGCTTACCCGAAACGGCCTGGGGCTTTTGTGCTCCCTGCTGCCGAAAAACCCGAAAAAGGCCTTCTGCCAAAGCTTTATCGGAAGAGGCTATTCCGATAACCCCAAGCCCTTGGCGGAGGAGCTGCTTTATCGGGGCTATGCGGTCTACTGGACGGTAAAGGGAGAAAAAGAGGCGGCTTCCCTGCCGGAGGGGGTACACCCGGTGCTTCTGGGTACCGCGGGGGAGATCTACCACCGGGCCACCGCCGGGGTGTGGATCGACAACTGCCGGAAATGGGGGCATCTTTTTAAGAAGCCCGGCCAATATTATATCCAAACCTGGCACGGCTTCCCCTTAAAGCGCATTGAGGGAGACGCCGTGGAGGCCCTGGACCCGGAATATGTGGAAACGGCCAAAAAGGATTCCCAAATGGCGGATCTGTTTCTTTCCGACAGCAAGTTTTTAACGGATATTTACCGCCGTGCCTTCTGGTACGACGGGGAAATTTTGGAATGCGGCTTTCCCAGAAACGATCTCCTGTTCGGAGAGCACCCGGAGCTCTTGGAAAAGGTGCGGAGCACACTGAAGCTGGAGCAGGGAAAAAAGCTGCTGCTGTATGCCCCCACCTATCGAAAGGACAAGGGTCTTTCCGTATACGATGTGGATTATGAGCGGTGTGTAAAAGCGCTGGAAAAGCGCTTTGGCGGGGACTGGCTGATTTTAGCCAGGCTTCACCCCAATGTGGCGGAGAAAGCGGCAGAGCTGAAGCTGCCCCCCACGGTGCGAAACGCTTCGGACTATCCAGATATCGGGGAGCTGTACCTTGCCTGTGACGCGCTGCTGACCGACTATTCCTCCTCCATGTTCGATTTCATGAATACCGGGAAGCCCTGCTTCCTGTATGTAAACGACCAGGCCGCCTATGAAAACGACCGGAATTTCACCTTCGATCTCGCCCGCCTTCCCTTCTCCCGGGCGGCGGATAACGAGGAGCTGGAGAAAATCATTCTGGCCTTTGAGGAAGCCGGTCAGGCGGAAGGGATCAGGCGGTTCCGGCAGGAATTCGGCATGGTGGAAAACAGCGGGACCGCCGCAAAGCAAACCATAGACTATCTGGAACAAAGGAGGAATTCTCAGTGAAGCGCGTGATCACCTACGGCACCTTTGATCTGCTCCATTACGGGCATATCAACCTGCTCCGCCGGGCCAAGCAGTACGGCGATTATCTGATCGTGGCCCTGTCCACCGATGAATTCAACTGGAATGAAAAGCAGAAAAAATGCTATTTTTCCTATGAAAAAAGAAAGCAGCTCTTAGAAGCCATCCGGTATGTGGACCTGGTCATCCCCGAAGAGTGCTGGGACCAGAAAAGCCGGGACGTGAAGGAATATCATGTGGATACCTTCGTCATGGGGGACGACTGGGAAGGAAAGTTCGATTTCCTCAAGGATCAATGCGAGGTGATCTACCTTCCCCGCACCCCGGAGATCTCCACCACCCAGATCAAAAAGGATTTGAATCAGTAGAAAAATCGAAAGAAAGCGCCTTGAAAAAGGTATTCTCTTGCCTGATCCATTTTTACAAGAAAGTGGTGGTTTTCTTGAGCAAGTATCAGCCCTTGTGGGAGCACCTTCAGAAAGTCGGAGACAGCGATCTTCAGCTGAGCTTTGAGGAGATCCGGCAGATTGCGGGAGTTCCCCTGGACCATTCCTTTCTGCAGTACAAAAAAGAGCTTTTGGAATACGGCTGGCAGGTGGAAAAGATCTCCCTGAAAAACCAAACGGTCAAATTCCAAAGGCGGCAGGAATAGAAGCAAAGAATCGAAAAAAGCGAGGGAACCTGTTCCCTCGCTTTTTTATACATTCGTCCAGCATCCAGCATCTAGAATCCAGCATCTAAAAAAACTTACACGTTTTCCAGCTTCTGCTGATCCATGCTTTCCTCGTCTATGACTACAGGCATGGAAAGCCGGGGATCCAACGGGTCGATCTCCTTTTCCCGCAGCTTTGTATGCACGGAGGTGCGGAACAGCCGGTAAATGACCGCCGTGGTGGGGGTGCCGATCAAAATGCCGGGGATCCCCAGCACGCTGCCCCAGAACAGCACGGCAAACAGCGTCCACACCGGGGGCAGGCCGATGGAGGAGCCCACCACCCTGGGGTAGATCAGGTTTCCCTCCACCTGCTGCAGGCACAGGAGGAAGATGAGGAAAATCAGGGCGTCTATAGGGTGTACCAGCAGCAGGATCACCACGCCGGAAGCGCAGCCGATATACGCGCCCAAAATGGGGATCAGCGCGCCCAGGGCCACAATGGAGGAAATGAGCAGGGCATAGTCCAGCCGTAAAATGCTCATTCCGATATAGCACAAGGAACCCAGGATCACACATTCCAGCAGCTGGCCCCGGATAAAGGAAAAGAATACCTTGTTGGTCACCGCCCCGATGCGGGCGATTTTTTTCGCGACCCTGCCCGGCAGATACGCCAGCAGGGCAGATTTTACCCCACGCAGCAGCTTTTCCTTGCCGAACAGCATGTAAATGGAAAAGATAAAGCCCATAATGAAGGTGAAAACCCCGGAGGCCACGTTCACCGTTACGTTTACCAGAGAGGTCACAAAATCGGTAGTCATTTTCGTTACGTTGGAGAACAGGCTTCCCCAGTTAAAGCCCTTGATAAAGTCCTGTACAAAGGTCAAATCGTTTTTCTGTGCAAAGTCCGTGATCCATTTTACCGCTTCATTGGTATAGACAGGCACCGTTTTCTGAGCGGTTTCCGCCAAAACACTGAGCGACTCAATGAGCCCGGGAATAATAAAGCAGGCGATAAACAGGATCACCAGCAGCACGACCAAATAGGCCAGCGCCACCGCCAAAGGCCGCTTTGCCTTTTTCCAGGCCTTCGCCTTGCATTTTGCAAAGGGCTTAAAGGCAATGTCCTCAAAGAAATGCACAAACACATTGAGGATATAGGCAATGATGATCCCGCAGAAAACAGGCGTTACCGCGGAAAACAGCATACGCAGCCAGCTTGCCACCGTGTCGATCCGCAAAATCGCCAGGATCATCACGGCGGCGAACAGTATCAGCGCCGCTCCCGTGTACAGCGCGCTCTTTTCCTTTCGCAGATCGCTTTTTACATCCTTCAGCTTCATACCGTATCAGCCCCCTCCTCTGTCTGTCCCGATCAGGTCTTTGTCAGAAAAACGTGATGGCATTTCTGGCAGGTCACCTGAATGTTTCCCCTGCCTCTGGGCGCGCGCAGCTGCTGCTTACAGCTGGGGCACCGGAAATATTTATAGTCCTTTCGCTGGGAAAACTTCTGCGCTTGGAAGCGGAACCAATTTTTGACCGGCAGCCACACCTTTAAAAAAGCCTGGTTTTCCCGCTGGCGGGCCGGAATATTTTTGGAAAAGGATCGAAACAGCACAAAAACCAGCAAAAGATCCGTCAGCAAATACAGGGGACGGAAGAATAAGGAACCCAAAAGAGAACATACTACCCCTAAGATCAGCAGAGCCAGATTCAGCGGATCCGTGCCGTATCTGCCGTAGAGAAACCGCTGTAATTTTTGCATCAGCATACTTGTGTACCGCCTTTTTCTCATGAGATCAGCTTCCGCAGCAAGCAGCGTTTCAGAAGCTTTTCCTTTAGTATATCGCCGTGGGCTCTTGTTTTCAACCGGGCTTTCACCGGCTTTACGATAAATTTACAATTTGCGGGGCAATGAAAAAAGGATCGAGATAAAAATAGGAATAATTCTTATTTTATACTTGACTTCCAATTTTTTCCTGCTATACTAAAAGAAAGGGAACGACAAACCCCTCTGCATTCGGCAGCGGATATTCTGTACCGCCTCTGCACGGCATGGGTTTTTACGGATCCTTTGCAGAAGATTTCACCCCAAATTTTTGATTCAGGAGGAATTTATCATGGCAGAACTGAAGGGCAGCAAAACCGAGGCCAATCTGCTCACCGCGTTTGCAGGGGAGTCTCAGGCCCGCAACAAGTACACCTACTATGCGTCCAAGGCAAGAAAGGACGGCTATGTACAGATCGCCAACATCTTTGAGGAAACCGCGGCAAATGAAAAAGAGCATGCCAAAATGTGGTTTAAGCTCTTAAACGGCGGGATCGGCGATACCCTGGATAACCTGAAGGACGCCGCCGCCGGGGAAAATTACGAGTGGACCGATATGTACGCCGGCTTTGCCAAAACCGCCCGGGAAGAGGGCTTCGACCAGATCGCCAACCTTTTTGAGGGTGTGGCGAAGATCGAAAAGGAGCACGAAGAGCGCTACCGTAAGCTGGCAAAGAATATCGAGGAAGGCCTGGTATTTTCCAGAGACGGCGATATGATCTGGCAGTGCGCGAACTGCGGCCACATCGTGATCGGCAAAAAGGCCCCGGAGGTATGCCCCGTATGTGCTCACCCCCAGGCCTATTTTCAGATCAAAGCGGAAAATTATTGAGTTTACCGCAAGCCAAAAAGCGCCGGAATTGGGGCGCCTTCCGTTCGGAAGGGGCCCCAGTTTTTTTAGCCAATAGGCAAGTGATATTGCTTAGCAGTGTTATTGT
>JAETPP010000120.1 GCA_021771115.1 Bacillota bacterium | reverse complement strand
CCGGTGGGGGGAAGGTCTCCGGTGGAGACCGTTCTGACCCGGTCTACGCTTCGCTTCGGTCGGTGTTGGACGTGTGCCACCGGCACACAACACCCGAAGCGACAGCTGAGATCGCTAACGCGAACCGGTCTACGCTTTCGCTTCGGTCGGTGCTGTGCCCCACCGGGGCACAGCACCCGAGCCGACAGGCAAGACGGAGGGCCATGCGATAGCATGGCGGAGGGGTTCCAGCTCGCCGTGTAGAACCCCTCAGTCAGCCTATTGGCTGACAGCTCCCCTTTCAGGGGAGCCAAGAGTGACTGCTAAACAATAATTTACCCCACCTCGCCCTTCCTTCATTGCCTTGCGACAGCAAGGCCACCACCGTCTAGCATCTAGGATCCAGCATCCAGCATCTTCTCTAACAACTAACAACTAATTTCTAAATACTAAAAAGCGAAGGGAGTCCCCAACTATGAAAATCGGCGTTTACGGCGGCACGTTTAACCCCATTCATTTGGGGCATCTCCATATCCTGCGGGAATTTATCCGGCGGCTGGCTCTGGAAAAAGTACTCTTGATCCCCACGGGCACGCCGCCACATAAAAACGCGCCGTTTTTAGCGGATGCGGAGGATCGCCTTGCCATGTGCTGCCTGGCTGCAAGGGAGATCAAAGAGGCTCCGGTGGAGGTATCCGAGATCGAGTTTTGGCGGAAAGGGAAGAGCTATACGGCGGATACCCTGGAAGCCCTGCACGCCCTTTATCCTCAGGACGAGCTTTACCTTTTGATGGGGGAGGACATGTTCCTCACGGTAGATCACTGGTACCGCCCGGAGACCATTTTTTCTCTGGCGGCGGTGTGCGCTTCTCCCAGAAGTGAAGAAGGTTTTGCTCGGCTGATGGAAAAGAAACAGGAATTGGAGGAAAAATTCGGTGCAAACTGCTTTGTGGAGAATATTCCCTATTTTCCCGCCTCCTCCACGGAAATCAGAAGGCTCGTAAAGCAGGGGAAAGCCCTGTCGCAGCTTGTGCCCCAAAGCGTTCAGGAATATATTGACAAACACGGCTTATACAAGGGGGAGGAAAGCTTATGACCTATAAAGAGTATGAAACAGAGGTAAAAAAGCATTTGACCCCGGAGCGCTTTTTTCATAGTCAATGTGTAGCAAAGGAAGCGGCGCGGCTGGCAAAGCGGTATGGGGCGGACGAGGAACAGGCCCGCACCGCCGGGATCCTCCACGATATCATGAAGGATACGCCGAAGGAAGAGCAGTTGAAAATCCTGCGGGAGTTTGGTATAATACTCAGCGAGTCCGAGCTCCAGAACCCGAAGCTGTGGCACTCCCTTTCCGGGGCGGCCTACTGTGAGCATGTGCTGGGCGTTTCCGACCGGGAGGTGCTTTCCGCCATTGCCTGCCACACCAGCGGGAAAAAGGATATGACCTTGCTTGACAAGGTGCTTTTTGTGGCGGATTACATTTCCGCAGACCGGGACTACCCCGGCGTAAAGGAAATGCGGAAGCTTGCAAAGCGAAGTCTGGAGGAAGCCATGATCGAGGGCATCGCCTTTACCGTACAGGAAAAAATGGAGCAGCGCCTGCCTTTGGGAGGCGGCTCTATCGAAGCGTATAACGACGCGGTGCTGGCACTGCGGGAAAAGGAAACAAGAAAGGAAGAATAGGAAAGCTATGACCAGCTTGGAATTGGCAAAAAAGACGGCCGCAATCCTGGACAACAAGAAAGCGGATCAGATCAATGTGATAAAAATTGAAGATATTTCCAGCCTGGCAGACTATTTTGTCATCGCCAGCGGAGGGAGCTCCACCCACGTGCGCTCTCTTGCCGATGAGCTGGAGGAAAAGCTGAAGGCGGAGGGTGTGACCCCCGCCCGGATCGAGGGCTACCGCTCCAATTCCTGGATCCTGCTGGACTACAGCAGCGTGGTGGTGCATGTGTTCACCCAGGAAGCCCGGGATTTTTACGACCTGGACCGCCTGTGGGCGGATGGGGAAAAAATCAGTTATGAGTCGTGAGACAGGCGTTGTTTCGTTTTTTGAGAGGTCAATTGTCAGACAGCGGCCGCTTGAGATCGGGAATCAGGTAACGGAGGTTTTGCAACATGAAGTATGATCATTTGGAAGTCGAAAAAAAGTGGCAGAAGAAGTGGGAGGAAGCCGGCGTTTTCCACGCGGAAAACGGTTCGGATAAGCCGAAATATTACGCGCTGATCGAATTTCCCTACCCCTCCGGCCAGGGCCTGCACGTGGGCCATCCCAGACCCTATACCGCTCTGGATGTGGTAGCCAGAAAGCGGCGGATGCAGGGCTATAACGTGCTCTATCCCATCGGTTGGGATGCCTTCGGCCTGCCCGCTGAAAACTATGCCATTAAAAACCATGTGCACCCGGCGGAGATCACCGAGAAGAATATCGCTCATTTCAAGGAGCAGATCCAGTCTCTCGGCATTTCCTTTGACTGGAGCAGGGAGATCGCCACCACCGACCCGGAGTATTATAAATGGACCCAGTGGATCTTTTTGCAGCTCTACAAGGCGGGGCTTGCCTATAAAAAGGAAATGAACGTGAACTGGTGCACCTCCTGCAAATGCGTGCTGGCAAACGAAGAGGTGGTAAACGGCGTGTGCGAGCGCTGCGGCAGTGAAGTGGTCCACAAGGTAAAAAGCCAGTGGATGCTGAAGATCACCGAATACGCCCAGCGTCTCATTGACGATCTGGAGCTGGTGGATTATCCCGAGCGGGTCAAGACCCAGCAGAAAAACTGGATCGGCCGCTCTACCGGCGCGGAGGTGGATTTTGCCACCAGCGCAGGAGATACGCTGACCATTTACACCACCCGCCCCGATACGCTGTACGGCGCCACCTACATGGTCATTTCCCCGGAGCACCCCTACATTGAAGCATGGGCGGACAAGCTTCAGAACATAGACGCCGTGCGGGAATACCAGCAGGCGGCGGCAAAGAAATCCGATTTCGAGCGCACCGAAATGGCAAAGGAAAAAACCGGCGTAAAGCTTCAGGGTGTTACCGCCATCAATCCGGTAAACGGCCGGGAGATCCCCATTTTCATTTCCGACTATGTGCTGGTTTCCTACGGCACCGGCGCCATCATGGCGGTGCCCGCCCACGATACCAGAGACTGGGATTTTGCCAAGAAATTTGACCTGCCCATCATTGAGGTGGTGCAGGGCGGCAATGTGCAGGAGGCGGCCTTTACCGACTGTGAGACCGGCATCATGGTAAATTCCGGCATTCTGGACGGCCTGACCGTGGAGGAAGCCAAGAAGAAAATCACCGAGTTCCTGGAGGAAAAGGGCATCGGCCACGCGAAGGTCAATTACAAGCTGCGCGACTGGGTGTTCTCCCGCCAGCGGTATTGGGGCGAACCCATTCCCATGGTGTACTGCGAAAAATGCGGCTGGCAGCCCTTGCCGGAAAGCGAGCTGCCCCTGACCCTGCCCCAGGTAGATTCCTACGAGCCCACGGATAACGGGGAATCTCCCCTTTCCAAGATGACAGACTGGGTCAGCACCACCTGTCCCCATTGCGGCGGCCCCGCCCAGCGGGAAACGGACACCATGCCTCAGTGGGCAGGCTCTTCCTGGTATTTCCTGCGGTATATGGACCCCCACAACAAGAATGCCTTTGCTTCCAAGGAAGCCTTGGAATATTGGTCCCCCATCGATTGGTACAACGGCGGCATGGAGCACACCACCCTGCACCTGCTGTACAGCCGGTTCTGGCACAAATTCCTGTATGACCAGGGCTATGTGCCCACCCCGGAGCCCTATGCCAAGCGCACCAGCCACGGTATGATCCTGGGCGAAAACGGCGAAAAGATGAGCAAATCCCGGGGCAATGTGGTGAACCCCGATGATATTGTCAACGAGTACGGCGCGGACACCATGCGCCTTTACGAAATGTTCGTGGGCGATTTTGAAAAGGCCGCGCCCTGGAGCAGCGCCGGGGTCAAGGGCTGCCGCAGGTTTGTGGACAGGTACTGGAATCTGCAAAATTGCCTGTCTCAGGAAAGCGGCATTCGCCCCGAGCTGGAAAGCCTTTTCCACAAAACCATCAAAAAGGTGGGGGAGGATACCGAGACCCTGAAGTTCAACACCGCCATCGCCGCTTTGATGACCTTGCTGAACGCCATTTCCGAAAAGGGCGATATCACCAGGGAAGAGCTGAAGATCTTTACCCTGCTCTTAAATCCCTTCGCTCCCCATATCACAGAGGAAATGTGGCAGCTTTGCGGTCTTAGCGACGGCGCTTCCGGCCTTGTGGCCCAGCAGCCGTGGCCGAAGTACGACGAGGCAAAGTGCAAAGAGGACACCGTGGAGATCGTGGTGCAGATCTGCGGCAAGGTGCGGGCCCGTTTGAACGTGCCGGCGGAAATTTCCAAAGAGGATGCCCTCGCCGCCGCCAAGGCCGAGGAAAAGATCGCCGCCGAGATCGCCGGAAAGACTATTGTGAAAGAGATCTATGTTCCCGGAAAGCTGGTCAACCTGGTAGTGAAGTAATAAAAGCAAAAGAAAAAACCGCCCTTCGGAGCTTGCAGTTTCCGAAGAGGCGGTTTTTGTATCCTGTAAAAATTTCGAAACAAAAGCTTTCAGCAAACCTGATTTTTCACGGTGCCTCCAAGCCAGCTTTTCAGGTTGTCGAATACAATGGCGGCCCGGCGTTCTAAAGCTTCGGTGGTGGCAAAGGCAACGTGAGGCGTCAAAATGGTGTTGGGTGCGGCAAGCAGAGGGTGATCTGCCGGAATGGGAGGCTCCGTTTCAAACACATCGATCCCCGCGGCGGCAATGCGGCCACTGCACAGCAGCTGTGCCAGGGCGGTATTGTCCACAATGGGCCCACGGGCGGTGTTTACGAGCATGGCGGTGGGCTTCATGCGCTCCAGCTGCTCCCGGCTGATGAGGCCCAGGGTCTGACTGTTTTGCGGCACGTGAATGCTTACGATATCGCTTTTTGCCATCAGAGCTTCCAGAGGAAGAAATTTCACCCCCAGCTTTTCCAGCTCCTGTTTTTCGGTGCGGCTGTGGGCCACCACCTTCATGCCGAAGGCCAGGGCAATGCGGATCACCGCAGTGCCGATCTTTCCCGTACCCACTACCCCTAAGGTCTTGCCGAAAAGCTCCGTGCCGGTAAGCCCCTCCTTGGTGCCCTCCCGGCGGGCGGCACTGTCACAGGGGAGAATGCGCCGGGACAGGGCAAGCATCAGGCCGAAGGCCAGCTCCGCCACAGCCACATCGGAATAGCCGGAAGCATTGGAAACGGCAATGCCCCGCGCCTTGCAGGCCTCGAGCGCCACATGATCCACCCCGGTAAAGGCGATGTCGAGATACCGCAGCTTTTCCCCGGCGTTGACAGCCTCGGCGGGGAAGGGGAGATTTGCCAGAATAGCGGCGTCCGCGTCCTTCACCCGGCGGCAAAGCTCCGCGGTGTTTTCCGGCCTGGCAGAATAGGAGACAAGCTTGTGTCCCAGCGCCCTGATCTCTCCGGCATATTGCTCCAGCAGCTCCGGGCGGATGCCCAAAGGCTCCACTAAAACGATTTTCATAAGGGAAACGCCTCCTTTAGTTTTTAAGGCAGCACTGTCCTATGGCCTTTGTGCGGTGCTGCCTTAATTGTACACGGGAAAAATTCAGATGACAAGAGCTTTATTTCGGTTGAATTTTGCCGCTCAAAAGTGTATGATGAAGAAAAAGTATTCCAATCGGCAAAAGGAGAAGCCATCGGGAGGCTTCCCGCCGGGAAACAGACGATGTTTATGATTTTTCAAACAGCCCCTAAGCTTGTCGTTCTAAAAAATCAGGAAAGCGGCGCGGAAAGCGGCGCGGAAACTGCTTTCCGAAAGAAAAGGGTGATCCTATGAAGCGCTATTTGGCCATCGATATCGGCGCGTCCTCCGGGCGGCACATTTTAGGCTGGAGGGAAAACGGAGAGCTGAAAACAGAAGAGGTCTACCGGTTCCAAAACGGCGCCGATGAGGAAAACGGACATCTGGTCTGGGACCTGGAGCGCCTGGAGCGGGAGGTTCGGGCGGGCATCGACTGCGCCCTGGCAAAATGCCCGCAAATCGAAAGCCTTTCCATCGATACCTGGGGGGTAGACTATGTGCTTTTCCGGGGAGATGAGCCGGTGCTCCCCTGCTATGCATACCGGGACAGCCGCACACAGGCTGTGATCGATCAGGTGCATGAGAAGATCCCCTTCGAAGAGCTGTATGCCCGCACCGGCATCCAGTTTCAGCCCTTTAATACCATCTATCAGCTCTATGCCGACAAAGCGGCGGGGCGCTTGGAGGGTGTAGACGGGTATCTGATGCTTCCCGAATACCTGATGTGGCGGCTGTGCGGGAAAAAGGCCCATGAATATACCGAAGCCACGACAACGGGCCTTGTCAACGCAGCCTCTGGGGAATTTGATAAAGTGATCATAGAAAAGCTGGGATTTCCCCCGGCACTGTTTCATGAGCTTTCCCAGCCGGGAACTGTCCTGGGGAAATACAAGGGGATTCGAGTGGTTTTGTGTCCTACCCACGATACCGCCAGCGCGGTAGAGGGGATCCCCATGGAGGGAGAAGAGCTCTTCCTTTCCTCCGGCACCTGGAGCCTTTTAGGCGCAAAGCTTTTAAAGCCCATCACCACGCCGGAAAGCCGCATTGCCAATTTTTCCAATGAGGGCGGCGTAGGCTATGTGCGGTATCTGAAAAACATCATGGGCATGTGGATGGTCAATACGCTTCGCAGTGAGCTTTGCCCGGAGCAGTCTTTTTCAGAGATCGAAAAAGAGGTGGAGAAAAGCGGCTATGAGGGGCTTGTAGACGTGACGAGCCAGGCTTTCCTTGCCCCGAAAAGCATGAGCGGCGCAGTGAAAAGCACTCTGCTGGAAAATGGGTATCCCGCCCCGGAGACGGTGGGAGACTATTTCCGCTGCGCCTACCGTTCTCTGGCTATCGGCTACGGAAACGCCGTAAGGGAGCTGGAACAGCTTACCGGCAGGCACTATGAAAAGCTGTATCTCGTAGGCGGCGGGGCGAAAAACCAATTCTTAAACCGCCTGACCCAAGCGGCCACCGGAAAAACCGTGATCGCCCTTCCCATTGAGGCCACGGCCCTTGGAAATCTGCAATGTCAAATCAAGGCGGCACAGCCCGCCCAAAAATAAAGGAGAGAGTAGTATGTCAAACCGTATCGTATTGAACACCATTTCCTATCACGGAGCCGGGGGCATTCAAAACATCGTCCCCGAGCTGACTGCCCGCGGCTATCAGAAGGCCTTTGTCTGCACCGACC